>CAIRSR010000031.1 GCA_903881315.1 uncultured Thiotrichales bacterium | reverse complement strand
TGGGACAGGTGCGTCTGCTCAACATAGATTTACCTCACAAAAATTACCAAGAATATCTGATATTCATGTATTTAGAGAATAGTATAGCATATTCATGCGGTTGAAGCAGGAATCAAACTAGACCAGTACCTTGGCTGACATGTAGTTGTAATATCATTGTTAGAAAGTTTGGAGTCCGACCAGGGTGCCTCGGAAATCCTACCCCGATCCCACTGAAGTATTATTAGATCTTACGGCGGTATTCCCATGCGTATCGACACGATCACGAAGTCAACCTCAATTACCCTCATCGTTGCCGCATTAGGATTGGGTGGTACGCTCGCATGGGGCATCGCAGAACTTAACGGTGCCTACCTCTACCTCCTCGAGTACTCACGCCTCAAACAGGAGATCTCGGTCAATATGCGCCGTGAGGTAGATGCCTACTTGAGCGGCGGCGACGCCATGCGCCTCTCCGCAGCCAAGGAGCAACTGCGCTTCGTCAAAAATCAACGACTTGCCATGCTGCCACCCGACGTAACGACGCTCCTCACCGGCCCAATAGACGATCTCCTCCGCGATTACAGTGGTGCAGTCCTTGGGGCGGGCAAGCTCGGTGGAAACACGCAGGGATTACTGCTCCACGCGGAAAGTGAGATGCAAGACGATATCGACCGATTAGCAGATTATGCGGTTGAGGGCAGCGCAAACAACCAGCCCATCGCACAGCGTTATCTCAAAATAAGCCAAGAACTCGCCGCTCTGATCTATCAATTGGCGCTATCTCGCGAGCAATTTTTTCGCGATGGTGAAGAAACTCACCACAAGAGTATTCTTTCCCTCATCCAGAATTGCGAGACAAGAATTAATCTTCTGCAAAACCTCCCCCGTTTAAAAGTAATGGACAAGGCGACAAGTGATGACAGCGTCGCTGCTGCTATGGAAGGGGATACAACGTCTACTGCGGATAACGCAACGTCGGCCCAAGGTGAAGACCGCGCCGAAGGAATCCTCGGGAATCTACGCTCCCTCACCAATCGCTACCCCCAAGAATTAGCACGCACCGTAAAATTGTTACAGGATTCTGTTGCCAGCCGTCACGCTGTTGACGAAGGAGTCGCCCATCTGGAAAAGGTTGTTCAGCAAGCGGAGGAACGCATCTCTGCTTGGCGAGAAGCTGTACTTGCTCGTGTGAAAATATCCTTCAGCGCAGCGGTGGTTTTCATAATATCGATAGCTGTCTTTATCTATCTGTTCCAACGCACCGCAGTCTTGAACGGACTGGCAGTATTGCAAAATGCCTTGCGTGCGTTACTCGACGGTGGCTCTGTTGACGAGGTGCGAGCAAAGAACTCGCAAAATGAATTGGGCGAGATTGCTACCCTCTTCAATCGCCTGCTCAGCACATTGCAGAACGAAAACGATGAGAAGGGAGACCGCCTTGAGAATGTCGCGCAATTGGTGGCGGAGGTTCGCACACAATTACAAGCGGTAGAGCAAAACGCCGTTCACACCATGACTAGCGTTGCTAATACTCTCCACCTTTTGACCGAGTTAAATGACCTCGCAAACTGCATCAGCGCAAGCTCAACACAGGTAGACGCCAACTCCGCAGAAACTGATCACCTCATGGAGATCAGCGGTCAGGAAGTGAAGAAGGTGGTCACCGCGAGCACCCAGACCTTGCATTCCGCAAATACCATGCGCACCTCTGTTTCTGAGTTGACGAACAACGTCGATCAGGTAAACGCTGTGCTTACGGTAATCAACGGAATTGCCGACCAGACCAACCTGCTCGCACTCAACGCCGCTATCGAAGCCGCACGGGCCGGGGAGCATGGGCGCGGTTTTGCGGTAGTGGCTGAGGAGGTGAGAAATCTCTCCCAGAACACCCAACGCTCGATCACGCAGGTCGAGGAGATCCTTTCTCGGCTGCGTCGGTCATCGCAACAGTTTGTGACATCCACGAACAGCATCACCCAATTCGCCAATTCTCAAGAGCAGTCCGCTCGGGAAATGACGGTCGTAGTAGCCCAGGTGCGCGAACAAACGCGGCATTCCGCCACTGTGGCGCGGGAAACGATGCGAAGTGCCCACGATCAACTGGATCAAACCGCTGTTGTCATTCAGGCCATGGATACTATCAATAACCAAATGGATACGATACGCACACTCCTAACAGCCATCTATGGCGGCATGGAGAAACTGGCAGGGGTATTGGATTTGGCTATCTAACGGCGAACCGCATAT
The DNA here is from genome assembly GCA_903881315.1 of uncultured Thiotrichales bacterium. Taxonomy (GTDB): domain Bacteria; phylum Pseudomonadota; class Gammaproteobacteria; order CAIRSR01; family CAIRSR01; genus CAIRSR01. The sequence continues at coordinate 13,115 of CAIRSR010000031.1, read as the reverse complement.
TCTGTAACCAAGGCATAATGATGGGGTTCGCCCTTACCGACTCCCTGCGTTTGTAATCCACTAACTGGAACAGAGGCGTGTGTTTAATCAGTTCCCGTTATCTCACCTCTTGTGGTTCCTAAGTGTAGATTCACGCGAACGATTGGTGCAATGCCCCGCACCACACACCCCTCAATGTCCCGCACGACGTTTCTCTAACGCCGTCTCCTTTGCGGCATCAACCCACCAGGTCTCTAACCCAAGGGCATAGCGGGGCGTCACCGCAGGCCGACCAAATTTATCCCAATAGGCGACGCGGTAGATATTCAGATGCCAGTGCGGGATGGCATAGAACCCCCACAGTAGCACCCGATCCAACGCACGCACGCGGGTCACCAGCGCATCCCGATCGGGTGCGGCGATTACCTGCGCGACCAATTGATCGACGACCGGGTCATGCACTCCGGCAACATTGCGACTACCTTCCCGTGATACCTGCTCGGAACCCCACAGGTCGCGCTGCTCATTACCAGGCGAAAGGGACTCGCCAAGGTGCTCCACCACCATGTCATAATCGAAGGTGTCCATCCGATTTTGATATTGGGTAACATCCACCGTGCGCACCCGTGCGGTAATGCCAAGACGCTCTAGGTTATGCACAAAGGGTAGGACAATGCGCTCAAAATCGGCAGAGGCAAGCAATACCTCAAATTCCATTGGCTGTCCCGTGGCCTCATTAACCATTCGCTGTCCCTTCACCGACCAACCCGCCTGTTTTAAGAGTTCAAGCGCTTTCCGTAGATTGTCACGGATCTGCCCCGAGCCATCGCCCACGGGGGGTTGATATTCTCGGCTAAATACCTCGTCTGGAACCTTACCGCGAAATGGCGCGAGCACGGCAAGTTCAGAACCACTCGGCAAACCGCGAGCGGCTAGATCTGAGTTTGCGAAATAACTCGTGGTGCGGGTGTAGGCACCATAAAAAAGATTCTTGTTGCTCCACTCGAAATCAAAGGCATAGGCCAGCGCCTCGCGCACCCGTCTATCCTGGAATACCGCCCGACGGGTATTATAGAAAAAGCCTTGCATACCCTGCGGCTCATCGTTATGGATCTCGACCTTTTTCAGCAGGCCATCACGCACGGCGGGTACGTCGTAGGCCATTGCCCAATTCTTTGCCATGTTCTCTTCACGCATGTCATACGCCCCAGCCTTGAGGGCCTCGAGTGCCACCGTTCCATCACGGTAATAGTCGATGCGGATCCGTTCAAAATTATAGCGCCCACGATTGACCGGAAGATCCTTTCCCCAATAATCGGCGACACGTTGATAGGTGATGCTCCGCCCAGTATCCATGGTCTCGATACGATACGGGCCACTACTTAAGGGCGTCTCTAGGGTAGTCTTATCGAATGTGCGCTTCTCCCAATAGCTCTTTGAGAGGATTGGCATCTGCCCAATAATCAGTGGCAATTCACGGTTGCTCCCCGCAGAAAAACTAAAGCGCACAGTACGCTCAGCAACTGCCTCGGCCTTTACGATACTAGAATAATAGTTCCGATAGAATGGATGCCCTTTGGTTTTTAGGCTATTAAAGCTCCAGATGATATCTGCTACCGTAATCGGGCTACCATCATGAAAGCGCGCCTCCTTGCGCAAGGTGAATTCTACCCAAGAACGATCCGGGGGGGTCTCAATCGTCTCCGCGACCAACCCATATTCCGAGAAGGGTTCGTCTTGCGACTGCGCCATTAGCGTATCGAAGAGAAAGCCATTACTGACCGGCGCGATCCCCTTTAGGATAAAAGGATTCAGGCTATCATAGGTGCCAATGGCGGCAAGATGCAGGGTGCCACCGTGCGGGGCGTCTGGGTTCACATAAGCAAAATGATCAAAGTTCGCGCCATACTTCAGATCCCCATGCATTGCAATACCGTGCATGGGTGTTGCAAAGCCAATGAGCGGAGCGAACCCAACAACCAATAGCATCATGATACGCAGAAGATTCATAAGTATACCTAGCCATTGCGATAAAGATTGTGGAACCAACCATCATGCGGCAATAAACGGGTTTCGATACGTTGCCAGAGATGGGCATTAGTGAATGTGTTGATAAAGGTATGGGCCTCTGGGGTAAGTGGCCAAACGGCAACCAGCGTCACGTACAATAGCAGAGAAGCCATGGGACTGCGCGGCGACAGGAGCTTAAAGGCAGTGCCAAACGATCGTTTCATCTGCGCCCCATAGAGGTCAACACTATAAACCTCATCTAGGATCAAATGTACTAGATAACCAAAGGCTACGAAGGTGCCCGCAATCCATGCCTCGAGTGGGGTGGCGCTGCCCAGGCGGTGGACAATGGTCGCCGTCAGCAATCCAAACAGGACAGCCGCCGGAATCGTATGAAAGACTCCTCGGTGCACGGTATAGCGCGTAAAGACATAAAACACCCCATAGCGCAAGGTCACAAAGGTGACGAGCCAGACCAAACAGAGTTCGATCACCGAGAGTTTGTTGCCGAGACGGAACATCAGGAGTGTTGCCCCCAATACCGAGAATACCTCAAATCCAATTCGGAGCGGGCTCGAGTGCTCGGCATCGATGTCCGCTACCACGCCGCCCAAAGTGCCCAGCAAAAAGTAGAGAACAACCTCTGGCGGCGTGGCAAGTCCGACCACCAACAGGGTGGTCGCCGCGACGCCGGTTGCCGCCATTGCAGTAGAAAGGTGTACGGGAAACGATGCCATGGTTAGGGGCGGAGACACACTCAGATGGTGGTTAGACAGCGGGAGGGAGAATCGATAGAATTCGATGTCTGTTCGGTTCTGTCGGAAACAGGCGCTGTTGGTATCAGTTTAGCCCTTGGAGGTGAATGTGCGTCAACCAGCTCTGCTGGCCTTGGAAGACGGCAGCTTGTTTCGTGGTGAGTCTATCGGCGTAGAGGGGCTATCGGTCGGCGAGGTCGTGTTCAACACCGCCATGACCGGCTATCAGGAGATTCTCACCGATCCATCCTACTGCAAACAGATTGTAACCCTCACCTATCCCCATATCGGTAATGTTGGTTGTAACCGAGAAGACGAAGAATCCTCCGGTGTCTTTGCGACCGGGCTCGTCATTCGCGACCTGCCACCACGGGTCTCCAATTTTCGGGCAGGTTACTCGCTCACGGAGTATCTTGCCATCCACCGCGTAGTCGCCATTGCCGACATCGATACCCGCCGCCTGACCCGCCTCTTACGCGAAAAAGGTGCCCAGAACGGTGCCATTATGGCGGGCCCCTCACCCGACGCGGCGGTTGCGCTAAGCGCCGCCCGTGGCTTCCCGGGCCTCAAGGGCATGGATCTCGCACGGGTGGTGAGCTGCACAACCGCCTACCCATGGTCTGAGGGAACCTGGGAGCTGTCGCAAGGGTGTCGAACACCGAGCGATGAGGAGTTCCGCTTCCGCGTCGTTGCCTATGACTTTGGCATCAAGCGCAACATCCTGCGGATGCTCGTCAGTCGTGGCTGTCGCGTTACCGTAGTCCCCGCCGAAACGCCGCCACACGAAGTACTGGCGATGCAACCCGACGGGGTATTTCTGTCGAATGGCCCGGGCGACCCCGAGCCTTGTGATTATGCCATCGCCGCTATCCGTGAGTTTACCGCCAATCGCGTTCCCCTCTTCGGGATCTGTCTTGGGCACCAGATCCTCGGGCTTGCAAGTGGGGCACGCACCGTCAAGATGAAGTTCGGCCACCATGGCGCAAACCATCCGGTGTTGAATGTTGAGTCCGGGCGCGTCATGATCACGAGCCAAAACCACGGCTTCGCTGTAGACGAGACGAGCCTCCCGCCGCATGTGCAGGTGACCCATCGCTCCCTCTTCGATAATAGTCTACAAGGCATCCGACGAACGGACGTACCCGCCTTTGGCTTCCAAGGTCATCCAGAGGCGAGCCCAGGCCCCCACGACGTAGGCGCACTATTCGACACCTTCGTTGCGATGATGGAGACCCATCGGGCGTGATGTCGGCGTAACCCCTCTCTCACCGGTTGATTCGCCAGTCGGCGTAACCCCTCTCTCACCGGTTGATTCGCCAAAGGAACGGCCTCATGCCTAAACCCCTTTCCCGCCCTCGGGATGGGGGTTTAGGCCGAAAGAAGAACAGCACACGGCCCTGCAGTAGGGATAACCGGGCCGTCGTCTAACAAAGCTTACACAGGCTATCTACCAAACACCGCTGCCATCCGCCCGAGGGCTGCCTCTAGGTTGGCCATGCTGGTCGCAAACGAGAGACGCACATAACCAGGCGCACCAAACGCACCACCCGGCACAACCGCGATACCCGCGTGTTCGATCAGGTACTCGGCAAGCTCCATGTCGTCATTAATCCCAGGTAGCGCTGCAATCGCACCACTCACATCGGGTAGGGCATAGAAGGTGCCGTCCCCAGGCAAGCACCGCACCCCAGGCATACGATTGAGCGTCGCCACCATGTAATCGTGACGCGCCTGAAACGCCGCCACCATCGGTTTGATACAGTCTAGCCCCCCCTCTAAGGCAGCTTGGGCGGCTACTTGGGCGATAGATGTCGGATTCGAGGTGCTCTGTGATTGGATGTTGGCCATCGCAGTGATGAGAGGCTGCGGGCCCGCGCAATAGCCGATACGCCACCCCGTCATGGCGTAGGTCTTGGAGACGCCATTGAGGACGATGGTGCGATCATAGAGATCAGGGCAAGCGTTCAGGATGTTACAGAACGGCTCGGTTCCCCAACGAATGTGTTCGTACATATCATCGGTCGCGATCATGACCTCAGGAAAGCGGCGCAGCACATTACCCAACTGCGCTAGTTCCGCCCGGGTATAGCTAACGCCCGTCGGGTTGGACGGGCTGTTCATCACAAACAAGCGGGTACGTGCCGTGATCGCTGAGGCCAACTGTGCCGGGGTAATCTTAAAGCCTTGCTCGATACTCGTCGGCACAATGACCGGCACACCATCGGCAAGCATGACCATATCGGGATACGAAACCCAAAACGGGGCCGGGATGATGACCTCATCGCCCGTATTCAAGAGGGACTGCGCCAGATTGAAAAAGCTCTGCTTCCCGCCCACCGACACGATAACCTGGGCCGGGGTGTAGCTCAGTTGATTCTCTCTCGCGAATTTTTCAACGATGGCGCGCTTTAATGAGGGGATGCCATCCACCGCCGTGTACTTGGTAAAACCACGGCGAATGGCCTCGATTGCCGCCTCCTTGATATGATCGGGCGTGTCGAAATCGGGCTCACCCGCCCCAAGACCAATAATGTCGCGACCGGCGGCTTTGAGCGCTGCCGCACGCGCGGTCATGGCGAGCGTCGGAGACGGCTTGATACGCTGTATACGTTCGGAAAGTCTTACGTCCACGCCTGGAAATCCTCTCTGTCGGGTAATAATCTGGTTTTCGTGAGAAGCGCTACGCGCTTTGTTCTTTGGCACACATGACCTCGGCAACCTCTGCTACCAATGCCGGGCCACGATAGATGAGTCCGGTATAGAGCTGCACCAGTGATGCGCCCGCCGCATACTTGGCCACCGCGTCCTCTGGTGCGAGGATACCACCGGAGCCGATGATCGGGATACGACCCCCGAGCGCCGCTGCTAGCCTTGCAACCACCTCGGTCGAGCGAGCCGCCAAGGGGGCCCCACTGAGTCCGCCCTCTTCGCCCCCATGTGGGAGGTGGGCAACGGCCAGGCGCTCTGTCGTCGTATTGGTAGCGATGACCCCATCGACGCCTTCCGCGAGCAAGATCTGGGCAATCCGCTCCACCTCGTCCGAGGATAGGTCGGGCGCTATCTTAACCGCGAGTGGCACCGTGCGCCCAGTTTCGTTGACCAGGCGTTGCTGCTCGCTCTTCAGGGTAGCGAGCAACCGCGACAAGGCAGCATCGGTCTGGAGAAGGCGCAACTGTGGGGTATTGGGCGAAGAGATATTCACCGCCACATAGTCCGCGTGAGCATAGACCTTGCGGAGACAGACCATGTAATCATCCGCCGCCTGCTCCAGCGGGGTATCGCGGTTTTTGCCAATGTTGACGCCAATAATGCCGTTGAAACTGCGCCGTTGTAGACGCGCCACCAACGCATCGACCCCACGGTTATTAAAACCCATGCGATTGATGATCGCTTGCGCGGCTGGCAAACGAAATATGCGCGGGGCGGGGTTCCCGGGCTGCGGACGGGGCGTGACCGTGCCAACCTCAATGAACCCAAAGCCCATCGCGCCGAACGCAGCAATGCACTCGCCATCCTTATCAAGCCCCGCTGCAAGTCCGACCGGATTCGGAAACTGCAGGCCCATCACCGTGCGCGGGCACTCTACCCGGCGTGGCAGAAAGGAGGCCAACAATCCCAAACGGTGCATCCATGGCAACATTGAGATGCTCATATGGTGAGCAGTCTCCGGGTCAAGGGTAAATAACAAAGGGCGAGTTAGGGAATAGGGATCGATGTCGATCATTTGGGTTGTCCTGCGGCGTGTTGCAGAGCATCGGCAATGGCGCTCGTGACCTTTGCCGTTAATTCGGCATCATCTGAGATGAGTGGTTTTATCTGATTCCAGAGGTCTCTGGCAGTCAGGTATTGTTGTGCCTGAAATGCGGATATTCCCGCCAACCAGAGCGCATCGATATAATCAGCGCTCAGATTCTCGTCCTTGGTTGTGGTAAGGGCGAGTGCATGAGAGTAGGCATCTACCGCTTCGGGATAACGAGCCAGCGCCATATAGGCACGGCCCAGCATATCCCAGGCACGTTGATCATTAGGGTTGGTGGCAAGATGTGCTGTTATCTTTGGCAGCATTTGTTCGATAACCTGCCGCTGTTGTTGCGAGGCAAGATCCACGTCCGTCGTGTCGCGCATAAAAGGCAAATAGATTCCCGAACCGAGCCACAGATAAAGCGCAATGGCTGTTATTGGTAGGGTAAACACAATAAGAAACATTGCCCCACGTCCGTGATTCTGCCTTGATTGCGCCGGATACGGATTGCTAGCCCCACCCACGTCTTCCAGTAATTCTGCCATCAATTCGCGTTTTTCCTGATCCCGTTGTGCGATCGTAAGCGTAGGGTAGTCGATGCCCATCTCTAACTCAGACAGCCGTTCTTGGTAGACTGAGGTGTTTGGCATTTCCTTGTCTTCAGCCGTTACGATACGTCGTGATAGCCAGGGCTGGATTGCAAACCACACCGCAACCCCACTCATCAGAGAGACGCATAGCCAGAACAACATCAAATTATTCATCCCTTACGAACTCCTTCTCTCGTTTAGCCCCAATAAAGAACGGGCACGATCTGCGTCTTCGGGTGAGAGGCTTAAGGGGGCGGTCAGGGTGCGCCGTGAGCGGGTGTAGACCAATAGCCCCGCAGCAGCAATAACAAAAAACAGTAACGGCCCAAACCACAATGGGGCGGTGATACCTTTCAGGGGGGGGCGGTAGGTTACAAAATCACCATAGCGGGCCTTGAGAAAGACGACAATCTCCTCATCCGTTTTTCCAAGACGCGCAAGGTTTTCGACCTCGCGGCGCAGATCGGCGGCGAGTTCTGCATGGGAATCCGCTAGGGATTGATTCTGGCAAACAAGACAGCGCAATTCCTCTTCTAGGCGGCGCAACCTGTCCTGGAATGCAATCTCGGTGGTGGGTAACGCCGTGACAGTTGCCTGCCCCGTTGCTGCGTTGGGAGGCATTGCAAAAACACCCGCACCAGACCATGCGCCGAGCGTAATAAAAAATAAAACCACCAGCCAGGGAACACGGCTAACCCGCGCAAAGGAATCTTGCATCCTCACTATCACCGTCATCACCTGACTTTCCGATACATGGGAAACCTACCTATTCCGAAGACGCAGTGGGCGGATAGAGCTTGGTGCCAATGATGGCGTCCACAAATTCTCCCGCATTAAATTCTCGCAGATCCTCTAGATCTTCACCAACACCGATAAACCGAATTGGCAGGCGCAGTCGCTCGGCAATCGCAAAGAGGATCCCGCCCTTGGCAGTACCATCGAGCTTAGTAATGACGATACCAGTAATTCCCATGGCCTGGTGGAATTGCTCGGCCTGGATGAGCGCATTCTGACCTGTTGTCGCATCCAAAACCAACAACACCTCATGGGGGGCAGTAACATCTAGCTTCGCCAGCACCCTTTTTACCTTTTTTAATTCTTCCATAAGGCCGGATTTGTTATGCAGGCGTCCTGCGGTATCCGCAATCACAACATCTTGGTGGCGCGCCTGTGCTGCATGAAAGGCGTCATGGATTACCGAGGCAGAATCGGCGGCGCGACTCTGGGCGATCACCGGAATATTGTTGCGTTCTCCCCACACCTTCAGTTGCTCGACCGCCGCAGCACGGAAGGTATCGCCTGCTGCCAGGAGTACGCTCAAGCCTTTATTCTGGAGGCGGAAAGCAAGTTTACCTATCGTTGTGGTCTTCCCCGATCCGTTGACCCCTACCATCAGGATCACATACGGGCGCACCGCATCCTTGATGACCAGCGGTTCACAGCACGGCGTTAGGATGGCCAGCATGTTCTCGTGCAATGCCTGGTACAGCGCACCTGTGTCCGCCAGCGCTTGGCGCTTCATCCTACTGCGCAGGTCAGTGAGAATTGCGGTTGCGGCTTCGGCACCAACATCCGCGAGCAAGAGGCGCTCTTCGACCTCTTCGAGCACCTCTTCGCTGATCGCCCGATGCTGTCCCGTGAAGATACGCGCCAGGCCATCGGTGAGATTGGAGCGAGTGCGTGCAAGCCGTTCTCTCAATCGGCCAAACAGGCCACTGCTTTGGCCACTGTTCGTTTGGTCACTGCTTGGGACGCTACTTGGGTCGCTGCTTTGGGTTTGGTCTTTTTGTGCCAAAGCCTTCTCTTTTTTTCCAAATCCAAACATAGCACTCTCTGCTCGTTGAGGGCGGCGTTATACTCTCGTCAGTACTGCAGGCATCTTATTACAGTATATCATTACATGACCTGACTCGGGAAGAATCGCTTTGTCACCCAATCAGTGACTTAAGAACCCATGTAAATCCGCGAGGGATTGCAGGCAGCACCTCCCCGAGAGGACAACCCTGTGGTAGTCTAGCGGAATGGTGTGGGTGTACGGAAAGCCATGCTTAATGGTCTAGTAAGCACAACCATGCTTCATAACAAATAATGCTCGCGGAAGCACGCTTAATCGAATTGGTTACCGAACGATGATAGATCTATATTCTAATCGCCACCCAATCTACAGGATCTTTGGGATAGTCGTTTTTATCAGCATGATGAGCGACGCTTGCGCTGATAGTAACACCATGAGTAGCGTTGATCATGAATGGTTTGAATCCATCCTTGGGGTTCCTAAAGAGACCGCTCTTACTATCTCCGATCAAGAAAAGCAAAGCCTGGGCTGCATTATTGGCGGAGTGGGTACCGTTCTTGGGACAATTATTCTCAGTAGTACGGCAATTATTGTAACGGGTGGCCGCAGTGCCGCCACCGCAACCGAGATAGCCGTACCCGTTCTCGCGGCAGCGGCAATGGCCGGTTGTGTCGTGGGTAATTCCGCATCCCTTGGCTTGGCCTGGATATCACGGAACCGAGAGAAACTGTTTGGGAAAATCGTCGACTCTATCCCAACAGAACCGCTAAAAGAATTGTTACCAAAGTCGTCGCAGAAACCTGATGACGCGCCTACGAAGTGAGGTCACGAGCAACTAACACGGCTCGTTTGCGTTTTGCACTGGCCTCACGAACCCTTGCGACCCTCCCGAATAGAGATAAAGAGAATGCGCACCTCGGTGATTCTTATGACGTTAGCGTTGCTCGTGACCGGTGAATCTCTTCGTGCGGAATGTATATCAAAGGACGGAGAACACCTTGGTACTGGTTTCTTGGAATGCGTTAAGAATGGTAATCGCTACCTTGGAGAGATAGAACCGTCTCTTATGAAATATCTGATGGGTACCTGGTCTACCAACTGCACCGAGATGAAATCTAAGATCGTCTATCAATTTACAAACAAACAACTAATTGGCCAACTGTATTACATCGACACCAAAGACAAGATTCTAAAATCACCGGCCTTTCTTGAGATCATAGGACTACGGTCATCCGGTGGCCTGGTGTATCTGGCTGGCAAGAGTCACGCAACATACTCTCTTGGGTCACCCGCACCGATAAACGAAACCTCCAGTTATGTGCTCGTTGTGTACAAAGAGATCGACAAAAATACCCGGGTGGTAGAGGAAGGTTACATCGTTCGGGAGGGTAACATTGAGCAAGACATCAAGGATGGTGTCTTCGTGAAAAACGGGGAGAAAATGAACTACTCCCGTTGCCTTGCTGATAGTCACCCCTAACCGTTTGGTACTTTCCTCCCATCACCAGAGGGCCCATTCTGATGGAAGTGAATCGCGCTGTTATTAACGAGGCAGTGGAGCTCGGCTTGCTAAGCGACCAGCAAGCCGAGCTGCTCTGGCAATTCTTCGCCGAGTGTGCGGCAAACTCCCCAACCTTTCGTTTCACGCATATCCTGTACTACCTTGGCGGACTGATTGCCATCGGTGCCATGAGCTTGTTCATGACCCTGGGCTGGGAGGCCTTCGGTGGCGCTGGCCTCTGTTTTATTGCCCTGGTATATGCCGCACTCGGGATTTGGCTCACCGAGCACCTTCTCAATCGGTTGTGTTTACCAATACCGGCGGGGATTGTTGCAACCTTTGTTGTTGTGCTTACGCCTTTGGCGGTCTATGGGGCGCAGGTTGCATTAGGGGGGTGGGCCGAGGGGCAGGCCTACCGCGAATACCACACCCAGGTCGATTGGCGTTGGTTGATGATGGAGCTTGTGACGCTAGCCTGTGGGGCAATCATGCTGTGGCGTTACCCGCTGCCATTTTTGGTCATGCCAATCGCGGTCACGCTCTGGTACATGAGTATGGATCTCACGCCCTTTTTCTTTGGTTCAGAAAACATGAGCTGGGAGCTTAGGGAATTGGTATCGCTTTGGTTTGGTCTACTCATCGTGTTGCTGGCGTTTTGGATAGACATCCGTACGCGCCACGACAAAGACTTCGCCTTCTGGTTATATGTGCTGGGCACACTCGCCTTCTGGGGCGGACTTTCCCTGACGCTGGCGGACGCCGAGCTGCGCAAATTCCTTTACTTGTGCATCAACCTGCTGATGATTGTTGTCGGCGCAATACTCACCCGACGGGTGCTCGCGGTCTTTGGAGGACTTGGTAGTGCTGGCTATCTCGGCCACCTTGCTTATGATGTGTTCGAGAACAGCCTATTGTTTCCGTTTTTCCTAACAGCGGTCGGCTTCTGTATCATTTATCTTGGTATTCTCTGGCAACGCTATGAGAACACCATTGCATCCTATTTGCGCAGCTTTCTGCCGCACCAGATCCAAGAACTGGTGGCAAACCGACGCTGATTGGGTTACAACGTGGCAACACTTTCCCAAGCGAGATTGCCGACCATAACCCAAGCGATGATCACACCACCTTGCCTGCGGTGTTCTTCCCTGCTGGTGAATTAGCGCTGTCGTTCGCTTTCATTCTCCGGGCCATGAGCATAATCAACTGGTCTTTGATAATCTCACGCACACCAACGGGCATCTCTTGCATTACCTCGTGGGTCAGGCGCATCGTCATCACATAGCCACAGGCCACCACATTGGCTGATCGGTGATTACCCGTGAGGTAGCTCATCTCACCGAAGATATCTCCCTCATTCAGGGTACATAATATCTTGTCCGGTTGATCCTTATGAGTAACGCAAGCTGACCCGCGCATCAAGATAAAGAACGCTGAACTTGTGGCTCCTTCTTCAACAATAAACTCGCCATCATCGAAACTATTAAAGGCATATTCCATATGACTGGAAAGATAGCGCTTGTCGGAGGCAGAGATGTTGGCAAGCAAGGGTACTGAGGAAAAAAATTCGTCGATGAGGTATCCCATGGCCTGTACCGTGTGGATGTAACGTACTACACCAGTGCCGTCCGCAAGACTTCGCGCGGACTGAATGAAGGAGATTGATAAAAAATTCAGCACTATCCGCGCTGTAACCATTTGTCCACAGTCCGACACTGGCAGCACCGAAGCCACCTCATGCCTCTCCGCTACGAGCGCCTGACAAAACCCCAGCCGTCCTGATAATACCCTGGCAAGACTCAGTGAAGGTAGTCCCGCAGGAGAGGATGCCGGGCGCTAGTGATGCCCCCCTCGACTCCTCTGGTACTGGATGTACGCCGCAAGCAGCGCAAGGCTCCAGTAGTTGAGGAGGTAAAGCCCCCAGAAGAACAGACATACTAGGTAAATGGTGATCCACGCCGACCACATGGCCGTTCCCAGGCAGGCTACGATACCGCGCAACGCATCCCAAAACTTCCAGACGCGCAGACAGATCGTAACCAGTAGGATCGGTATCACCACCACCACCAAGCCAACGAGCAGTCCTCGTCCGCTGGTCGGTTGTGCTCGTAAGACGGCGAGTAGTGGCTCTGGGTCGTAGGCAAAGAGGTTTGCCCGCTCCAACAGGAACTGACTCATGGTGAGATTCCACCGACTCGCGGGCACAAAAAGCGCCTGGAGGTCGTAGTAGGTCTCATCGAAGGTGGCGTGGAGGAGGAGACCGCCCGCGAGCAACCCTTGCAACCGCGCTAAGGTGGTCAGTATCGGGATCGCGTGAAATTCATGATTGGCGATGACATGCGTCACCCACTCCCCACCGTTGGCTACAAGGGTTGGAATGGAGACGACAAGAACAGCCTGGGCAATGATCGAAAGCAGGTCGAACATTCCTGAACCGTGAAGATGACTGATGGACTCAATGGCTGCGCCATATCGGCTATAACCGCAGCCCCCCGCTACCCCCCCAAAGTACCAACCCTGGGAGTCTTCCAACACTGCGAAGGATACCCTACCTTACCGCAGAATGCTTGGATCACTGATACCCTGCCTGTCTCCCGCAGTACCAAACAGCGATACAACGGGTAACACCATCACCACCCACTGGCTAGCGCAGCCCACGCTGATGGAACGCATCGGGCGCACGCGAGTTACCGGGTGGCACGCTCTCCTTCCTATTATGATATCTCCAACCGATAGTAGGCAATAC
>CAIRSR010000030.1 GCA_903881315.1 uncultured Thiotrichales bacterium | reverse complement strand
GTCATCGCGACCAGCTAATCCGGTCCATCGCGACCACCTGATCCGGCGTTAGCCGACCAGTGGTTCCGGCGCATCGCGACCACCCTATTGTCGCGTTTCGGAGAGGGAACGTCCTCACTGCTGGTGGTTGTAACTCTATTGCTTCTTTGGCTGTATGGTCAAGCTCGATGCAGCTCGTCCCCGCTATCCATCTAGGGCATGCACACATTTCTGGGGGGTAGGGGCATAGCGACAAATTGACTCGCCCCTTAGCCGAGGGATTCGCAAATCCTATATTTTGTGGTGATCTTCTGCAACACCTCAGGATATGGAGTGTTGCATGGATATGATGTTGGGAAGGTTTGGGGACGCCCGTCTTGACAAAGGGGGGCGGTACTTCTCGAACGGATGGTTCACGCCGGTAGCAGTTGTCTGAGACGTATGGCGGATGGTGTCAGAAGTATTGAGGTACAGTTTAATCGTTTTATTGGAAACGACCGTGTTACTGTCGGCCGGATCATCGAAGGTTGGGGTGAGCCAACGTTCGCTTCCTCGGCAGGGAGGCATGTCCTGGCCATACAAGACACGAGCAATATCAGTATCCGTACAACGGATGATCGTAGGCGGGGCCTTGGGGAAGTGGGTAAGGGACATAGCTACGGTGTGTTGCTTCACCCCATGCTTGCTGTCGACGCCGAGACGGGGTGTTGTTTGGGCCTCGCTTCCGGGGACGTTTGGACCCGCAAAGGCCGAGTGACCACCCCGCATGGAAAGCGAAAATTATCAGAAAAAGAATCAAGCCGATGGATTGATACAGCCAAGTCCGCTAAGTCCGTACTCGCTGCGGCTAAAACGGTAACGATGGTTGCAGACAGAGAAGCAGATTTTTTTGCCCTCTGGGCTCTTGTTCCCGAAAGAAACGTCCACGTTCTTGGCCGGGTCCATTACAATCGCCCACTTGTCGGCGGTGGCCATCTTACATCTGTCGCCGCTACGTGGGAACTTGCAGGTACGCGACACGTCAGTGTTCGAGAACGCCCCGATAGACCGGAGCGGATCGCCGAACTGCAAATTCGATATGGCACGGTTACCATCAAGCGCCCGAGAAAAGTGCGGGAACCAGGAATAGCAAAGCAGGTAACGTTGACCCTTGTGGATGTAACTGAAGTCAATCATGCCGATGGAACAGAGCCATTACATTGGTCACTTGCTACAACTCATTTAGTTGATAGCGCCAGCAAAGCATGGGAGATTGTTTCGTGGTACCAAATGCGCTGGATCATAGAGCAGTTTTTCAGAACTCTTAAGGCCCAAGGTTTCAGGATCGAGCAAACTCAATTGTGGACGGCGGGCCGCATTGTTAAACTTGTAGCAATCGCTGCTCATGCCGCTGTAATAACAATGCAGATGGTTCAAGCACGCGACGGAAAAAGTGCTGAGCCTGCTCTGATAGCATTCTCAAGTACGCAAATTTCTACTCTGTCAGCCATCGAGAAATCATATTTAGAATCCACGCCAACCCGTCAGAACCCTCATGCGCATTCAAGTATGGCATGGGCAGCTTGGATAATCGCACGGATCGGTGGCTGGGATGGGTACCGCTCGTCAAGGCCGCCAGGGCCTATTACATACAGGAATGGGTTGAATTCATTTTATCAGATACACCGAGGGCTCAGACTTGTGTGCATGCCCTAGCAACGGCATGGAGGATACCCCCCAGCTTCGCGTCACCGTCGACCGGGAAAAGGCCGGCGCCCTCGGGCTGTCGCTGGCCGACATCAACACCACGCTGTCGGCGACCTGGGGCTCGGTCTACGTCAACGACTTCATCGAGAACGGCCGGGTCAAGAAGGTCATGCTGCAGGCCGACGCGCCGTTCCGCATGCAGCCGAACGATCTCGAGCGCCTGCAGGTGCGCAACAATGCCGGCGAGATGGTGCCGTTCTCGACCTTCTCCAGCACCGCCTGGAGCTACGGCTCGCCCCAGTTGGAGCGCTACAACGGCATCCCG
>CAIRSR010000029.1 GCA_903881315.1 uncultured Thiotrichales bacterium | reverse complement strand
GCTTGGTGAGAACGCGGGGCGTTCGGCTCTCGTCTTGCCCCCTTCTGAGGGAGAAAGGCCATCGTCTGGCATAAACGCGGGGCGTTCAGTCCTAGGCCCACACGTTCTTTTTTGAGGAGAGAACCCATAGTTTGATGTGAACGAAGGGCGTTCAGCTCTGGGCCCGCCGTCTCTTTTCGGACGAGCAAAGCCATCGTCTTTTCCGAAAGAGGAGCGTTCCGGTCTAGGCCTGGCTCCTTCAGGGGGAGAAAAGCTATCGCTTGGCGTGAATGAGGGGCGTTCAGCTCTAGGGCCACCGTCCCGTTTTGGGCGTATGGAATCATCGCGTGAAGGGGCGGGTGAGCGCTCTGGTCGTGCGCCGACAGAATAGGTTGGTGCCTCGTCCTCGGAGAGTTTCACGAGTCGTAGGAGTGCGGCGATGACAGCGGGTGATGCTTCTTCCCAACGTCCTTGGCGCAGGCCACGGGGCAGGGCGACCGGGCCGAAGCGTACGCGAATGAGTCGGCTGACCTGGATGCCGAGGGCTTCCCAGAGCCGCCGTACCTCACGGTTGCGCCCTTCTTGCAGGACGCCGTGATACCAATGGTTGGCACCTTCACCGCCGGCATCGGTGAGACGTATGAAATGGGCGGGGCCATCGTCGAGTTCGACTCCGGTACAGAGACGTTTCTTGGTGTCTTCGTCAATCGCCCCGAAGATGCGCATTGCGTATTCGCGCTCTAGGGAATGGGCGGGGTGCATGAGGCGGTGGGCCAATTCGCCGTCGGTTGTGAGGATGATGAGGCCACTGGTATTGATGTCGAGTCGCCCCACCGCAACCCACTGGCTGTTCCGTACGAGTGGCAGGTGCTCGAAGATGGTCGGGCGGCCCTCAGGGTCTTTTCTGGTACAGATCTGCCCTTCGGGTTTGTGATAGAGCAACACCCGCCGACGGGCGGTGGGGGCACGCAGGGTGACGGTCTGGCCGTCGATGCGGATCCGTTCTTGGCCGGTTATCCGCTGTCCCAGGGTGGCGCGCACGCCATCCACCGAGATCCTCCCTGCCGCGATCCAGTCCTCTATCTCCCGCCGTGAGCCAGAACCAGCACGCGCCAGTACTTTGTGGAGTTTCTCGCTGTTCATCATCATGTGATCGGAAGTACCCTGGTGTCCTGGTTCTGGCGTTATGATAAGGGAGCCAGAGGGCCCGCTGTCCTCAGTTTCTTCGGGGGTATACAAGATCCCCGGGTCGCACTTCTCTTCCCCAAAGGGGAGGGCGCATTATGAACCTGCGCTTGCCATAGCGCGAGTGTCTTATCATAGAGACGAGGGGATGGGATGGGTCGTCTTCTCCCCAGTATCTGTGGGGTCTACTGCTCCCATGCAATGGGCACTAGCCAATCCTCGGTGGAGGGCGTCGTTGGGGTGGGTGTCAAGTAGTGGTATGGTGTGGGTTGTCTCGCGGAAGGAAAACACCCAGCAATCGCCGACGCTGTGCCATTGATCTGCGTCCAGTTTCTCCGCGAAAATAGGCTCTCTTGCGCTACTCGGTGAGTGAGCGAATCTCGGGGCTGTGATCGCAGTGAATCGGAGTACACACCACGGCTGCTGTTACCTTCGATACGGACAAGTTTGTTCTGCGCCTTGAGAAAGCGGGACTTTCCCGCGAACAAGCTGCGGCCATCGCTGAGGCTCAACAACAATCCTTGGCCGAAGCGCTGGATTCTACCCTGGCAACCAAAGCCGATGTCGCACGTCTGGAGAGTAACCTACAGTCGATGGAACTGCGGCTTACACTCCGGCTAGGCGCTCTTGTAGCCGCCATTGTCAGTATCGCCGTTGCTTTCCTAAAGATGCACCCTTGAGGGTGGTCGCCGTTGGGTGGCGCAGACAGCGTGAGGATGTGCGCTGTATCGATCCGAATCCGCCGCACGAGTTAGATAATGCTGGCGTATCAATGGGGCGTCAGTAGAGAGATGGCGACCCGCGCCAGCAATGCGAACGTGGCCGTGGATAGCGCGATGGAGAGTCCGACCATCCACTGCATAAGCTTTAGCCGACCATCGATGCGCCCTTCCATGATCGCCATGTCCTTTCGTACCAGATCGACCTCTATCTTCAGGTCTTGCTTGGTTGCGAGTTCGTCGGTGCCTGACTTGTACCGCCTCCAATTAACTGGACACACCTTTGCGGTTCAGGC
>CAIRSR010000028.1 GCA_903881315.1 uncultured Thiotrichales bacterium | reverse complement strand
GTGTCGTGATCACCATTGTGACGGGGTCGGTGCTCAATTCGCTGCTATTCGATTTCCATGAAGGACATTTTTATGCGTATCTTATCGGGACGCTATACGCCTCGCTGGGAAGGGAGGGAGCCGCAAGAAAATGCGGCAATGAGGGATTAGGCGTCCGGGCTTAAGTCCATGATGATGCCGCGTTTGGCCATCACCTCGCTGACCTTTTTCACCAATACGCTCATATTGAACGGTTTTACCACATAGCCATCCAGGCCGGCTTGTAAGGCGGCGATCACGTTCTGCTTGTCGGCATTGCCGGTAATCATGATAAAGGGGGTTTTCTTAAGGCTTTCGTTTGCCTTCATCCACACCAAGAGCTTGTGTCCGTTGATCTCTGGCATCTCCCAATCACACAGAACCAGATCGACGGAGGAACCATTCAGAAGGGTCTGGGCATGGCGTCCGTTGGCGGCCTCTATGATCTCTATGTGAGAAAAGGCACTCGTGAGACCAATGCGGATGACGTGACGAAAGGTGGCAGCGTCATCAATGACGAGTATTTGGATGGTTTTCATATTCAACCTCTAGTTCTAAGCCTTCGGATAATGCGGGTAGAGAATCGTTTGGCGCAATCGGTCGGCGTGTCTACCCGGGGGGCTGGTTCGAGATCCGCGCCATGGTGTCCTCTATCCACAGTTCGGCGTCGGCGTTGATCTCAGGAGCGCGACGGCCCAGCGTTGGGATGGGTGGCCCAATGACCACCTGGATGGTACCGGGTCGTTTCAGGAACGAACGCCGTGACCAATACTCCCCTGCGTTGTGGGCAATCGGCACCACCGGAACCACGACATGCTCGGCCAGCATGGCACCGCCGATCGCATAGCGTCCCTTCTCGCCCGGGGCGACGCGGGTTCCCTCGGGAAAGACGACGATCCAGCGATTGGCGGCAACCCGTTCTTTTCCTTGGCGGATTAGAGAATGGAGTGCCTTGCGACCGGCACTGCGATCGATGGCGATCGGTTCTAGTACCGCAAGGCACCAACCAAAAAACGGCACCCACAACAACTCGCGCTTCAAGACCCAGGCCATCGGCGGCACAATCTGTTGCAGGGCCAAGGTCTCCCACGCCGATTGGTGCTTTGAGAAGACAATCGCCGGACTGCTTGGTAGATTTTCGAGACCATGTACCACGTAGTCGAGGCGACAGGTGACACGGAGCCACCACAACATGGATCGCGCCCACTGCCTGACCACCACGTAGCGCCGAGGGTAGGGGAGTGCATAGGCAAACAAGGCGATCGGCAAGAACAGCGGGATGGTCAAGACCATGGCGCTCGTAAACAAGAAACTCCGCAGGTACAGTACGGCCATGGACAGCACGGAAGGTTGGTGCGGGGCGGGGGCTTGGTGGTTCACGCGACGACTGCCTTTTGGTTATTCTCGGAGGGTTTGACTAGCGCTCGGGTCACACCGTTAGCGCTCTCGCAGGCAACGGGCCAGGCCTGATCGCCAGTGTGGTGGTTCGATGCCAAAGACGCTATGAATCTTGTCGAGGCTCAAGCGAGAATTGAGCGGACGTTTGGCGGGGGTTGGGTAGTCGCTGCTCGCGATGGGTTCGATGGTCTGAACGGTAAGTGCTTCTCCGCGTTCGCGCAGCCCTTCTATGATGGCGGTTGCGAACTCGTGCCAGTTCGTCTCTCCGCGATTACAAAGATGGTACACCCCGCTTGGGAACCGTGGCATGGCGAGGGCGCGCTCAAGGCTGGTCAAGGTTGCGTCTGCCAGGTCTTCGGCATAGCTCGGCGCACCCTGTTGATCAGCGACGATGCGGAGTAACGTGCGTTCCTTTGCTAGGCGGATGATGGTATTCAGGAAATTCTTGCCGTGTGCGTCGTACACCCAAGAGGTGCGGAAGATGAGCCAATCCCCGTCGGCCTCGGCAACGGCAAGATCGCCGAAGAGTTTGGTGCGCCCGTAGGCATTGATGGGGGCAGCCGGTGAGTCTTCGCGCCAGGCCGCATTTCCTTCGCCTGAATAGACATAATCGGTAGAATAATGGACGAACGGGACGCTGTGTTGCGCACACCAATGGGCCAGAACGCGCGGGGCCTCGCCGTTGATGGCGCGGGCCTGGCCCTCTTCTTGTTCGGCGCGATCCACCTGCGTGTAGGCGGCGGCGTTGATGACCACGCCGGGTTCGGTTTCGTCTAGCAGCGAGTAGATCGCGGCCTGGTTGGCGAGGTCTACCGCTTGGTGCGACACTCCCACGGCGCGGGTGCCCAGTTGACGCACCAGTGCCCCACCCACCTGGCCGGAAGCGCCAAAGATGAGGTAGGGTCGAGTCGTGGTAGAGGATTGGTTGTGCATAAAGTGGTCTCTAACCGAGCGGTGGCTTACCAGTATTCTACCCTGTTGCCGCTGTTGCGTAGATCAATTCATGAAGGGCGCTGTGCCATGCACCGAAACGTAGCAACAACGATGATGAGAGATAGGATTGTGCCCGACTGGTCTGCCCACTCCAATGTACGCGCCTTGACCACGCTGCGGCAAGGTGGTGTGAGTCGTGGTGCCTATGCGGGGCTGAACCTTGCGACCCATGTGGGTGACGATCCGTTGTCTGTTGCTGAGAACCGCGCGTTGCTGCGCACGAGTTTAGCACTACCGACGGAGCCCTGCTGGCTTGATCAGGTACACAGTACTGGCGTCGTCGCCGCAACCTCGACCGAGGTTTGCCGAGCAGACGCGAGTTATGCCTTCCATGGTGGTTTGGTGTGTGCGGTTTTGACCGCAGATTGTCTGCCAGTCTTGTTCTGTGATAGCGCTGGCACCCGCGTTGCGGCGGCCCATGCCGGTTGGCGCGGGTTGTTGGCTGGGGTTCTGGAGCAAACCGTGGCGGCGTTGGGTGCGGATCCGGCTTCTCTGTTGGCGTGGCTCGGGCCTGCGATTGGGCCAAGCGCCTTTGAGGTGGGGGCGGAGGTGAGGGACGCATTTCTAGCGGTCGATGCGCGTGCCGAAGACGCCTTCCAGCCTTCTCCTAGCGGACGCTGGCTCGCGGATCTCTACCAACTGGCGCGCTTACGCCTGAACGCTGTCGGGGTAGAGAATATCTATGGTGGGGGGTTCTGCACCTTTAGCGACCCGCAGCAATTCTATTCCTACCGTCGGGATGGGGCGTGTGGGCGCATGGCAAGCCTTATCTGGCTGGTTGATTGACTTTTTTATGAGATTTGGCGGAGGAGAATACGGCCATGAACCCATGGTATATGCTAACGGTGGTCGGTCAGGATCGGCCTGGTATTGTGGCGCGGCTAACCGATGTGCTGTACGCGGGGGGGTGTAACCTCGGCGAGGCATCAATGATTCGGCTGGGGGGCAACTTTACCATTATGCTCATGGTGCAAGGTGCGCTTCCCCCGGCGCAGCTTGAAGCCTTGATGCAGCCGGTGGTAGACGCATTGTGCTTGCGTCTCCACATCGATCCGATCGATGGTGCCTTGTACCAGCAGCGCGAGCCGCCCGATGTTCGTATCACGGTGCATGGTGCCGATCGGGCAGGAATCGTGGCGCGAGTGACCGGTGCCTTGGCAGAAGCGGGCCTGGACATCCTGGATCTCGCGTCTGAGGTCGCTGGCAATGAGCAAAAACCTATCTATGTGATGTACATCGATGGCTATGCTAGGCGCGGGGTGGATGCCTTGCAGGCCGCCTTGGCAACACTCAGTCATGACGGGTTCGTTGCGCGTCTTGAACCCATCCAGACCATATCCTGTTGAAAATATGGCGAACCTTGAAATCCTCACCTATCCCGACGAACGATTGGGCCGCGTCTCGGAACGGGTCGAGCGGTTTGATGAGGCATTGCGTACCTTTATCGTCGCGCTTAGTCAAGCCCTAGACGCGGGCCCGGGTGGTGTAGGCATTGCCGCCCCCCAAACCGGACAACTGCAGCGGATTGTTATCATTGATTGCTCGCGGGCGCGTAAACCAATACCAAACAAAGGCCGACTCGTGTTGATCAATCCCGAATTGACGGCATGGAAGGGGATGGAGGTAGGGCGCGAGGGCTGTCTGTCCGTGCCAAATTATACCGGTAACGTAATCCGTGCAACCGAGATTACCTTGCAAGCACAAGATGAATGTGGGGCGCTACACGATTATTGTTTTCAGGGCTATGAGGCGCGGGTCGTGCAGCACGAGATCGATCACCTGGATGGTTTGCTGTTTCTGGATCGCTTAGTGAGTCGTCGTGTCGATCTTTTTCAACGCAAAACCTTTCTGCCGAGTAAAGAATAAAGTCGTTAGGATGGGTTGTGGCAGGTGGGTCGCGTCGGATCGTGGAGGTTGTTCTGCCACAACGAATTGTGCTGCAACACCCCCCGCCAATCGGCGGGGGAGCGCGTTGGGGATATCAACTGTGGGCGGCGTTGTTTTACGGTTGTGCGGGTACGATGCGATGGCGTTCGAGCATAGCGTCAAAGGCAGCGAAGATTGCACGGACGTGTTTTTGCTTATAAGGGAATTCGCCTGCATCAGGCAGAACCGCCGACATGGTGGCATTCGCCTCAAAAACTAAAATCCGGCCATCGGCTAGTATCGAGAAATCAATACCGGCGTAATCCATGTCCATGCGCTGACAGATGGCCTCAACCGCTGCCATCGCGACCGGCCCTAAGGCAACCTCGGGGGTTTCGAGGAAACGGCGTTCTTCATCATGTTTCCACGGCACCGCGAGCATCTCTGAGGAAAAATAATGCACCAGCCAGCGTGGTGAGATGGCAAGGTGATAAGGATAAAGTTTCCGGTCAACAAAAATGGTGCGGTATTTCCGGTAGAAGCCGTCACTGCTCTGGTAGTCGCAGTAAGAGATAAAATAGAAAACGTCCGCACCGGCAAAGGGAAGTGCCAAGAGTTGTTCGGGTGTTTCGACCAGGACAACCCCAAGACCACCCTGACCAGAGATCGGGCGGACGATGACCGGATAACTAATACCGGCAAGGGCGAGCCTCGTTGTCAGATTTCCCGCCGCGATTTCTTGACGGCTGAGGCGCGCGACCGGAGGTGCTACCACATTAGGAATACCCGCCAAGAGTTTTGGCATGAGATCGCGGCGGGTGGGAATGATTCGTTCAGGGGGATTCAGCACCACCTGCTGGCGCTTCTGTATAAAATTGTTGATGCGGGGGAGTGATGGGGGTATCAAGTCCGCATTACCAATGGCGTTAAAGATGACATCGTATGGTGGTAAACCCGCCTCTTGAGCATCGGTGGCGCACTCAACGCTCCATTTAATCCGTGTATTGACTTCAATTGGGATGAGCGTGTCGATCGGTACATTGCCATCCCCGGCAGCGGATAGAACCAAGACATTCCGGCGATGCTTGGGGGCTTTCTCGATGACCAAAGGTTGGGGGCGTAGGGCGCGTCCACGGTAGATCTGGGCCTCTTGGAGGCGGCCATCGCGCTCGACAAGAGACGCGAGATTCATATTGGCGACATCAAGGTTCTGGTCAACAGCGAGGGCGCGGCGGAATAATCCTTCAGCGGGCTCGAATTTGCTGTCCATGCTATACACAATCCCGAGGTTGGTAATGGCTGTTGTAAAATCTGGCTTGAGACGAAGTGCCCGTTGGTAACTTTCTGCCGCCTCATCGAGCTTTTTCTGATCCTTTAGTATGTCACCAAGATTATTATGCACCTCGGCGCAGTTTGGGTCAGCACGCAGTACTTGCTGGTAATGAGCGAACGCCTCTTGCACCTTGCCTCGACTGTAAAGCGCTGCG
The DNA here is from genome assembly GCA_903881315.1 of uncultured Thiotrichales bacterium. Taxonomy (GTDB): domain Bacteria; phylum Pseudomonadota; class Gammaproteobacteria; order CAIRSR01; family CAIRSR01; genus CAIRSR01. The sequence goes on along the minus strand of CAIRSR010000028.1, from coordinate 48,126 downwards.
CCGAGGTTGTTATTGGCGTTGACGTGTTCTGGGCTGAGAGCAAGCACCTGCTGATAGAGCGGGATGGCTTCGTCTGTTTTGCCTTGTCCATGTAGTGCGCTTGCGGTTGCGAATAGCACCTCTGGGTGCGTTGGTTGTAGGGCAAGTACGCGCTGATAATGACTCAGTGCTTCGTCGAGTTTTCCTTGGTCTTGCAGGATGGCACCGAGTCCAAAGAGGGCATCGGGGTTTTCTGGTTGCAGGGCTAATGCCTTTTGGTAGGGCGCTATGGCCTCGCTCGGTTTGTGCAGGGTACGCAAGGTGATGCCTAGACCCACATAGGCATCGGTATAGTCTGGGTGAGCAGCAATGACCCGCTGATAGGTTGCTATCGCCTCATCAGAATTGCCTTGGGCGAGAAAGAGTGACGTGAGAATTAAATAGACCGTGGGCTGATCTGGTGCAAGGGAAAGCGCTCGCTGATAGTGCGTGATGGCTTCACTGATCTTTCCTTCGACACGGAGGATGGCACCGAGGTTTAAACAGGCCTCGACATAATCTGGTTTGAAGGCAAGGGCGCGTTGAAAGGCAGTGGCTGCTTCGCGGAGTTTGCCTTGGCCATGGAGGAGGGTGCCAAGCACCAACAGCACATTGGGCCGATTCGGTTGTAGGGTGAGCGCCTTGCGGTAATGGGTGATGGCCTGGTCGATATTATCCTCGGCATGAAGGGCGGCACCAAGATTGACATGGGCATCGGCGTAGTCAGGGTTGCAGGCCACTGCCTTTTGGAATAAACCCATTGCCTCCGCTGGGGCTACGATGAGACCAAGATTATTCAGGGCGGTAACATAGGTTGGGGTAATTTCAAGTATGCGCCGATACAGGCCCTCGGCTTCTGATAATCGTCCGAATTGGTGGTGCTGCACCGCTTCGGCAAACATCTCTTGAACAATCTGTGGCGTTCCTTGCTGGGGGCGTGCATGGGACGCTGTTGCATGACGGCGTTGGCTACGCTTCATTTCTTTGATGCTCAGCGATTTGTTGTGGGAATCTAGTGCGGGAGAAAACACCGCACGGTGGATGGGTGGCTACCTGCGGTGGCTAAAGGGTGCTGGGGCGACAGCGCGAGTTCACGCGCACCCTGACAAGTTAGCAGCCTGTCGGATGTAGTGTGCAACCTTTTTATTCGTTGTACCTTTGTGGATACCTGTCAATTTTAAATCTATTGCGTAATCAACAAGACATCCGTAAAGCCCGACGGGCTGCTAGGGCAAATCGAATACAAGCGCACTTGTGGTGCGGCCATGCGGCACCCTCATCGGGAGCGCCAACTCCCTATTATTGCAAGACCAACAGCTTTCTTTCATCCAGGAGTTTAATAAACTCAAGTGCGGCGTCGGAGGAGAGGCTAACAAACTGAAGACCAGCAAAATGTTCGACAGCCCAACAAACGCGCGCCCCAACCCGGATGTCGGCAACCATCACGGGAAGCCTGAACTGGAGCGTTACGGTGTTGCCCGTGGCAAGCAGACGACTGCTGACGAGTCTGATCCCGCCAACGCTGATATCAACACAAACCCCGCTATACTCCCCGTCGTCGGTAATTACCTTGATGGGAAAATTACATTCGTAGCGTTTGTGGAGACGTTTCTCTTGGTGTTGCGCTTCGTTGGTTGTCATAGCAATCTTAGTAGCGGATGGACAGAGGAAGGCTGCCAATTTTTACATCCAGCAAAACCTATCCCATACTACACGGAAAGCGATTACACGGAAAGCGTACATGGTAAAACCAAATTCTTATCCATGGTAAGGCTAGGATAGATACGCGCTGAAAGTGTGATAAGTGCGGCGATGCCTATCGGTTGGTGCATCTGTCCGGTTGAGTGTGTGCGGCGTGTAACGTCCGTTGCTTGGGTGCTATACTGTATCCCTTGCCAGGGATGCTCTGCTCTGGTGAATGTTGCTTCATCCGAAACCAAAATATCGGGTGCGCCTTTTGCTGTGGTCAGGGTCGGTTATCTTCCGAAACTAGCCTAGCGTTGGTGTGTCCTTAAAATGTTTACCCAAAAAGCCCTGTGGTGGGTATCCAAAATGTTGGGAGTGTTTACGCCTTGAACCGGATTACTCTTGCTCGTTTGGCGGGTTTTGTCACCGTGCTGGCTCTATGCGTTGTGGTTTTTGGCGCTTACGTGCGCCTCTCCAATGCCGGATTGGGTTGTCCAGATTGGCCTGGTTGCTATGGGCATTTGGTGGCACCTACGTCGCAAGATGCGCAGGCGGCCCTTGATCATGCGGTGGCTCCGCAACCCTCGCATCGCTTCCATACCCCAGCGGAGGCATGGAAAGAGATGGTGCATCGCTACCTTGCGGGAGGTCTTGGTTTGCTGATCCTGGCCACTGCGGTGGTTGCTTGGCGAGGGCGTCGGCGCGGTCTGCCTGTGTTATTGCCCTCTACTTTGGTGGCGCTGGTTGTTTTTCAGATGACGCTTGGGATGCTGACGGTGACGTTATTGGTCAATCCTTTGATTGTGACCTCGCACCTGTTGGGTGGCATGGGTATTCTGGCTAGTGCTTGGTGGTTAAGTCTTCAAGAGGGTAGATGGTTTGGGGTTGCCCCCATTCAATTTGCTGCCCTACGGCCTTGGGCGATGATTGGTGTTGGGCTGGTAGTCCTCCAAATCTTATTGGGTGGGTGGACGAGTACCAATTATGCCGCGCTTGCGTGTATTGAATTCCCCACTTGTCACGGTGGGGAATGGTGGCCAGCGGCCAATTTTGCCGAAGGGTTTAATCTGTGGCGGCCTTTTGGTATCAACTACGAGTTTGGTGTACTCGATAGTCCCGCGCAGACTGCGATTCATCTTATCCACCGCCTTGGTGCATTGACGGTTTTTGGTTATGTCACCTGGCTGGCTATTACGATAATCCGGGTCTCTTCGCTGCCACTACATCGGCTCCTTGGTATTGGGATGCTGGTACTCCTTTTTGTGCAACTTGGTCTTGGGATTACGAATGTACTTGCCCACCTACCGCTTGCGGTTGCGGTTGCACACAATGGGGGGGCTGCGACATTGTTGCTGGCGATGGTGACCTTGCTGCATCTTACGGTGCAATCCGAGGATGGGGGGCATTTGTCTTGAAGAATGATCGGTGGCTCTATGCGTTTGCGGCGGTCATTGTCCTCGTGATCGGGGGGTGGTGGTCAGTGCGGATGATGACAACGCCGATGATGGATGGCGCTGTTGCTCCCCTCAAGGCGGGGACGCTGTTTACGTCGCCGCGCAGTCTAGAGGACTTTCAACTAACCGATCTTAGCAATGTCCCGTTTACGCGCCAAGCGTTGCAAGGGCGTTGGACCCTGTTGACGTTTGGATATACTACCTGCCCAGATGTTTGCCCGATGATTATGCATACCTTTGTTGATGTCCAGAAGGCGATGCGCAGTCGAGGTTTCGGTGATGAGGTATTGCAGTTTGCCTTTGTTTCCGTGGATCCAGAACGTGATACTTTGGTTCGCTTGAAAGAATACCTAAATTATTTTAGTCCTACCTTCCTTGGGGCAACTGGTTCGCAGTCTGCTTTACGCAGTCTAACCGGCCAACTTAGGATCTTTTATCAACGAGTCGGTGAGGGAGGGTCGTATGCCATTGCGCACTCGGCTTCTGTTTTTCTGATTGATCCAAGTGCGCGTCTTTGTGCCCTGTTTGACCCGCCCCAGAATGCCGACAAGATGGAAGACGACCTTGTGGTGATCATGAGAAAGCAGTGATGGTGCCCCTACTAATGTTCTGGAGGGTTTAATCCCTTGTAATAATGAGTAACAAGAGGCGGCAGTTGTAAATCTATACTGCGGTGTTGATCGAGTCCGAAATCCTAAAGATGCTTAGAAAATCTTGTCTATCGTTTCTATTGCTGGCGTGTCTTGGTGGTTCTGCCTACGCTGACTGGGCCTTCAATTTTCAGCCGGCAGTGGCGCCGCTTGCTGATGATGCCTTGCGTATCCATAATCGGTTTATGGTGCTTGTTATTGCTCTGTTTGTGAGTACCATGGCCGTGATGGCCTATTCGTTATTCTACCATCGGAAAGACAAAGGATTTAAGCCGGCGATCTTTACCGGGCCAACGACACCGACGCTGTGGGTGTTGTCTGCTCTTCCGTTCATAGGGCTAGTTTTTGTCGATTATGTCTGGGTAGGGGTGCCAGCCTACTATGCTGCTGTGACAATGGAGAATACCCAAGAAGGTGCTGATCTGGTTCTAAGGGTTACGGCGAGTCAGTGGAAATGGCAGTATGAGTATCCGGCGCAGGGCATAAAATTTGTTAGCAGTCTGTCAACGCCATTGACGCAGATCTATCAGGGGGCGGCGAAAGGGGATAATTATCTGCTTGAGGTGGATAACCCGCTTGTTCTGCCGGTCAATAAAAAGATACGGATTCTTTTGCTGTCCTCTGATGTCATGCACGCTTGGAGTGTGCCTGCTTTTGGTGTGAAGCGGGCTGCGGTGCCTGGGTTTCTGCGAGAAACCTGGGTTAAGATTGAAAAAGAAGGCACCTATCGCGGACAATGTGCGCAGATCTGTGGTACGAACCATGCGTTTATGCCAATCGTTGTAGAAGCCGTTTCGGTGGAAAGATTTGCGGCTTGGGTTGCCAAGAAAAAGGCAGAACAGGAAGCATTGACTACGAGCGCTGAGAAGGTCTGGACGAAGGATGAGTTGCTGCAGCATGGTCAGGGCATCTACGAAAAGATCTGCATTTCCTGTCATCTTCCCGGTGGGGTTGGTATCCCAGGTGTTTTTCCGGCGCTTGCTGACAGCAAGATAGTGAATAGCCCGTACCAAGATGCGAGTGGTCGGCTGATTAAGGATGGGCATCTTGATCGTGTACTGAATGGTAAACAGGGCACGGCGATGCAGGCTTTTAAAAATACCTTAAGTGACGTTGATATTGCCGCTGTCGTTACCTACGAGCGCAATTCCTTTGGCAACAAGACGGGCGATGTTTTACAGCCCGTTCTGGTGCGGAAGTTGCGTTAGCCTGCCGTTACGATTGTGTACGATATGGTTTAACAATGACGAGTGCAACAATAGTAGAACCAAAGGATGCCCACCCTGGGTATCCGACCGGCCTTAGGCGTTGGTTGGTGACCACCGATCATAAGGACATCGGGTTGCTGTACATGGGCTTTTCGGCAGCGATGTTTTTCGTTGCTGGAATGCTTGCGTTGGTGTTTCGTGCGGAGCTAGCCGCGCCGGGTGTCCAGTTTTTGCAGGGTTCGCTCTATAACCAATTGGTCACGCTGCATGGCCTGGCTATGGTGTTTGCATTTATTATGCCCTTTGCCACGGGTCTTAATAATTATCTAATCCCATTGATGATTGGTTCACCCAGAACAGCCTTACCGCGTCTTAGTAAATGGGGTTTCTGGCTTTTACCATTGGCGGTAATGGTGTTACTAATCCCATTCTTCTTACAATTTTTCGGTGTTGGTGATGGGGCTTCGCAGGCGTCATGGACGATGGACAATACTGGCCTGGATATGCAGTCGAGACTGGGCGTGGATTTTACCATCGTTGCGGTGTATCTCTTCGGGATCTCTTCTATTTTTGGTGCGTTCAATGTCATTGTTACTGTGCTAACCCTACGCACACCGACGATGTCGCTGTGGAGTATGCCGCTGTTCTGCTGGGGGTGGCTAGTCGTCGCGTTTTTATTATTGCTGGTGGTGCCAGTGCTGGCTACGGCGGTGGGCCTATTGTTTGCCGACCGTCATTTCGGCACACATTTCTTTATTGCCTCTGGTGGCGGTGATCCGATCCTATTCCAACATCTGTTTTGGTTTTTTGGTCACCCAGAAGTTTATATCGTGGTATTACCAGCCTGGGCTATCTTGCCCACGATCCTTTCTGCTTTCTCCCGCAAGCCGATCTATGGATATAAGGCGCAGGTCTATTCGTACTGGGCAATTGCCTTCCTTGGCTCTATCGTCTGGGGGCATCATATGTTGGCGCAGGGTTTACCGCTGATGGAAAACCTATATTTCATGTACGCGACGTTTTCCATCTCGGTGCCAACGTCGGTGTTAATCTTCTGTTGGATAGGCACCATCTGGCGCGGAGCAATGACGTTTGAAACACCGATGTTGTTTGCCCTGGGTGCGATTGTGGGCATGTTGATTGGCGGCCTGTCGGGTGTTCTGATCCCAGACGCAGGTGCCTATTCTCAGTACCACAATACCATGTACATCACGGGTCATTTCCACTATCCATTCTTTGGTGCGGCTGTGTTGGGTATGATGGCGACGGTGTATTACTATCTGCCAAAAATGACGGGGCGGATGTACAATGAAAGCCTGGGTAGGCTGCATTTCTGGATTACTGCTGTCTCCTTTAATGTTACTTTTCTTTCGATGATGATGGTTGGCCTAGCGGGTATGCCCCGGCATGTGGTTGACTATGCCATCAAATACGCCGATTGGAATCGGGTGATCAGTGTTGCAGCGTTTGTGCTCGGTGCGGCGCAATTGATCTTCCTGTATAACGTCATTCAGACGATCCGTGGGCATGGTGAGAAGGCCGCTGACAAGCCGTGGGAGGGTGCTGTTGGGTTGGAGTGGACACCGTCCTCCCCTCCGCCATCATAGTTGTACTCCTGTCGTTCCCCAAAGATTGTGCTGTTTCACAGGAACCCATGCTGTGCATCAAGTGCTTGCCCCGAACAGTAACCGCTTGATTGTGAAATTGGTGGCGCTCGTTTTGGGTGCCTTTGCCTTTGGGTGTGCGTTGGTTCCTTTCTACACCATCATTTGCCGGGTGACTGGGTTAAATGGTAAAACCGAGGGTGTGGTCTCTTGGGCGGGTGGCGTGACAGCGGATCTCTCGCGCTTTGTGACAGTGGAGTTTGCGGGGACGACCATGCAAGGATTGAGTTGGGAATTCCGCCCAACCACAGAAAGGATTACGGTGCATCCTGGTGAGATTACCACCACCACGTTTTATGCTCGCAACCCGACCAACGAAACACTGAGCGGGCAGGCGGTGCCGAGTGTTAGCCCGGGATGGGTAGCGCAGTATTTTAAGAAAATAGAGTGCTTCTGTTTTAAGCAACAACAATTGCAAGCTGGCGAGGAGAGACAGATGCCTTTGGTCTTTTACGTCAGCCCCGACTTACCAGTTGACGTGCACGAGATTGCGCTTGCTTATTCTTTCTTTCCGATTACTAAGTCAAGGTAATTTCACATTATAAGCCGGTTCGGAATACCGCTCTGGATTGGGCAGAAACGACCGTATCGATATGAGACCGCTCCCTTTGCAACTCATCCTACACAGGCTTCACCAATATTTTCTGCTAACAAAGCCCCGCGTTGTTCAGTTGGTGGTCTTTTGCGCGGTGGTTAGTATGTTCTTGGCTGTGCCTGGCGTGGTGCCGCTGCGCATTCTGATCTCAGGAATGTTCGGTATTGCCTTTGTTGCCGGTGCCGCTGCTGCGATCAATTGTCTGATCGAGCGAAATATCGATGCCCTCATGAAGAGAACCAATGCCCGGCCATTACCACGGGGCGAGGTCAATTCGCTCGAGACGATGTTGTTATCGGGTGTGCTAGGGGGGGTTGGCTTAGGCGTTCTATACGGTGAGGTGAACCCGCTGACAATGTGGCTCACGCTTGCGACCTTTCTTGGGTACACCGTGGTTTACACGGTGTTCTTAAAGCCCAATACCCCGCAGAATATTGTGATCGGCGGCGCTTCTGGGGCCATGTCCCCGGTGTTGGGTTGGGCGGCAGCCACAAACCAAGTGCCGATAGATGCGTGGTTGTTGTTTCTGATAATCTTTTTTTGGACGCCACCGCATTTCTGGTCGCTTGCGCTCTACCGCGCACAAGAATACAAGGCCGCTGGTCTGCCGATGCTGCCGGTTACCCATGGGGCTGTCCTGACACGACGCCACGTATTCTTGTATACCGTGGGATTGACGCTAATTACTGTCGTTCCCTATTGGATTGGGATGAGCGGCCTTATCTATCTGCTGGCTGCTGGTATACTTGATGCGGTATTCTTGGCCTATGCCTGGCAGGTGTGGAAGAATTATTCTGATCGCATTGCCCAAAAGACCTTCCACTGGTCAATTCTCTACCTGCCCCTTCTGTTTATCGCGCTGCTGGTTGACCACCATCGCGGTGGTCTTTCATTTAATTAGACAGACTATAGACATAGGCTGCCAAGAGGTGAATCTGTGCACGATCCAGCATATTCCAATGGGATGGCATGAGATTAGTGAAACCGTTGGCAATGGCGGCACGGACGCCAGCCTCTAATCTCGGGTTGTAGAGTACATCGCGAGAGGCGATGTGCGTCCACGTTTTGTCCGCGAGATTCGGGGAACCTTGTCGTTGGTCGCCCCTACCGTCGGCGGCGTGACAGAAGGCGCAGTAAAGGGCGAACTTTTCTTTGCCTGCGGCGATTTTCCCGGGATCGGTTGGTACATAGCCCGCAAGACTGATGACATAACTTGCCGTTTCCGCGACTCCCTGCTCTCCTAGGACGGCTCCCCATGCGGGCATGATTCCAGTGCGACCGTTGGTAATGGTTGCCTCAATCTGATCAGGATTGCCGCCCCACAGCCAATCGCGGTCGGTCAGTTTTGGATAGTGCTCTCGGTCTTGACCAGCGGTTTGGTGACAATTCGAGCAATATGTCATGAACAAACGCTGCCCGGTTTTCCTCGCAACCGGATCCTTCGCAAGTTCTGGGAGGGTGCGGGTGAGGTATTGGGAGTATTTCGCGGCGTACCGGATCTGGTATTGTCCTACCGCTTGCGAGTACTGGCGCTCTGATGTCCAGAGCAAAGCGCCGGGAAACTTTCCTAAGGCGGGGTACAAAGAGAAATAGACTGCCGCAAAAAATATACCGAGATAGAACAGATACAGCCACTCGGGCGGTACTGGGGCATCGTACGCACGTACATCACCCCAACTTTTGAGGCTAGCCTGCAAACTGTTGTCTTCAACCAAGTCGTCGGATGCGCGTCTGCTGGCCCAGGCGATCAACCCAAGACAGGCAAAGAGGCTGCCCAAAACACAGAGTACAACCCACAGGCTCCAAAATTCACTCATGATGATTTTCCCCCAGCGCAGCAGTCATCGTGTCATCCGTTGGGCTGTCTATGAAGGGCAAGTGGGCTGCGGTATGAAAGGACGACTGACGGGCGCTGTCCCACGCCCATCCCAGGATGGCGACGAACAGGACGAAGAGCACAACGGTGTATACCTGGTGGATCAGTAAAAAATCCATGCACTTACCTCACAGGGGTGGACAACTGCCCAAGACCGCCCGGTTGATCCGGGTCGCCATTGAGATAGGCAATCAGGGCCTCCTCTTCGGTGCTGCCGCGAACCTTGGCTGGCCCCTCTTCGATCTGTTTTTCGGAATAGGTTGCGCAGGTCGCACAGGTGAGCGTGATGAGGGTATTCATCGTACGCATCTTGGTGGTCGTCAGCGCACCGTCTAGAACAGTACGTGCGAGCCACGGGTAGGCTGGCATGACCGAGCCATGTACTACCGCTTCGGGGTTGCGCAGGTGTTCCCGATTCCAAAAGTCACTGTAGCGGCTCCCGATCTGGGCCAGATCAGGCCCGGTGCGTTTTGAGCCCCACAAAGAGGGGTGGTCGTATACCGACTCCCCAGCGAGTGAGTAGTGCCCGAAGCGTTCGGTCTCTGCCTGTAACGGGCGCACCATCTGGGTATGACATTGGCCACACCCTTCGCGTAGATAGATATCGCGCCCCTCAAGGCGTAAGGCATCGTAGGGCTGTAACCCTTGTACGGGTTCTACGGTTGAGCCAACCCCAGGGGGTGCGGTGAGAAAGAACAAGGGCACGATCTCCGCCAAGCCACCAATGCTGACAAGCGACAGGACAAGAACTGCTAATAGGCCTACTTTCTTTTCGACAACCTCATGACTCATGGATGTCTCCTCATGTCGCCGTGAGAGTCGCGGGTGGCGGTATGATGCGGATTGGTATGGTGTGGGTCGGCGTGATGCGCGTCGCTTGGGTGGTGGGTTTCTGCGGAATGACCTGCGCCAATCGACGGGTTGGCGGGGGCATGCGTGTGGTGAGAGGCAGCAGACGTCGTGACCGGCATACTGCCGACAACGGTCTTCCAGGCGTTGTAGGCCATGACTACCATCCCGATCAAATACAAAAAGCCACCGAAGGCACGCACAACATAGAGGTAATGGGTCGCTTGGACGGACTCGATAAATCGGTAGGTGAGTGTGCCGTCGTCATTTTCTGCGTACCACATCGTACTCTGCACCACACCTGCTGCCGCCATGGCAAGCAGATAGAGCACAACACCAGTGGTGGCAAGCCAGAAATGGGTGTCAATGAGGCGTGTGCTGTACATCTGTTCACACCGCAGCAAGCGGGGCAGCATGGCGTAGAGCGCACCGATGGTGAGGAATCCGATCCAGCCGAGTCCGCCGGCATGGGCGTGGCCTACTGTCCAATCGGTGTAGTGGGTGAGTGCGTTGATGGACTTGATCGCCATCACCGATCCTTCGACGATCGAGAGACCATAGAAGAGAAGTGCGGCGATGAAAAAACGGAGGACAGGGTCGGTGCGTAGCCGGTGCCATTCTCCGCTCATCGTCATGAATCCATTCACAACCCCGCCGGAAAAGGGGACGAGCAAGAGCAAGGCGAACACCATGCCGAGCGATTGGAGCCAGTCGGGCAAGGCAGTGTAGAGCAGATGCTGGGGGCCAGACCACAAGGCGAGCGATACGGTTGCCCAAAACTGCACTATGGCCAGTCGGTATGAGTAGAGGGGACGCCCGATCTGTCGTGGTAGGAAGTAATACAGTGCGCCAAAGAAGGCCGCTGTGAGGAATGATCCGATGAGGCCGTGTCCGTACCACCAGGTCACCATGGCGTCTACCGCGCCCGGGTAGACCGAGTAGGACTTCATCGGCCAAAGGCTTACTGGCAGTGCTGCGCTCGCGAAGAGTTCCAACAAGGCGACTGCTAGGATGTAGGCACCGAAGAACCAATTGGCCACATAGATGTGGGGTGTGCTGCGCTGGAGCAAGGTGCCGAAGAAGACGATTGCATAGGCACCCCACACCAAGGCAAGGAGGATGTCAATCGGCCACTCTAACTCGGCATAGGCCCGACCGCTTGTCATCCCGAGTGGCAGGGTGAGTAGGGCCAGCACCATGACGAGCTGCCACCCCCAGAAGGTAAAGGAGGCGAGTTTGTCGCTAAAGAGTCGGGTGTGACAGGTGCGCTGCACCACATAGTAGGAGGTTGCGAATAAGGCGCTACCACCAAAGGCAAAGATTGCGATATTGGTGTGCAGCGGGCGCAGCCGCCCGAAAGACAACCACGGGGCACCTAGGTTGAGGGATGGATACGCGAGTTCAGAGGCAATCCACACGCCGATGTCCGTGCCGATGATGCCCCATAGGATCGTCATGAGAGCAAACTGGCGCACCACCGTGTAGTTGTACGTGTTATGCGTGTCCACTGGTTCTCCTCTGCGAAAAGCCCGATACCACATGACCGGATTAGAATCTACAGCGCCCCACTCGTCAGGTGCAGCCTGCTATTCTTTGTGCTGTTGTCTGGTGAAAGCGCCCATCCAGGGGAAGGCCATATAATACCCGATCCTGTGGCGTATCTGGCAGACCATGAGGCGGTTGGTGTGGCAATTTTTGTGTGACACGATGTTCTGGTTTTTGGCTCTGAGTCTTGAGTCATTGGTTTTACCGAGGAAGGCAACCGCTCTGCAGGAGCTTGATTCTCTTCGCTCCGTCTCATGGAGAGCCTAGTCGGCTAGTTGAGACTAACGTCCAGTCAAGATAACGGCCTACAAAAAACCAGAACATCATAATGTGGAGGGTATCGCTATCGCGGCCCAACGGCAGCGGCCCCAAGCTGTGGGAAGGTCTTGTGGCGCTGCTGAACCGTCTATCGAACGGAATAGGCTCGGGGTCAGCCGCGCACCAGGGTTCCAATCCCTGAATCAGTGAAGATCTCTAAGAGCAGCGCGTGGGCGATCCGTCCGTCGATGATATGAACATTCCTGACCCCCCCCTGGACGGCGTCGAGGGCGCAACGGATCTTTGGCAGCATCCCCCCGTAGATGGTTCCGTCTTCGATCAGCGCCTCTACGGTTTGGCGGTTTAGGCCGGTGAGCAGGTTTCCCGCTTTATCGAGGACGCCGGTCGTGTTGGTTAGCAAGATGAGTTTTTCGGCACCAAGCACCTGGGCGAGTTTACCGGCCACGAGATCGGCGTTGATGTTGTAGGACAGTCCGTCGCTCCCGACGCCCACCGGCGCGATGATCGGTATGAAATCGCCGTCTTCTAGGGTTTTGACCACCGCCGGGTCGATGCTGGCTACCTCGCCAACGTGGCCAATGTCGATGATCTCGGGTGCTTGGAGTTCTGGGTTGTTACGGGTAAAGGTGAGTTTGCGAGCGCGGATAAAGTCACCATCCTTGCCGGTCAGGCCGACGGCCCTTCCACCGAAGCGATTGATGAGAGTCACAATCTCCTTATTGACTAAGCCGCCCAGCACCATCTCCACGACATCCATGGTCTCGGCATCGGTAATGCGCATCCCCTCAAAGAATTGGCTCTGCTTGCCGATCTTCGCGAGATGAGCACCGATCTGGGGGCCGCCGCCATGTACGACCACCGGGTTGATCCCGACAAGCTTCATCAGGGTTACGTCGCGTGCAAAGGATTCTTTTAGTTCGTTGTCAACCATGGCGTTACCGCCATACTTGACCACCAGGGTTTTGCCACGGAATCGTTGGATGTAGGGCAGTGCTTCGGTCAAGATCCGAACGGAATCTGCTGGGTGTGTTGAAAGGGTGGCCATGGCGTTACTGTTTAGGGGGCTTGCGCCGCTATATCGAATGGGAGGGGAGTTTGTGGGCCGAAAGTAAAATCATTCCATCGGACAGGACGCGCAGCCACCGCCGCCACAGGTAGGGGCTGGGCTTTCGTCTTTCGGGCGATGGGAGTCTTTGGAGGTAGGTCGACTCCATCCCGCCCCCTTGAAGACCAGGCCGGTTGCGGAAATGACCCTCTTCAGGGTTGGCTGGTGGCACTCGGGGCAGTCGGTGAGTGGGGCGTCGGCGATCTTTTGTGCGGCCTCAAGGCGATGGCCACAGGCATTGCAAGCGTAATTGTAGGTAGGCATAACAGAAAATCTCCAAATAGGATAAAGATGTCGGTGTAGGGCGGGGTGGTTTAGCCAAACCCTCCCAAAAGCCCCACGCTTCTTTCGCACTCAACGATGGGGCTCTTAAGGTTGGGGCGGATCCTGTAAGATTGGGGGCTGCTTGTGCGATTTTCAAGGGTTCGCGCAGGATAGACAGAATCCCATTCGCTACGCCACGTTAAGGTTACGCTACCTCGATGACATTGTTTGTGCGCTCTTTCGGTGCCGGTTCCGACGTTGTGTTGCTGCACGGTTGGGGGTTCCACGGTGCAATATGGGATGCCTTTGCCGAGACCTTGGTGGATTGGGGGCATCGGGTTCATGTCGTGGATCTCCCTGGTCATGGGCAGAGCCCCCCCCTCGGCACTCCGATGAGTATAGACGCTGTGGCAATGGCGGTACAGGAGGTGGTGCCGGTCGGGGCGGTATGGGTGGGCTGGTCACTCGGCGGCATGGTGGCGCTGGCCAGGGCGGCTTTGGTCGGAGTACGGGCGCTGGTGATGATAGCGGCATCGCCACGTTTTGTGCGTGAGCCAGACTGGCCGTGCGCAATGGATCCTGCCCTCTTGGCTGAGTTTGGTGATGGCCTGAACCTTAACTGGCGCATGACGCTCACCCGTTTTCTGGCGATCCAGGCGCGCTCGGTGGCGGGAGAGGATGTGCGTCGTTTGCGGACGCTGATGTTTAACCTGCCGCCGGATCCGGTTGCGTTGGCGGAGGGGCTTTCGCTACTGCGGTCGGCTGATCTGCGGGTGTGTCTCCGTGCGGTGCATTGCCCGACGCTGGTGCTGCTTGGTGAACGCGATACCCTGGTGCCGATTGAGCTGTCGGCGCATCTCTTGCGGTTGCGGCCAGATTGGCGGGTACACGGCTTGTCCGGGGCGGGCCATCTACCCTTCTTGACTCATCAGGCTGAGGTCTTGTCGATATTGGCGGAATTTCTGGCAAAGATCGACGCAGTTTTGGCAGGTCAGCAATAAATACGTCCGGTTTTCTCGAAAAGTAGGGGGTGTTGACGTACTGAATGGAGGAAAGTGTTAGACTGCCGGGCAGGTGGGGTCGTAGCCAGAGACTATGGCTTCGCTCCTCGATAGTGTGGTTGCGGAGGCGGTTGCTGATTGGAGTGATCCTCTGGCGCGTGGAGGTGCGCAGGAGTAGCCAGCGCGGATTCTGTGCTGTAAGGGATTCTCTTGCCGTCCTGTCGCTGTGACGCCTTACTATAATGAGCGTGAGCCCTATGGATAAGATGCTGATTGTCAGTAACGATGCAAGCATATCTGAGATATTTCATGTCGGTCACGAAATTGATTCTGATAGGTTCGTGTGTGCGGGAGATCCCTTTCGATCGGGCATAGAGTTGGTCTTTATCTCTTTTGCCAGTGCCCTTGCGGATGAGATTAGTCTGGCGAAATCAGCAGAGCCCTACGCAATAGTCTTTGCGGACATGGATAGTTATGAAGGTGCAACATCCAATGATTTTATCAGGTTATGGGAGATAGATCCTCACTTGCAGATCATTTTCTGCACAGATCGCCACTGCGAGTGGAGGCTAACCGATATAGGTGTGAGCAGAAATGGGCAGTGGCTCCTTACGCAGCGCACCATCGATCGATTATTTATTCTGCAAACAGTATATTGTGCGTACCGCAATTGGAAGCATCAGCAAGAGCACGCTAGTGCCCAGGTAGAAATTCTAAAAACGGAGAAGACCAGCCAGGATCAGGCGGATTACCTGGCGAATGTTAGCCATGAGCTGCGCACACCGGTTCATTCCATAGGAGGATTTTTGTTATTCGCGATCGAGGCATTTGGTATCAACGAATCAGAAGTGGCGAGCATTAGCGATGAGAGTATGGATCTCCATTTTCATTCCTGGATCGAGAACCTGCGCCAAGAACGCGATCCATTCGTGGCGTTGTCAGCGCGGTTGAGAAAGGTGCCGCGCTGGCTTATTAAGAGTTACCGAAATAATGCCACCCACCTTGGGTTATTAAACGAGTTACTGGAGCCTGCCAAGCTTGAGAATGAACAGGCCGCTCTGAAATTTCAGAGAGAAGATCTGCGCACCATTACTATGGAGGTGGTGAGTGGTCTCGAGGGAACCCTTATCTGTAAGGGGGTTAGTGTCCGCTATGATATCATCGGAACAAAGTTTGACTGTTTATTAGATAAATCAAAGATTGCGCAGGTGATTCGTAATCTGGTGAGTAATGCAATTAAATTTAGTCCGGAGAATGCAGAGATTGTCGTCAGATTAACCGAAAGGCCCTTAGAGCTTTCAATAATAGACAATGGCCCAGGGATTGACGAGAAGGATCTGGGGCGCATCTTTGATAGGTACTACCAGTCTTTGCGGACGAGGGGCAGCGCGGGATCCGGTTTAGGACTGACCATTAGCCATGCGCATGTGATGCAACACGGGGGGAAGTTGTGGGCGGAAAGTGACGGTAAGAATGGCTCTACGTTCTTCTTGAGACTGCCTGAGGGCAAGTAAGGTATCATCATGACATCCCTGTTGATAATTGATGACGATAGGTATATCCGTGCGTTGATCAAGGCCGTCTTTCCGCACTTTGCGGTGAGAGAGGCGGATGACGTAGAGGGAGGGATCTGCGCATTCCTGGCAGAGGAGCCGGATGTGGTGTTGTTGGACATGAATCTAAATGGCAACTCTGGCCTGCGAGTGCTAGAAGGAATAAGAAATACTAATCCGAGCGTGCCAATTATTATCGTAACCTCTGATATGTCGCAGGCGTTGTCGGTGCGCTGCTTTAGATTAGGCGCTACTGATTTTGTATCAAAGCCATTCGATCCTGACTATCTAGAGTTGGTGGTCACCCGTGCCTTGCGAGCAATAGAATCAGAAAGGTTGATGCGCGAGGCAGAATCGAGCCTGCTAGTCGAGAGGCATAGTAATGAATTTAGCAGAATGATGTTGTCTTATTTTAATCATGAGCTGAGAACGCCCATTCATCATGCCCTGTCTTTTCTAGGTGTGCTTGGGGAAGAGTTGGTAACTGTTCAATCAGAACAAGTACATAAGTGGTATGAGAAATCGGTAATGGCCGTAAAAGCGACCATGGCCTTGGTTGAACATTTTATGCAGATCTCTGCGGTGGAGACGGGAGAGTCCATAGAGGATAATGACACAGTTCGTGATATTCTCACTAGTTTGCTTGGTGTCTTTGAGGGAAAGATAGCGTTGTCGATTGAGAGTGGCGCAGACTTCTCTTGTAAAAGCAGCCTCCGCTTGGCTTTTAAAGAGCTACTGTATAACGCAATTCAATCGACGCAGAAGATTATGGTAACAGTGCGCGAGGTTGCAAGTGGTGTTGAGATTAAGATTGTCAGCGAGTCTGTCTTTAGGGAAATAGACCCCTACTGGATGCTGATCATGCGTAAGCTTTTGTCTGCGAGTGGTGGCGAGCTGCGATCCTCAGATCGATCATTTACGGTTCAGTTGCGCTAAGAAATGCTGGGTGCCGACGCGATAATAAGGTGACGTGCGTCAGTGAAAACTTCGTCTGTTCGATGGGGGGCTTGCATGCTGTCTAAACAGAGTAGTGATGAGCAGATATTATCCTCCTCCATTCTGGTGGTCGATGATAATCCCGATAGTATTGAGATTACGCAAGAAATGCTGAGCAGGAATGGCTTTACCTCAGTCACTGTTGAGCAGAATGCTGTCCGTGCATTATCGCGGGTGATAACCGATGAGTTTAAGGTGATCTTGCTCGATCTGTTGATGCCAAAGATGCATGGCTTCGTCTTTCTAGAGGAACTTAGAAAATATAATCTGGGAATATCGGTCTTTATTGTAACCGGGATGAATGATCAAGAAACCTGTATGCGGGCGTTTGATTTGGGCGCTACGGAATTTATCACGAAACCCTTCAAGGAAAAGGAATTGGTTGCACGGTTGCGCAGGCTGTTGGTGACCAGTATTAACCAGAAGTTGTTAGCGACTAAGGCCCAATTTTTCGAAGAGATTGCCTCCGATAGGACGATAGAATTAGAGCAGGCCCAATCTGAAATAATCAGGCGATTGAGCCGCGCATCTGAGTTTAGGGACAATGAGACCGGTTTGCATGTCGTCCGTATGTCGCACTATTCACAGGCTGTCGCCACTGCCTTACAATTACCTAAGCGTACGGTGAATCTCATCTTGCATGCCGCCCCTATGCACGATGTAGGTAAGATCGGCATCCCAGATGCGATACTTCTTAAGCCTGGGCCATTAACCGATGCCGAGTGGTTGATAATGAAGACGCACCCCACCATCGGTGGCAAGATTCTCGGTGGGTCGAGTGTCGGACTCATCCAAGCTGCCGCAGAGATTGCCCTCACCCACCATGAGCGCTGGGATGGTAGTGGTTATCCGGCGGGTTTGTGTGGCCAAGAGATACCCATCTCGGGGCAGATTATTGCCATTGCGGACGTATTCGATGCCCTGACCTCGACGCGACCGTATAAAAAGGCCTGGGCATTCGATGATGCCTTTGTCTTTATCCAGAAGCAAGTGGGTAAACATTTCTCACCAGCCGTGGTTGCTGCGTTTGAGAAGGCTTTGCCAGAGATTACGGAAACCTACCAGCAATTCCAAGAATGAGGTCTGTCATGGATACTGTATTGGTGATTGATGACCAAAAGGATAACCTAGAGATTCTTGACATTCATTTGTCCAGACAAGGTTATACGGTGGTGATGGCCGATGATGGCGATACTGCGCTTAAGCAACTTGAGAGCCTGGTGCCCTCCTGTATTCTGCTTGATCGCATGATGCCACGCATGGATGGCATGAAGGTTCTAGAGGAGATTCGTAAAATCCCCGCTCTGACTCATGTGCCGGTGATATTCCAAACGGCGCGGGTGACCACGCGCGATGTGATCGAGGGGCTTGCGGCGGGGGCGCGCTACTACCTAAAAAAGCCCTACACCAAAGAGGAATTGCTCGCTGTTGTTCGATCAGCAATTAGCGATTATGATCTGTACAAGGATCTGGTCAAGGTTGTCGAAAAGAGTCGATGCCTTGAGCTACTAAGTGAAGGCGTGTTCCAGTTTAGGACATTCAAAGATGGTGAATTGGTAACGCAATACGTGGCATCCATTTGTGAGGATAGCAATATTGCGTTGACGGTTATCACCGAGCTATTTATCAATGCGATAGAGCACGGTAATCTTGGCATTACCTACAGCGAGAAGACGAAACTGCTGGCTGGTGGTAGCTGGGCGGAAGAGGTTGAGCGTAGGCTGATGCTCCCAGAGTATAAAGACCGCATAGTGGTTGCCACGGTAGAAAAACGTGATGAGATTGTTGTTACCATCAAGGATCAGGGTGCTGGTTTTGATTGGGCAAAATATACCGCGATCGATCCGATGAGGATGCTGGATATTCATGGCAAGGGTATCGCGCTTGCCAGCATTCTTAGTAGTAACAATGTTAAGTATTCTGAAAATGGAACGTGCGTTACTGTGCGCCTTAAAGGGGTGACTGCTGGGTGATCCTTGCGGGTAAGGAGTGTTCTGTTTGGTTTGTCTGTCGGGATGCGGTAGAATAGTGAGTTTCCCGATTCAGAGGGTTGGTGAAGGTGTAGAAGCGCTTGGGTGGCTACCAGTTGGCTGTATCGATGTTGTCAACAGAATGGTTGGCCGGAGATAAACCGCATGGGTTGTTATCAATAGAGTTATGAATTCAGTTGCCATCGTAGATTATGGTATGGGGAATCTGCGCTCGGTGTCTAAGGCGCTAGAGTGTGTTGCGCCAGATGCAAGAGTTTTGGTTACCAGTGACCCGCAGCAGATCCTGGAGGCCGACCGGGTGATATTCCCCGGTGTGGGTGCTATCCATGATTGTATTGCTGAGCTGAGTACTCGCGGGCTAACTGCGGCGATTAGGGCCTGTGCGGCGGATCGGCCGTTTCTTGGCATTTGTTTGGGAATGCAGGCCTTATTCGATTTTAGCGACGAGAATGGCGGTACGCAAGCCTTGGGGATATTGCCTGGGCGGGTGGTGCGTTTCTCTGCGAGTTCTCTTGATGGCGATAATCCTCCGCTAAAGATTCCTCACATGGGTTGGAATCATGTCCAACCTCAGCGAGTTCACCCGCTTTGGCATGGTATTCCACCAGACAGCCGATTTTATTTTGTGCACAGTTACTATGCGCAACCGGCTGATCTCGGTCTTGTTGCGGCGACTACCTCGTACAATGCGCCGTTTGCCTGTGCGGTGGCGCGAGGAAATCTTTTCGCTGTTCAGTTTCACCCCGAAAAAAGCCAGCGTGCGGGCCTTACCCTGCTCACCAATTTTATGACTTGGAATGGTGAGTGTCCGTAAGGTTGCGTGACTGAGTAACGGTTACTTGAGAGGAAGAATTGATGTTGTTGATCCCGGCGATTGATCTCAAGAATGGAAAATGTGTGCGGCTTCGTCAAGGACGCATGGAGGAAGAGACTATTTTTTCGGACGACCCGCGCACCGTGGCGCGGCGTTGGGTAGAGGCGGGTGCGCGCCGATTACATCTGGTCGATCTGGATGGGGCGTTTGCGGGTCAACCCGTCAATGCGGGGGTTGTCGCTGACATTGTGCGGAATCACCCCGATCTACCCATTCAGGTCGGAGGGGGGATTCGCGATACCGAAACCATTGCCAATTATCTGGCCATGGGGGTTCGTTATGTCATCTTGGGCACCAAAGCAGTAACCAACCCCGAATTTGTGGAAGCCTCCTGCAAAGATTTTCCTGGTCAGATCTTGGTGGGTTTGGATGCACGCGGTGGTAAGGTGGCGATTGAGGGATGGGCTAAACTTTCTTCGCACAATATCACCGATTTGGCCCACGCCTTTGAGCAGGTTGGCGTAGCGGGAATTATCTACACAGACATTAGCCGCGATGGGATGATGAGCGGGGTAAATGTCGATGCGACCGTGGCTCTGGCGCGGTCGCTTTCGATCCCAATCATTGCCTCTGGGGGTATTACCAACCTAGAAGATATTCGAGCGTTATGCGCTGTTGCCCATGAAGGGATCTTGGGTGCGATTACTGGTCGCGCTATCTATGAGGGTACGCTTGATTTTGCCCTGGGTCAGCAGCTTGCGGACGAACTTGTCGCGAACAACCGGACATGACTAACCGTAAGAAAGACGGGACAAAATCCTCTGCCCCGCTTTCTTGTTCAGATCGTAAGAGTAATGCTATTGGTAGCGAACAAGACCGTTTGTGCCGCTTTCTAGAGCATCTTAGGAGCGAGCGGCGCGTATCGGAGCACACGGTCGCGGCCTATGGGCATGATCTCGAATTGTTTCTCGCCTTTTGTCGTGTCCAGGGGGTGAAGGACTGGGCGGCGGTGACCACCGCGCAGGTGCGCTCCTATGTCGCCTACCGCCATCGGAATGGGCAGGGTGGGCGCAGTATCCAGCGGGAACTGTCTGGTTTGCGCACCTTTTATCGCTGGTTGTTGCGGGAGGGTGAAACCAAGGGTAATCCGGCGCAAGGCATCTCTGCCCCCAAGGCAGGGCGACTTCTACCCAAGGTGATGGATGTCGATGAAACGGCACGGCTAATGGACTTTCCGGGGAGTAGCGTCACCACCCTCTGCGATCGAGCCATCTTAGAGTTGTTTTATTCCTCGGGCCTGCGTCTTGCCGAACTCGTTAGCCTCGATCTCCAAGACCTAGATCTGGTTGATGGTACGGTGCGGGTTACGGGTAAGGGTTCTAAAACCCGAATCGTGCCGGTTGGTGCTCCAGCGCGGGAGGCGCTGACAGCGTGGTTAGCGGTGAGACGTGGGGTTGCTGCGCCGAGCGAGAGTGCTGTGTTCGTCCATAAGTCCGGGCGGCGGGTAAATCCGCGCACCGTGCAGCGCCACCTCAGAGAGGCTGCTGTGGTGCAAGGGGTGACGCCCATCCATCCCCACCTGCTGCGTCACTGTTTTGCGAGTCACCTACTCGAGTCGAGTGGCGATCTGCGGGCGGTGCAAGAATTACTCGGCCATGAATCGATTGCTACCACGCAGATCTACACCCGCCTTGATTTCCAGCATCTCGCCAAGGTGTACGACGCAGCCCATCCCCGCGCACATCGGGGTGACAAGGGCGAGGACTCGAGCACGTAGGCACCAGAGACCAATCTAGGACTAGGGTAGCAGTCTGCAGCCTGCTTGTACACGAACCTGTTTTAGTGTGGTTTGGGTGAGTCTGTGTCTGTGCTCTGGCGTGGGAAGGCCGCTGGCCTCTCTTCTTGGAGGGATCGATCAATCCAGATGGTAGGTGACGGTTTTTTACTGACCGATTGCTGCGACGGGGTGCTCGCAGGAGAAGCCCGCTGTAGGCGCGCCGCGAGGTTTGGCTCGGTGGCGTCCGTGTTGCATCCTTTGGGGTGTAAGCGGCACAGGCACCCGTTCTTGAGGCACAACCCCACCATGAATACGACACACGCACACAGGACAAAGAAACCGACTACGAGTAGTGTCTCGGTGTTATATAGGTTTTGCATGGGACAGACACCTGGCTTTGTGTAAGCGAGAACCAGATCCGCCGACAATGCGGCGAAACTGCCAATGTAAGGGGACTCCCACCACGTCACTACCTTACCACTTTTGTCGGCTAATCGCCAGCTTCGGCGGGTTGTTTTAGTGGCGAGGAGGGATAAAGCCTTCTGGTGCTGTTGGGTCGGCGTCGAACAAAAACTTAATCATCTCGCCCTCAAGGAATTTGCGAGCCTTGGGGTCGATGACGCTGAGGCGATATTCATTGATGAATCGGGTCTGTTGGCGTAGCCAGATCTGCCAGGCTTCGGCGGAGATGTTTTGATAGATGCGTTGGCCAAGCTCGCCCGGGTAGGGGGCAAACCGAAGGCCTTCAGCTTCTTTTCCGAGCTTTACGCAATTCACCATACGAGTCATTTGGTTTCTCTTACGATAGCAGTGCTATCAAATGTTGGTTGGTCGATGAGCCGAGCCATGAGACGCGCCACGGGTG
Organism: uncultured Thiotrichales bacterium; assembly: GCA_903881315.1. Lineage (GTDB taxonomy): Bacteria > Pseudomonadota > Gammaproteobacteria > CAIRSR01 > CAIRSR01 > CAIRSR01. The sequence continues at coordinate 25,936 of CAIRSR010000028.1, read as the reverse complement.
TCGCGAGTCCTCCTGGTGGATCGTGGCGGGGGTTATACCAGAGTGTCGGACTTTCTTCTATGGTCTTTTTCGGAATGGTCTTTCGGTGGCCTAATGTGGTGCTGGTGGTGATATTTTCGTCTGCGGTTGCCACGGAGCCGAGCCATGGCGTGATGTCCAGGTGGAGGTGGGTGAGGGTATGACGAACTGTCGCCCAGGTCGCGGTATGGGTGACGACCAGGCCATAATGGTTGGCTGCCCAGGGCAGTGGATCAAGCTCTGGGGGGCACTCGGGGAAGGCCCAGAGCCCGCCCCAGATCCCCGCTGTCGGGCGGCGTTCAAGGAACACGGCCCCAGCGGGGTTCATCAGGATGACGAATAAAGTTTTGCGTACCGGTAACGTCGGTCTGGTTCTGCGCCCAGGGAACTCGGGGATGCGGTCTAGGATGCGGGCACGGCAGTCGTTCGCCACCGGACAATCCCCACAAACCGGACGCGCACGGGCACACAGGGTCGCACCGAGATCCATGATGGCCTGGGTATAGGCGGCAAACCCGTGGTGGGGGGTACACCGCTCTGCGAGTTCCCACAACGCTCGTGCTACCGCCGCATCGCCAGGCCAACCGGTAATGGCGTGATGACGTGCCAACACCCGCTTGGCGTTGCCATCTAGGATGGGATGGCGTAGGCCCATTGCTAGGGTCAGAATCGCCGCCGCAGTAGAGCGCCCAATGCCGGGTAATGCGCTTAGTGTAGCCATGTCACGGGGGAACTGGCCACCGTGCTGGGTGCTCACCGCTTGGGCGGTTTGGTGGAGGTGACGAGCGCGGGCGTAGTAACCAAGCCCACTCCAGAGCGCCAACACCTCATCCAGGGGGGCAGCGGCGAGTACGCCCACCTCGGGGAAACGAGCGGTGAACTGCCCGAAATAGGGGATGACGGTTGTGACGCGGGTCTGTTGGAGCATGACCTCCGAGATCCAGACCCGATAGGCGCTGGGGTCACGTTGCCAAGGTAGGTCGTGGCGACCATGACCGTCGTGCCAAGCAATCAAGCGCTCGGCGAAGGACACAGTCGCCACAAGGGCCTACTTACGCCGCCGCTCCTGCATCTGTTCAATGAGGGGCGTTAGGATCAGCTCCATTGCCATCCCCATCTTGCCACCAGGGACAACCAGGCTGTTGGGCCGCGACATAAAGGAGTCGTGGATCATCGCCAAGAAGTAGGGGAAGTTCTGGTTTCTTAGGTTCTGGCGATGGAAACGGATGACCACCATGCTTTCATCGGGCGTGGGAATATCCCGACTAATGAACGGGTTAGAGGTATCCACCAGGGACACGCGCTGAAAGTTGATGTCAGTGCGGGAAAACTGTGGGGTGATGTAGTGAACGTAGTCGGGCATGCGCCGCAGGATGGTGTGGGTGACGGCCTCGGCGGAGTAGCCGCGTTCGGCGGTATCGCGGTGGATTTTTTGGATCCACTCGAGATTCACAATGGGAACCACGCCAACCTTCAGGTCTGCGTGCTGGGCAACGTCCACGGTCTCGGTGACGACTGCCCCGTGCAGTCCCTCGTAGAACAGGAGGTCGGTACCGACGGGTACCTGCTCCCAGTCGGTGAACTCACCGGGTTTTTTGCCCCAAGGGGCGGCTTCCTCGGCGTTGTGGAGGTAGTAGCGGCGTTGGCAACTACCGGTCTCGCCATACTGCTTGAATTGCTTTTCCAGCTCCTCAAAGAGGTTGGCCTCTGCGCCAAAATGGCTGAAATTGACCCCTGCCTGTTCGGCGGCGGTGGTCTTTTGCTTCATCTCAACGCGGTCGTAGCGGTGGAAGCTATCCCCTTCGACAATGAGCGGGGAGATGTTCATCCGGCGAAAGATGTGTTCAAACGCAAGCTTGACTGTGCTGGTGCCGGCACCGGAAGAACCGGTGACCGCAATAATTGGGTGCTGTACAGACATCTGTAGGGAACTCCTGCAGTGGAAACAGGAACAAACTGTGCCATCATCACACAGCGTAGCGTTTGCGGCAACGAGGTTAGCGTGGATTTTTTGGTTCTCGAAATCCCTTCACTAAGCTCGCATACCTGTACCAAACTGTCCACAGAAATTGAAGCTAGGGTTTCCCTGCCCCATCAATCCCCTTGTGGTCAAGCCTGGTCAGGGCGCTTGACCGAGGGGTGCGGTGGCTTGGTCTAGCCACGCAACCGCTTGGCGTCGGAGGCTGCTTCTTTCGAGCGGTTGCGTGGCTGGGAGGCGCTTGCGATTTCTGCGCCCAGAGAATGGTTTATTTCCAACCGTTCGGTTTTTGTGCGAAAATCGCACGAGGCGTGGGTGGTGTTCCGCCGTGTTCATCAATAGCCAAGCTGTCGTGATTGGTAACGGTGCTGTAGATCTGGATCTAGGCAGTTCGTGTCCCTAACTAGGAACCCCACTCTTTGACAGCGTTCCTCCTCGGCAACCTCGATTATATATTTTTTATCTACGGGTTGTCGTTTATCAACCTCGGGGTTGTGTGCGTCGCGATGGGCCGCTTGGCGCAGCCGAGCGCCCTCCCGTGGCGTTGGCTCGCTGTGTTTGGTTTTGCCCATGGCGGACACGAGTGGTTGTCCATGGTGGCCCTCTCGTTAGACGACGTTGCCCTCTTGGCCCCACTGCGCCTAGCGGCGTTGGTTGTCTCCTACCTAGCGCTGCTGGAATTTGCGCGAGCAACCTGTGTGCAAGACCACACGGCGGTTGTTACCCGATGGATCTATCTGCCGATTGCGTTTGTCCTTCTGGTTGGTGGCTGGTTTGGTGGTTCGCTGGGTGTGGAGGTCGCTGCTCGTTACTCGCTCTGCCTCATCGGTGCGGGTTGGAGCGCTGTCGTTTTGCTACAACACGCGAGAATTCACACCGGTGTACAACGCCATACCCTGAAGGTAGCGGCACTCGCGATGGGTATTTATGCCCTAGTGAGCGGTGGGATTGTGCCCGCCATGCCTTTCGGTCCGGCGGCGTTGTTCAATCAGGATACCTTCCTTGCTTGGTTTGGCGTACCAGTCCAGTTATTGCGGATGGTGTTGGCGAGTGTAATGGCGCTGACACTGTGGTTATATAGTCAATATGGTTTCACCCATTCGGGACTGAAACATCGGCGGAATTTCTATCTCGGTCTCTCGTTTGCCATCCTTACGTTGATTCTTGTTTTTGGTTGGAAATTTACTGATACTTTAGGTGTGCGTTTCCTTGAGCATGACCGACAAGATTCTGGGGAGGTAATTACGCTGCTTGGCGAGCGTATTAATGGGTATAAAAAGTCGATTCGTGGTCTTGCCATCACCTTATCGAGTTCGCCACTGTTACTCTCTGCACTCAACCGGCAGGCACTAGAAGAGATCAACCCCATTCTCGATCAGTATCTCGCAGCCGATGATACCCTGGTTATTTATATTATGGGCAGTGATGGTGCGGTTTTGTCTTCATCGAATCGGTCAGAGGCCAATAGTTTTGTTGGGCAGAATTATCGCTTTCGTTCCTATTTCCAAGAGGCCCTGAGTGGGCGGGTTGGCGTGGAGTCTTCCGTCGGTGTTACCTCAAAACAGGCGGGATTGTATGTGGCCGTCCCAGTAGTCGATGGGCATGGCAAGATAATGGCAGTTGCGGTGATCAAAAAGACTTTGTCCGCCGAGAGTCTTGGGTTGGCGAAAAATGTTTCAACCTTCGTGGTGGATCGGGCTGGGGCCGTGCTAGTCAGCGGTGCCACAAGCGCCCCAAGACGTTTGTGGCCGACCACCGCAGAGCCGACGGCGTTGCTACCGCACGAACCAGCCGATGGTGAATGGCTCGTGTTTGATGGGCGCAAGATGATTGCTATGCGCGGCGCATTGGCCACGACCGGCTGGGAGGTTGTTATCCTTGCTGATGCGAGTACCGTTGGCGTGTCGCGGTTGTTTGCAATCATTACGGTATTGGTGATTGCTACCGTATTTTTGTTTTCGATGTTGCTATTGCAACGTGAGATGGCAAATGCCTTGCGGCTCGACGAACTGGTGCTGGCGCGGGAGTTGATTCTCAATTCGGTTGGTGATGGCATCGTTGGAATTGATGCGAAAGGCTGCATCCAATTTGTCAATCCCGCTGCACTCCGACTATTGGGATATGATGAGAAAGAACTATTAGGTGAGAAGTTCCATTCGCTGAACTACTTTAATTGCTGGGTAGGTGATGAGGCTCGTGGCTGTTGTGCGAATTGCTATACGGATAGCAGAGAGATCAGAAAGGAGCGCTGGCGTGAGACCTACCTCGTCAATAAGCAGAATGATCCTATCCAGATTGAATATGTTTGTACGACGAGTGGGGATTCTCTGCAGGGCAGGGTTGTGGTGCTTGCCTTTCACGACATCACCGAGCGCAAGCAGATGGAGCGGCGTCTGCGCGATCAGAGCGCATTTCTGGGGACTTTGCTGGGTAGTGTGCCAGTTCCGGTTTTTTATAAGGATACCAATGGGTACTATCTTGGTGCCAATCAGGCATTCGAGGATCTTGTCCAGAAACCGCAGGACGAGATCGTGGGCAAGCGGGTCTCTGACCTCGCGTCAGCGGAGATTGCCCGCGAATGCGAGGCGCGGGATGCTGCCCTCTACGAGCACAAGGGCCTCCAGGTGTACGAAGGGCTGATGCAAAGGTGGGATGGTCAGATACGCAATGTGGTCTTCCACCAGGCTACCTTCCGCAACGCAGATGGGGTTGTGGATGGCCTCATCGGGGCCATCCTTGATATTACCGAACGCAAACAGGTCGAAGATCGGCTGAGGCTCGCCGCGAGCGTCTTTTCCAACGCCCAAGAGGGGATCCTCATCACCGATGCTGAACGTCGGATAGTGGATGTGAATCCTGGGTTTACCCAGATTACCGGCTATGAATGGGAAGAGGTGCTTGGCCGTAGTCCTCGGTTGTTGCAGTCGGACACCCAAGATGCGGCTTTCCATAGCGCGATGTGGCAAACCATCCAGGAGACCGGCGCTTGGCATGGCGAGATCGTCAATCGGCGTAAGACGGGCGAACTGTATCCGGTGATCCTGTCGGTGAATATGGTGACGGGCGAGGACGATACGCTTCGCCACTACGTTGGGATATTCTCCGACATTACCGAGCTGAAGGCGCGTGAGGCCGATCTGGAGCGAATTGCCTACTACGACCCGCTCACGGGCGTTCCCAACCGACGATTGTTGGTCGATCGTCTGAGTCAGGCCCTTGCCTATGCGCAACGAACCCAGCAGAGCCTGGCGGTCTGCTATCTTGATCTCGATGGCTTTAAGCCGGTCAATGACCAATGGGGGCACGAAGCGGGCGATCGCTTGTTGGTCGAAATCACCAAGCGCCTGCAAGGCATCATGCGTGCAACTGATACCCTGGCGCGGCTCGGTGGTGACGAGTTTGCCCTGTTGTTGGGGGCGATGAAGCATGACGCCGATTGTCATGACATCCGCGAAAGGATGCTGGCTGCGATTGAGATCCCGTTCTTGATCCACGAGCAAGCGGTTTCGGTCTCAGCCAGCATCGGTGTGACCCTCTACCCGCGTGATGACGCCGATGCTGGAAGCCTGCTGCGCCATGCGGATCATGCCATGTACCAGGCCAAAGAGTCGGGGAGAAGACGCTTTTGCGTGTACGACCCAGAACACAACCGCGAGATCCAATCTACCCGTAAGCAGCGCCAACGCCTGGCGGAAGCATTGCAAGACCAAGAGTTTGTGTTGTTTTATCAGCCTAAGGTACACCTTGTTAGTGGCATTATGGTGGGCTCTGAGGCGCTGATCCGCTGGCAGCACCCGGAGCGCGGGATATTGGCACCGGGTGAGTTTTTGCCGCTGATGGCGGGCAGCGACCTGGAGGTTCCTCTTGGGGAGTGGGTCATCGAGACCGCCTTACGGCAGATAGCGGTCTGGAAGATGGATGGTCTTCCCCTGCGGGTGAGTGTGAATATTGGTGCGCATCACCTGCAACAACCCAACTTTACCGATCGTCTGCAAGCCATCCTCGAGAAACACCCGGAGGTCTCGGCGGACAATCTGGAACTCGAGATCCTCGAGTCGTCTGCTGTGGATGATCTGCGGCGGGTCTCGCAGGTTCTGGTTGACTGTAAGCGGCTTGGCGTACATTTCTCCTTAGACGACTTTGGTACGGGATATTCTTCCCTTTCTTATTTCCGCGAGCTTCCGGTCGAAACACTGAAGATAGATCAGTCGTTTGTGCGCGAGATGTTAGACAATTCTGATGATCTCAGTATCGTAGAGAGCATTATCCATCTTGCGCGTACCCTGAAGCGTTCGGTAATCGCCGAAGGGATAGAGAGTGCAGCACACGCAGCGGCATTGGTAAAGCTGGGCTGTTTTTATGGCCAAGGGTATGCCATCGCCCGACCAATGCCAGCAGAGGCGCTCTTGGCCTGGCTTACCCGTTGGCGAGAAAATCCGGCCTTAGGTCGGGGATATACAGTGCAATCGATGCTGCGCAGCAAAATGAGTGACCCGGGTTACGAGGAAGAGAATACCGCTGAGCCGAAGCGGTGACGTCGGAAATACTACCGAGGTGGCGATTGGTTGTTGAGTGGCTTATGTGAAGCGCTGACGTTTCTGCCTGTCGTCGATCCAGCGGTTACTGTCGGTAGGTGTGTTACAATGCGGCCTCTCGTCCGAGACGATTCTCTATGCCAGATCCAAGCCGTCCCAACCAACCACCACGCGATGGTGTAGGTAGCCCACGGGCCTTCCATGTCGTGGGGCAACCAGCGTTGATTTTTAAGGGTTCATCCTTCCCTCTGACGGTGGCGCATCTCACCACCGTAGACGCAGAGCGGATAGAGCGGGATCTGACGACAAAGGTGGCGCAGGCACCAGCCTTTTTCCAGGATACGGCCTTAGTTTTAGATTTTCACGCAATCGAGGGGCAACCCTTGAATTTTCGTGCATTGCTTGATAGTCTGCGCACGCACGGCGTACACCCATTGGGGGTGCGTAATGGGGATGCCTCGCAAATGGCGGAAGCGCGATCGTTAGGGCTTGCGGTGTTTCCGCCATCGCGCAAGGAAGACCCGCGAGCTGCCCCGCAGGGGGTGCGGGCTAAACCAAAACTCATGACGCACCCGGTACGCTCGGGGCAGCAGGTTTATGCCGCTGGGGGTGATCTCGTCCTGCTGGGGATGGTCAATGCGGGGTCTGAGGTGTTGGCGGATGGCAACATCCATTGCTACGCCCCGTTGCGGGGTCGCGCCATGGCTGGGGTCAGCGGGGATGTTGAAGCACGAATCTTTACCTATTGCCTTGAGGCGGAATTTCTCTCTGTAGCGGGTTGCTATCGAATGGTGGAAGATATAAGAGATCTTCCTGCCGATGTTCGATCCAAGCCCGCTCAGATCTATTTGTCCGGTGAGCGTGTCGTCATTGAGGCGATCTAGGCGTTTATCGGTAGGGGAGGGGAGTCTTGGCCAAGATTATCGTCGTTACCTCTGGCAAAGGGGGGGTCGGCAAAACCACGACAAGCGCGAGTTTCGGTGCCGGTCTTGCCCTCAGGGGGCACAAGACGGTTGTTGTTGATTTTGACATCGGGCTGCGTAACCTTGACCTCATCATGGGGTGCGAGCGACGGGTGGTCTACGACTTCGTCAATGTCATCAACAAAGACGCTCGTCTGAACCAGGCGTTGGTGCGCGACAAACGTGTCGAGCACCTGTATATGCTGCCGGCCTCACAGACTCGTGATAAGGATGTGCTCACCCGAGAGGGTGTTGATCGCGTCTTTCATGAGTTACAACAAGAGCTTGGTTTTGAATATATCGTCTGCGATTCGCCCGCCGGCATCGAAAAGGGGGCGCGTATGGCCTTGTATTTCGCGGACGAGGCGATTGTGGTCACCAATCCCGAGATCGCCTCGGTGCGCGATTCTGATCGCATCCTCGGTATATTGTCGGCAAATTCACGGCGCGCTGAAGAGGGCATGGAGCCGGTGAAGCCCTACCTGCTTGTGACTCGCTATAACCCCGATCGGGTGGAGCAGGGGGAGATGCTGAGCCTTGAAACCGTCAAGGAACTCCTCGGTATCCCGCTCATCGGCGTAATCCCAGAGTCGGAGTCGGTGCTGAATGCGTCTAACCTCGGGACGCCGGTCATCCTGGATGAAAAGAGCAAGGCCGGGGTTGCCTACTCGGACGTAGTGGATCGTTTCCTCGGTGAGAATCGGCCGTTGCGGTTTATTTCGACCGAGCGTACCAGCCTACTTCGACGCTTCTTTGGGGGGTGATTATGTCGTTCCTAGATTATCTACTAGGTCGGCGACGCAATACTGCTGAGATCGCCAGGGAGCGTCTTCAGATCATCCTTGCGCGCGAGCATACCAATCGTAACGCGCCGGACTACCTGCCCGCCCTCCAGCAAGATATCCTGGAGGTCGTTGCGAAATATATCCCCATCGATCTGCAAGACATCCGTGTGAACCTGGAGCGGGAAGGGGATTACGAGGTTCTTGAGCTGAACATTCCCCTTTCTGATGATGCTCGGGGCACCACCATCCGTGCAACGACACGCGCTAGATAGCGTGTGGCAGCATGCGGAACCACCAACGGGCCTAGCAAGTCGGATGGCTTAGGGTCGTTTGGTTTTCGTCTTTACTGGTTCGGCAATCCATTTCTGTAGTGCCTCTGGTATTGTCAGGGGGCCGGTTATCCGCAGTCGTTTTGCGCGTCCCGTCGCACCACTCACTAAAGTCACCTGCGCTCGCGGTACGCGCAGCGTGTTCGCCAAGAAGCGCATGAGGTGTTCGTTGGCCTGGCCCTCGATGGGGGCGGCAGTCAGGCGAATCTTGAGCGCGTCTCCGTGCGGCCCTACGATCTCGTCGTGGCGTGCCCGTGGTTGGACGTGGATGGCGAGCAGTAGGTCTACCCCTTCCCAGCGGCACCACGCTGCTGACGCTTTAGTTTCTGCCGTCAAGCGGTGCTTCCTTCCTGAATCTGGATGAGTGCTGCGACGATGGCAGCATCCGATGCCTCTGTCGTCACCTGAATGTCTCCACCGAGGCCTATTTTCCGCGCTTCGCTGGCGGTGCGTTCGCTAAACACAATCAGTTGAGCATCCCGTAACCATGCCTGCCCCACGGGGTCCACGAGAGAGTAAAGGTTATGCAGGCCTTCGCTGCTGGTGACGATGGCTGCGTGCATTTCCTTGTGTGCAATACGGTTGTGCAATTCGCAGGGGTCGGTGGTGGGTTTGATGCGTTGGTAGACCTCAGCGTAGGTGACGCGGGCACCGCGCTTGGTCAGTTCGCTGTGCAGTAGTTCGCGTCCCCCGGTGCCGCGAAAGATGATTACCCTTTCGCCGTTGATGCGTGATAAACGCGGGGTGGCGAGTAATGACTCCGAGTCGTAGCTGCCCGTTGGCGCGAGATGAACCGTGAGCCCGTAGCGGGCTAGTTCGTTCGCGCTGCCTTGGCCGATTGCTGCAAGGGTCAGGTTGGGTGGCAGCCCCCCTGCGTTGTTGAGCCAGCGTTGGGCGCGGATTACCGCATTCGGGCTGACAAAGATGGCGAGAGAGAATTCCTCTAGACGCGCCAAGGTAGCGCGTAGGCTCGTGGTGTCTGTTGGGTCGGCTATCTCCAAGACGGGAAAGGCGAGGGGGAGCGCCCCCTGTTCTTCGAGTAAGCGACAGAGTGGTGCTGATTGGTGGGCGGGGCGGGTAACGAGCACCCCGAGTCCGGCCAATGGCCTAGCCACTCTGCCCCCCAAGGACTGCGGCAAGGATGGCTTGTGCCCCACGAGCGAGGAGGTCGTCGGCCAATGCCTCCCCGAGGCTTGCCGCTTCTGCCGGGGGGCCAACCCGTTCGCCACGGATGAGATGGCTCCCATCAATGCTGCTGACCAAGCCGCGTAGCCGCAAGAGCGCGTGAACAAAGTCGGCGTGACCCGCGATGGGCACCTGACAGCCACCCTGGAGACGGGCGTTAAGGGCGCGCTCGGCGGTGAGTCGTAGTGCGGTATTGGCGTCGTGCAGCGGGGCGATGAGTTGTTGGATCGCTGCGTTGTCCTGACGGCATTCGATGCCGATAGCGCCTTGGCCAATCGCCGGTAGGCTTTCCTCGACAGTAAAGGTTTGGGTAATCCGCGCACTGAGACCAAGGCGGATGAGTCCCGCAGCGGCGAGGATGATGGCGTCGAACTCGCCCGCGTCGAGGTGCTTTAGGCGGGTGTTCACATTACCGCGCAGATCCAATACGGTGAGATCGGGGCGTAGTGTGCGCAGTTGGCTCTGGCGGCGCAGGCTGGAGGTGCCGACCCGTGCCCCGAGGGGTAGCGCTTGGAGGTTTGGGTAGTGGTTCGCGACGAAGGCGTCGCGGGGGTCTTCGCGGGCCATGATGACGGCGATCTCCAGCCCCTCGGGGAGGGTTACGGGCACGTCTTTCATGGAGTGTACCGCGATGTCGGCAATGCCGGTTTGTAGGCCCTGCTCTAATTCTTTAACAAACAATCCCTTACCGCCGACCTTGGCGAGTGGCGCGTCCAGGATGCGATCGCCCTGGGTGGTCATACCGACGAGTTCAATCGAGAGGCCCGGGTGGTGGGCGAGCAGGGCGGCGCGGACATGCTCGGTCTGCCACAGGGCGAGCGGGCTTTTGCGGGTAGCGATGCGCAGTGTTGTGCTCATGCGGGATTGCGGCCTTGTTCTCGGGTGTCTGATGGCGTGCTCATGCGGGATTGCGGCCTTGTTCTCGGGTGTCTGATGGCGTGCTCATGCGGGGTCGCGACACTGTTCTAGGGTTTCGCGTAGTTTTGTGGCGGGATAATCGCCCGTGACCACGGATGCGCCAATCTTTTTGATGAGCACCAAACGAATGCGCCCGTCCGCGACCTTTTTATCCACGGCCATGAGTTCTAGGAAGCGCTCGGCAGAGAGGGAGGCCGGGGCGCGAATGGGGAGCTTCGCACGGATGAGCAGGGCGTTGATGCGCTCCACGTCCGACGCACAGAGCCACCCGAGTCGTTCAGAAAGAAAGGCGGCCATGGCCATACCGGCTGCGACTGCCTCGCCATGGAGCCAAGCGCCGTAGCCAACGCCGGTTTCGATCGCATGACCGAAGGTGTGGCCGAGGTTGAGCAGGGCGCGGCTGCCTGCCTCGCGCTCATCCAGTGCGACTAAATCGGCCTTATTACGACAGGATTGTTCAATGGCATAGGCGACGCTGTCTGGGTCACGCGCCAAGAGTGCGCCCATATGGGTTTCGAGCCACGCGAAAAAATCGCCGTCGCGGATGATGCCGTACTTGATGACCTCAGCGAGACCGGCGCTAAATTGACGGTCGTCTAGGGTATTCAGGGTAGTGGTGTCGGCCAGCACCAGGCGCGGTTGGTGGAAGGCACCGATCATGTTCTTTCCAAGCGGGTGGTTGACTCCGGTCTTGCCGCCGACCGAGGAATCTACTTGGGCGAGGAGGGTGGTCGGGACTTGGATGAAATCCACCCCCCGTTGGTAGATGGCGGCAGCAAAACCAACGACGTCGCCGATGACCCCTCCGCCGAGGGCAACCAAGACGCAGTGGCGGTCGAAACGTCCGCGCAAGAGTGCGTCAAAGATTGGTTCAGTGAGGCTGAGTGTCTTGTGTTCTTCGCCATCGGGCAGGATGACGGTCTCGTGCCGCCATCCGCTGAGGGCGCGACGTAAGGCGTCTAGGTAGAGGGGAGCGATGGTCTCGTTGGTGACGATCATGACCTGTCGGCCATCTAGGTATGGCGCATACAGCTCGCTCTTTTCTATCAGACTCGGGCCGATGTGGATGGGGTAACTGCGGTTAGCGAGGTCGACGTGCAGTGTGTTCACGGGTTGCCTGTGGGGGTGTCTTGGGGCAGAAGGTTAGCGCACGCGCCGTAACCAGACGAGGCTAATGCCGAGGAAGAGCAGGGTTGGCAAGAGTGCGCCGATGGTTGGGTGCAGGGAATAGATCTGGCCGATGTAGTGGAATGCCCGATTGATAATGTGAAAGGAGATACCCACCAAGGCACCCACCACCAGGCGCTGGTTGAGGGACACCGAGCGCAACGGCCCCAAGATAAAGGGGATTGCCAGTAATACCATTACGCCAGTGGTGAACGGATTGACCAATTTTATCCATAGCGATTGGGCGTAACGCGAGGCATCTAGGTGGTTATCGTGCAGATAGCGGACGTAGCGATACAGTCCGACGACGGACAACGCATCAGGACGAACCATCACCACCGCGAGGAGCTTGGGGCTTAGGAGCGACTGCCACATGGCTGTCGGGATGTGTTCGGTGGTAACGCCGTCGGGCAAAATGTGGTGACGCACGACCTTGGTGAGTTGCCAGGAGCCGTCCTGGTAGATGGCGGAAGCGGCCTCGGTTTGTAGTTGCAAGTGATGCGCGGCATCAAGCTGATAGATGGTGAGATCCGCAAGCTGTCCTTCTGGGTAGATGTGCCGGATATTGATAAAGTTATTACCATCGCGCGCCCAAAAACCTGATCGCCCTTGCATCGCCACTTGTTGGCCAAGGGCGAGCGCCCGCTCGCGATTAGCATACTGCTCGAGATTGGGCGCGATAAACTCACCGACAATAACCACCGCTCCCATGAGTAGCAGTCCAACCCGCATGACCGATAGCCCAATGCGTGCGCTAGAGATGCCGGCGGCGCGAATCGCGGTGAGTTCACTCCCCGTGGCGAGGCTGCCGAGCCCAACCAAGGTGCCAATGAGGGCAGCCAAGGGGAATAACTCATAGACTCGTTCGGGCAGGATGTAGAGCACGAACGCCACGGCCTGCATGACGCCGTAACGACCGGTGCCGACTCGCTCCATCTCCCCGACGAGGGTGACGAAGGCATAGAGCGCGAGCAGGATGAGCATGACCAAAAGGATGCCAAAAGAAACGGTGCGCCCGATATAACGGTCGAGGATCTTCATGGGGATTGGGTGTGCGCAACCATAGGGAATGACATCCTACGACAAACCAACGACGCACCTGCCCGATCGATCGGGTGGGTACGTCGTTGCGTGGTGCTTTGCCACTCTTGTCCTACAGAGGTATCCTTGGCTGGACAACCTAGCACTCCCCGTTGGGACACCACTTTTTGCTGGGGTGGCCGCTTTGCTGCGGAGCACCAGACGGGCTGGATTGCTGCTGGGGTCTGGGTGTGCCAGCGTTGGGGTTTGCGGGCCCAGGTTGATGTCGCGTTTGTCCGCCACCCGCGTAGGGATTTGCAGGGCTGGGTTGCGGCCTTGCCTGTCCGCCACCAGCATAGGGGTTTGCGGGGCTTGGTTGTGGCCTTGCTTGGCCGCCACCGGCATAGGGGTTTACGGGGCTCGGTTGAGGCCTTTCTTGTACGCCAGTGAATGGGTTTGCGGAACCAGGTTGTGGCCTTGCTTGGCCGCCACCGGCGTAGGGATTTGCGGGGTTTGGTTGTGGCCTTGCTTGGCCGCCACCAGCATAGGGGTTTACGGGGCTCGGTTGAGGCCTTTCTTGTACGCCAGTGAATGGGTTTGCGGGCCCAGGTTGTGGCCTGGCTTGGCCGCCACCCGCATAGGGGTTTGCTGTGGGGTTGCGCTGTTGCCCCCCTTGAGCACCATAACCGCCAGCCCGTGGGTGGGGCGTTCGGTAGAACTCGCCACGGTGATGATGTGACCACTCCTCGTACCCATGTAAGGCATGTTCGCTGGGCCGCATAGGTGCCCAGTGGTGGCCCTCATGGACACGTCTGCCGCCGAGGTCTACCCAAAAGACAGAATCGCCGAGTTCGATCTTGCGCACCAGCAGAACGCAGTCACACGAGGGGTCGTAACGATGGTAGAAAACGTAGTTTGGCTCGGTCTGAATGTAGACCGGCGTGGCCATGTCAAGATTGCCGCCGACGAGGTAGGGCTGTTCATTCACTGGATACCCTCCGCCAGGATAGTCGCCCGCCATGGGGTACGGCTCTACCACGCAACCGCTGAGTAGACCAGCGCCCAATATGACAACTGGTAGGATCTGTTTCATCTCTTCTCCGTCCAACGCAGGCGAAATAGGAAAAAATCTTGGCCCCTAGGGGGCACTATAACGGCTTTCCGGTAAAGGCTACTGGTACAAACTACACAGATCTAGCGTGACGCTGCCTCATCAATGCGTTGCTGGTGCTTTGCTACATCGGCACGTAACTTGGTAATAGCCTTCTTCTCGAGGGGTTGGCGGCGCTGGTCGCAAAGTGTCCCACCGAGTTCGGTCGCAAGGTGCTGGGCAGACTTGAGCATCTGATCTAAGGCTTGTGGGCCCTTCATGGCACCGGGTAGACGCATGAACAGGGTGAGACCCGGGGTCACAAAGTCGTCCATTGAGGGTGGGTCAAAGGTGCCTGGCTCCACCAGGTTGGCCATACTAAAGATTGGGCGACGCCGACCCTTGATGTGGTGATGGAAGATGCTCATCTCACCATAGGCAAGGTTGGCCCCCTGGATAGCGGTTAGGATATCAAGACCTAAGAAAGGCTGATCGGCAGGTGCGAGCAGGTTCAGGACAACAAGCTTCTCTTCCTCCGGTTGGGTGCGCGTGGCGGACGCTGTTACCGCTTTGCGTGTGCTTCCGGTGGGTGTGTTGGGGGTGGCGTCACTGGTCGCGGTGATGCCGTCAAGGTCAGAGAGATCGAGGAGCGGCTCGCCCCCGTCCGTATGGATCTCGAGGCCAATGCCATCCAGAACCTCGCGTCTACGGCGCGTGGGCTGGGTGCGCCGCTGTCGCTCCCACCAAACAATCCCAGCCAACAGTGCAACACCAATGATAATCAGTAAGATACGAACAAGGTTCACTGTAATGCTCCCTAACTAATGTGCTGATTCTAAGCCTTTTGCCAGGCCGAACGCTACCGCTTGATCGCAGATACTACCGAATGAGCGCCACGGTTGTCTCCCTCTTGAATGGGGATATGGGGAGGAGGCGTTTCGCAGCCGCCTTGATTGTCTTCCGCAACCAGTATCGAATATCGTCGATGCCCAGTATCGAATAATGGCTATAGGATCGATGTCTGGGGCGGGGTAAACTCATAAAGTATTGTTTGGTTACGCTGCGTTCTGTTTGGGTCGCTAATCCTTCGGTGTTTCTTTTGTCAGAGAGATGATGCGCGTGCGGGTGGTGCGTAGGTTACGGTTTTGTTGCAAGTGGTGCAGTCGCTGACCAAGGCGTGTAAACTCGGCGCTCTGGTATGAGTTGGGGGTCTACGGCAATGATTAAAAAAATCAAAATTAATCAAGTACGGCTGGGGATGTTCGTACACGATCTCGATCTCGGTTGGATGGATCACCCCTTTCTCACCAGCCAGTTCAAGTTGACCACAGAAGAGCAGTTAAAAAAGATTCTGAGTCTGAAGCTACAAGAAGTCTATATTGACACCGACAAGGGTCTGGACATAGCAACGGGCCCCGAGGGCCGTGATGCTGTCGAGGTGCGCAAGGATGTCGAGAAAACCCTCGAGACATTGGTTCCCTATCAGGTCAAGTTTGAGCGCCTTCCCCTCAAGGAAGAATGGCAGCACGCGACGAAGGTAAAGCAGGAGGCCTCGCGTGTTGTCACCAGCATGATGAACGATGCCCGCTTGGGTAAGCAGATCGACGTGGAACGACTCGACCCGGTGGTTGATGGCTTGATGCAGTCGGTCTTTCAGAATCAAAACGCATTGCTCGGGATGATGCGCATTCGCAATATGGATCAATACACCTTCGAGCACTCGGTATCGGTGGCGGTGCTCTTGGCCTCGTTTGGCAAAGCCATGGGGTTTGATCACGACATCATTCGCCTGATAACCACTGGTGGCTTATTGCATGACATCGGCAAAACCATGGTGCCGCTTGCCATCCTGAATAAACCAGGGAAACTCAGTGACGATGAGTTTGTCATCATGCGTCGTCATGTGGAGTACAGTGAGGAGGTATTGGCATCGTCGATAGAACTGCCCGAGATCTCTCGGAACATTATCTTTGAACACCACGAGCGTTTTGATGGGAGTGGTTATCCTTCGAGCAAACAGGCGGGTGGCATCAGTACCTACGGAAAGATGGCGGCGGTAGTGGATGTCTATGATGCGCTTACCTCTAACCGTTGTTACCACAAGGGGAAATCACCGCACTGGGTATTGGGTAAGTTGATCGAATGGAGTAAGTACCATTTTCAGCCCGATCTGGTGCAACAATTCGTTCGCTGTGTTGGCATCTATCCCATTGGGACGCTAGTGTTGTTACAGAGTGGCCGCCTGGGTGTGGTTGTAGAATCTAATGACGCCGATCTACTGCGCCCCATCATTAAACTGGTCTACGACAAGAAAAAGGGCTGTCATCTATCACCGACACTCCTCAATCTCGCAAGCCAGCTACCGACGGCTGCGGATAAGATTGTCGGCTCTGAGTCCCCAGAGGATTATCGACTGCGCATGGATATCTTGCTTGAACCACGCTGAAAGGTTGGCTCGCGGTGGCACCCAATCGATAAACCACTAGGGAACGGGGGCGCGACCCACACTTGGCCGATAGCGTGGCGGAACCAGGATGGTGTTTTGCGCCGGCACCGAGTCGTTTGCTGTCGGGTTGTCTAGGGTGTAGTGCAAGCCGCGACTCTCGCGCCGCGCTATCGCACTGCGGATAATCAGTTCTGCCACCAGCACGAGATTGCGCAGCTCAAGGAGATCGCCGGTGAGGCGGAAATCTCTAAAGTATTGTGCAATCTCTTGGGTGAGGAGATCAACGCGGTTTTTGGCGCGCTGCAAGCGCTTGTCGGTGCGCACGATGCCGACATAATCCCACATAAACCGCCGCACCTCGTCCCAGTTATGCGATACCACAACCAGTTCGTCAGAATTGGTGGTGCGGCTTTCGTCCCAAGAGGGCAGCTCGCCAGGGTCAGGTGCTGTCGCAAATCCGGCCAGGATGTCGGTAGCACTTGCCCGCCCAAACACCAAGCACTCTAGCAGGGAATTGCTTGCCATGCGGTTGGCACCGTGGAGTCCGGTGTGGGCGACCTCCCCAACCGCGTAGAGTCCTTCTACGTCGGTGCGACCGGCAAGGTCAGTCACGATCCCGCCATTCATATAGTGGGCGGCGGGAACCACGGGCAGTGGTTCCTTTGTCATATCAAAACCGTACTCTAGGCAACGGGCATGGATGTTGGGGAAGTGCTGGAGGATAAAGTCGGCCCCCTTGTGACTGACATCCAGGTACACATAGTCAGCCCCGAGCCGTTTCATCTCATGGTCAATGGCGCGGGCCACGATGTCGCGGGGTGCGAGTTCGCCGCGTGGGTCGAAACGGCGCATGAACGGGGTGCCGTCCGGTAACAACAGCCGCCCGCCTTCGCCACGCACCGCCTCGCTGATGAGAAAGGATTTGGCGCGGGGGTGATACAGGCAGGTCGGGTGGAACTGGATAAATTCCATATTAGCGACGCGGCATCCGGCGCGCCAGCCGAGCGCAATCCCATCGCCGCTCGCTACGTCAGGATTGGTGGTATAAAGATAGACCTTTCCCGCTCCACCCGTTGCGAGCACCACAAAGCGGGCGGCAAAGACCTTGACGCGGCCACTCTCGCGGTCGAGTAGGTAGGCACCAAGGCAGCGTTTGGTGGGGCGGCGGAGCCAAGTGCCAGTGATGAGTTCCACCACGACATGGTTTGGGTAGATATCGATATTCGGGTGGGCGCGAACCTTCTCTACCAAGGTATGCACCACCGCCTGGCCGGTCGCGTCAGCGGCGTGGACAACGCGACGTTGGCTGTGTCCTCCCTCTTTGGTGAGGTGTAGGTCTTCTCTGCCGTCTGCTTGACGCTCGCGCGTAAAGGGTACGCCTTGGTCGATCAACCAGTCGATGGCAGCGGGTGCCCCTTCGGCGGCAAATTGTACCGCCTGTAGGTCGCACAGCCCGGCACCAGCCACCAAGGTGTCCTGTACGTGGAGATCGATGGAATCCTTGGCATCGAGAACAGCGGCAATCCCGCCTTGAGCATAGAGGCTCGCTCCCTCCAGAAATTCGCGTTTGGAGGCGATGGCGACTCGCACATGATCCGCAAGATGCAGTGCGGTGGTGAGACCAGCGAGCCCGCCACCAAGGATGAGGACATCGTGTAGCGTATTGTTCATCAAAGGGATTCTATCGGTTAGGGGGGGTGCCCTGGTCTTTGGTGGAGTACTTAGTAACCTTTTGATTATAACTATCGTTCTGGAGAGTACCGTTTTAACACAGAGTACAGGTAGAATCGACAGTCTGCTTCGACAATGCAAAATAACCCATCTTGAAACATCATGCCAAGTGTTAACGCTTGTGAACTAATCGTTGAATCACTGGTCACTCTAGTGGGTGCGGTGGAGAAGTGTGTGGGCGCGTTGCTAGGTAGCCGCCCCGCCTGCGTGGCTGCGAGAGGCTAGGCACATGCTCGCAGAGACAGGCAGGGGTACGGTGGACGCAGATCAGGCCTTGGTCGTGCGCGCCCAGCGCGGAGATAAGCGGGCCTTTGATGTTTTGGTGCGCAAATATCAGCATAAGGTGACCCATCTGATCGCTAGGTATCTGCGCGACAAGAACGAAGTTGTTGATCTCGCGCAGGAAACCTTTATCAAGACCTATCTGGCGTTGCCGAGCTTTCGCGGTGACAGCGCCTTTTATACCTGGTTGTACCGGATTGCGGTGAATACCGTCAAGAATCATCTGGTATCGCGGGAGGGAAGGTTTCACGCAGTAAGTGTTGATGCCGATGAGGAGGCATGGGAAGAGCATGTTGCTGTCCTGCATGATCTAGCAACCCCCGAGAGTCTACTGCTCCGTGATGAGTTAGAGGGCACGGTGTTTCGTGCTATCGCCAAGCTTCCTGATGAATTACGCGAGGCGATTACCCTGCGCGAGCTAGAGGGGCTCAGCTACGAAGAGATAGCACAAGCGATGGGGTGTCCGGTGGGAACCGTTCGCTCGCGGATCTTCCGGGCGCGGGAGGCTATTGATCAAGAGATTAGGCCATTACTGGAGAGATAAAAGTATGGGCACTTCGCAAAACGGCCAATGCGCGGATGAAGATGTCTTGGTGCGAGAAGAGATCTCGGCGCTCATGGACAACGAGGTCGGGGCTGTTCAGATCGAGCGTATTCTGGGCGCGATGACCGAGGATGCTGCACTACAAGAGAGTTGGTCGCGCTACCATCTGGTGAGGGATGTGCTGCGTCGCACCACGCCGCCTTTTTGCGCATCCTCTCTACCAGAGCGGGTTGCCGTTGCCCTCGCGGCTCGATCCGAGACTCTCGTGTCCACTCGCCCCGTTCAGCGCATGGGAAGGTTCCGACGACACCGGAAGGGTGCTCTGTCGGTTGCTGCTTTGGCGGCGTCGTTCGTGCTGTTCGCAGTCCTGCTCGTTGTGCCGCAGCAAACCAGCACCCTTCAGTCAGGGGTGACGATTGTCCGAATCTCGGCAGGAGAAGATAACGAACTCCCGACGGTGGCAGCCGACACCGATCGTCATTTCCTCAAGGCTTCGCAATTGACCCCCTATTTAGTCAATCATAGCGAGTACCTAGCGGGGAGCGGAATGGGTGGTGTCGTGCCCTTCATTCATGTAGTCAGTCATGGTGACTAGGCAATGATCGGGTATAGCACACGGTGTTTTCTGTTTGCGAGTCTTCTCGTCCTGTTGATAGCGCCTGTTGTCCAAGCAGCCGAAGATCCCAGTCAGGTGCTGGCGAAGATGTTTCAGGCGCGCCGTACGGTGAGTTATGAGGGGGATTTTCTCTACTTCCAGGACGAGGCGCTTACTACGCTGCATATCGTACGCCAGGCCGGAAAAAATATTGACCGTGAGCGGCTTTTTACCCTGGATGGCTCGGTGAGAGAGGTGGTGCGCAGTCAAGACCGAGTGACTTGCACCTTGCCGAGGGGCCAGTCCCATGTGGCGAACAGCTACCACTTGCCGACTGAAGATGCGTTCCCCGAGAATTTGTCCTTACCCCACAATGATCTAGCCACTTTCTATACGCTTACATTGGGTCAGGATGATCGGATTGCTGGCCGCAACGTGCGGTTTCTCGAAGCCAGCCCGCGTGATGCGTTTCGCTATGGCCATCGCTTCTGGGTGGATACTGCGACTGGCTTACTGCTGAAATCGGAGTTGATTGGGCAGCAGGGCAAGATCCTAGAGCGCGTCATGTTCATTCGGGTCAATCTGTCTGATACCATGCCTACCGAACCCGTCGCCGCCAATGGGGTTCTAGCTACTCCTCCGCTACCCTCTGCGACTACCGCAAAGCGAGTGGACGACGAGGCAGCGCATTGGGTTGTCGAGCACACCCCACCCGGGTTTCGCCTAGAGGGCCACGATCAACAGTCCTTGGGGCTTGGTCAGGCACCCGTGCGACGGATTGTCTACAGCGATGGATTGGCTACGGTTTCGGTGTTTATCGAACATGCGGTTGCAAACCGTGAGACAATGCGCGGACTCTCAAAACGAGGGGCGCTGTATGTCTATGCTACGCACTATCGAGATTGGCAGGTGACGGTTCTGGGTGTGGTGCCGAAGGCCACCATTGAAATGATTGGCACATCGCTGTTGAGTCGTGACTGAAAAGACATTGTTCGTGGTCGTGGTATTGCGAAAACCGCATACCGGGCTTTGATTTACCAAATATAGTATGGAGACCCCATGAGACGTGTTACCCATCTTTTGTGTAGTACAGTGTTTGCGGCGCTCCTGTTGGGTTCTGCGCCTGCCCGAGCCGGTGATCTTCCCGATTTTACGCATCTCGTGGAAAACGCGAGTCCGACAGTGGTCAACATCAGCACCACCCAAAAGGTCAAGAAGCACCAGATGCGTCTACCCCAGGGCAAGGATGCACCCGAACTTCCCGATGAACTTGGGGATCTCTTCCGGCGCTTTTTTGGCGATCGTGACGGGGATGGGGATGGGGATGCCGAGGCGCAGTCCCTGGGGTCGGGGTTTATCATCTCTTCTGATGGGTATCTCCTCACGAATCACCACGTTATTAAGGATGCAGACGAGATCATCGTTCGTCTCAGTGACCGCCGTGAACTAAACGCCAAACTGGTTGGTAGCGATCCGCGTAGCGATATTGCGCTCATCAAGATCGCGGCCAAGGATCTGCCGGTGGTGCATATGGGCGACCCGGCTAAGCTGAAGGTGGGGGAGTGGGTGCTCGCCATTGGTTCCCCGTTTGGTTTCGATCACTCTGCGACGGCGGGTATTGTGAGCGCGTTGGGGCGCAGCCTGCCCAGCGAGAATTACGTCCCTTTCATCCAGACCGATGTCGCTATCAATCCGGGCAACTCCGGAGGGCCACTCTTTGACCTGGCGGGTGATGTAGTTGGGATCAATTCTCAGATATACAGTCGTACTGGTGGGTTTATGGGGTTGTCTTTTGCTATCCCGATTGATGTAGCCATGGATGTCGTGAATCAGATCAAGGCGAAGGGTTATGTCTCGCGGGGTTGGCTTGGGGTCTTGATCCAAGACGTAACCCACGAATTGGCCGAGTCGTTTGGCATGGAGCGCCCTGAAGGCGCATTGGTTGCCAAGGTGTTACCAAACGGCCCAGCCGGTGCGGCTGGCATTGAGGTGGGTGATGTGATTACCGACTTTAATGGGCAACATATTGCCACCTCTACCGAATTGCCGCCGCTGGTGGGTCGCATGGCTGTGGGTAGCGCGGCTGAAATCAAGGTGTTGCGGGGTGGTAAGCAGCGCACGATATCACTGAAGGTTGGCGAACTACCGAACGATGAAGACAAGCCCAGTGCCAGCAGCGCCGGAACCACTAAGGATAACAAGCTGGGT
Source organism: uncultured Thiotrichales bacterium (assembly GCA_903881315.1). GTDB lineage: Bacteria > Pseudomonadota > Gammaproteobacteria > CAIRSR01 > CAIRSR01 > CAIRSR01. The sequence continues at coordinate 4,143 of CAIRSR010000028.1, read as the reverse complement.
TTTACGGTTGCGGATCTCACTGACGATCAGCGTTCGAACCTAAGCCTCAAGGGAGAGGGTGGGGTGCTTGTCAAGGAGGTTGGTGAAGGGCCTGGTCGACGCGCTGGGCTGCACCAGGGTGACGTCATTCTCTCGCTCAATCGTTTGCCGGTCGCGAGTGCTGCCAATTTTCGCAGCCTAGTAAAAGACCTACCGGCGGGTAAGGTCGTGCCGCTCCTGATCCAGCGTTCCGGCGGGGCGCTCTTTTTGGCCCTAAAGGTTCCGGAGTAAGCAGCCGATACAGTGGCGTGTTTTTCTAACTTTGGTATGCCCACATGAATGGGGTCGGCTTCGCCACATTCTCAAGCGCTGCATCAACCTACGCAATGGGTGGGGTTGGTGCGGCGCGTGGCGGTGGGGGCGGGGCTCTACCCCAGGATGCGGGGACGCCAGCGGTAGGAGCAGTAGTCCACCCGCCTGGGTGTGCGTGTGCTTCGTGTGCCTCGTGTAGTGGCAGTGGATCTCAGGGAGCGAGCACATCAGGGACTAGCAATGACGAGAAGAATGCCGAGGTGATTCGGCAGTTGAAGGCGAGGGATCAAAATGTGCGAACGCACGAAGCAGCCCATCTTGCAGCAGCGGGCGGGCTTGCGAAGGGAGGCCCTAGTTTCAGCTATCAGCGTGGCCCGGATGGCAACCTGTACGCCGTTGGTGGTTCGGTCAATATCGACGTGAGCCCAGTTGCGGGAAATCCGCAGGCGACCATCGCCAAGGCTGCGGTTGTCCGAGCTGCTGCCCTGGCTCCCGCCGATCCCTCAAGCCAAGATCGATCGGTCGCGGCTGCAGCATCCCAAATGGCGGTGAAGGCGCAAAGCGAACTTGCCGCCCAACAAGCCGCTCCGGCGGTAAGCGCTACGCAGAAAGCAGCGGGAGGGCAAGCTCCGCAAGAGCCGCAGGCGTCTTCCGCGACTACCCAAACGGCAGATAAGGCATCAGGAGAACAGTCCCAGCAGGTATCTCCGGCGGGGCGGCGTCTCCAAGCGGTCTTGGCGGTGGTAGCGGGCGGTGGTCACAATAGCTCGTTGGCGGCGTCGGCCCTCAGCGTATATGCGTGAAGCCAACGCCGGATGACCTAAGGCCGTCACTCAGCGTGGATTCCAGCTACTACCCGATTCAGATTCGTCACCAGCGAGGCGTAATCCCTGGGATGCGGTTGGTTGTTTGCCGTCGCTTAGGCTAATGCGTAGCCGCAGGTTGTTCTGGGAGTCGGCATTGCGTAGCGCTTCTTCTTGGGTAATCAGTCCTTCCTTATAGAGTCGGTAGAGGTCGCTGTCGAAGGTGCGCATCCCTTGTGGTTCGGATCGCTCCATCACCGACTTAATCCCGTCGAATTCGCCGCGTTTAATCAGATCAGCAATCAGTGGGCTGCCCATGAGGATCTCAAAGGATGCGACCCGCCCGCCACGAATGCCTGGGATCAGGCGCTGCGAGATAATCCCGCGTAGATTAAGGGATAAGTCCATCAGGAGCTGCGAGCGTTTTTCTTCGGGGAAGAAATTGATGATGCGATCGAGTGCCTGATTAGAGTTATTGGCGTGTAGGGTACTGATGCACAAGTGGCCGGTCTCGGCGAAGGCGATGGCGTGTTCCATCGTTTCCCGCTCACGGATCTCTCCGATCAGGATGACGTCGGGCGCTTGACGCAAGGTGTTCTTCAGCGCATCGGCGTAGGATTCGGTATCGACTCCCACTTCGCGTTGGTTGACAATCGAGCGGCGGTTGGGGTGGATGAACTCGACCGGATCCTCAATCGTGATGATGTGGCCGGCGCTGTTCGCATTACGGTAGTCGATGAGCGAGGCGAGCGAGCTTGACTTGCCCGAGCCGGTCGCACCGACGACCAGCACCAGACCACGCTTGATCATGACGATCTTGCCCAGGATGGGGGGCAGCCCTAGCGTCTCCATGGAGGGGATGACGGTGCGGATGTGCCGGATCACCATCGCTACCTGATTGCGTTGTTTGAAGATGTTGACGCGGAAGCGCCCCGTTCCCGCTAGGGAGTAGGCGAGATTCATCTCCGGGCGGCGCTCGAAGGTCTCGATCTGGTCTGGGCGCATGAGTGGGTAGGCAATGCTCCGTACTTTGTCTGGTGGCAGGAGCACGGGCTCTACTGGGGTCATTGCTCCGTCCACCTTGATGCTGGGGGGGGCTCCGGTAGTCAGGTACAGATCAGAGGCATTGCGCGATACCATGATCCGCAGGTAGTCATCTAATTCCATCGGTTGTCCCCCCTTATCAAGAAAGATGGTCAATACGAGCGTAGCTGTGGCTATGCTACCTGTCTTTTTGTTGGTTGTGAAAGGAAACCACCCGCTGAAAGAAACGATTCCTAAAATCACCGTCTCTTAGCTGCTCATCGTCTGCGATGGGCAGGCGTGGTAACAGCGCGGTGAGTGTCTGCACATAGATCCCGCTGCCGCTTGGGGTGGCGGGGTGGATGGGCACCCGTTCCACCCCACAACTGGGAGAGCGCGCTTTAAAGATATAGCCGCTGATATCCCGCAACTCTTCTGCCATGCGACGCCCGAACTCGATGAGGGCATCGGTTACGTCGAGGTGTGGGCTCAGAGTGCCGATGGCCCGTGGTGAGCGTGGGTCGCCCACAAGATGGATCGGTTCGCGTGGAACCCCCATGCCGATTGCGACCTCCGGGCAGATTGGGATAGGTGCAAAAATCGCGGGGAAGGCGGCCAGCAGAGCGGCGTCGAGCCGATGGTTGCCATCGTAGCGCACCCTCTCCCCCAGAAGACAGGCGCTGATGCCAATACGGATGATGGTGGTGTCTGTTGTGGTGTTGGGCTTCACAAGCGGCGCGAGGCATCTGTTTACGGAAGGTGCATAGGTTCGCGTGCGGCGAGCGTGTGCTCACAATGGCGAAATGACTACTCGAGAACGGTGACGGATACCCTAACCCACCAGAACGCCATGTGTCCACCTAGGAGGCCAGGACACCGTGCGCACCCCGGCCTCATAGGCATTTGCCCCCCACTACGCATCAAGTGTTGTGGCGACCAGGGCTGACCCTGCGTAGCTGCAACGCAATCGCAAAGGCACGGTGTTCGCCTGGTTTCCTGCAGAAAGCCCTTGCCGATGATGCGGGGAAGCTTTTGGCGGTTCATCCGGGTAGGTTGCTTCTGCGCAATACGGTTCGCTATTCGTTGTTATTTGCAGGGGGTTGCGTCGGCGCTGTTTTGGTCTGTTGGTACACAACTCTCTGCTGCGCTCGTGACCGCTGTCTGAAACGCGCCGATGAAGGGATTGGAGAACAGGAACCACATCGAAAACGCTAGAACGATAAAGGGAAAGTTACCCATAAGACCGGTGAAGATCAGTGTATCTCCCATCACTACGGTCTTTCTTTCAGGGGCGCGTGTTATGCAGCCAATCGAGCTGGCATAAAGAAAACCAGAACCAACGGCAAAACCTATGCCAGCTCCGGCTAGGATGACACTAACCCCTACTACAGTGTAGGCATAGATGGAAACAAACATTTCAGGTGTTATTTCATTCATACTGACTCCGCGCAATGTTGAGACCCGTGGAAACTCGCACAAAGAACCTACCTAACACTTCAGTTACGCGATGAACAGCAAACCAATCAGCCCGAGACTCAGTACATCTCTTATAGAGATCTTTGATCTTCTCAGTACTCACAACAGCTTTGGCATAAGGGTCTACTGCTTGGTTTGCAACAACAAAGCCGCACAGGATGGCGGGTGATGATCCAGCCTAAGACGTGCTCAAGGATTTCCTTATTGAAATACTCTTCCTCATCAGATACAGAAATCACACACCACCCCTGGCACCAATAGAAGGTGCCCACTACTCCGTTGGCGAAGGGCTTGTGAAGATTAGTACGAGATCCGTTCTACAAGTTCCCGTTATGGCGTCCTGGTGCCTGAAAATTATTGCCTGGCAGTGACGGCGATTAGCCTGCGGCAAGAATGAGCTGAGTTAGAGCGGGTACTGGTCTAGTTTGATTCCTGCTTCAACCGCATGAATATGCTATACTATTCTCTAAATACATGAATATCAGATATTCTTGGTAATTTTTGTGAGGTAAATCTATGTTGAGCAGACGCACCTGTCCCAGTTGCAAAT
>CAIRSR010000027.1 GCA_903881315.1 uncultured Thiotrichales bacterium | reverse complement strand
TTACCCAGGTCTCAATAGCCCATTTGGGTATGATATATGCCACTCGTTCGTTCGTCGTTCGAACAGGAATGCCCTTATCCCTGCAGGCTATATCCAATGAATCGGAACGTCTTTGTACCGTAAGATTGTCCGCATCTACCATGACGATTAGTACGTTATTGATTTTATTCGCTGCTGCGCGATATGCTCGCAGCTCGTTTGGATAGGCCTCTAGCACCTGTTGTGAGGCAGATCCGGACGGGCGGGGGCGTGTGCGTATCCGTCTAGCGATGCCCGGGCAATATTGGCGCAGGAATGCGCGGGCAAATCGTTCGTGTTGTTTATCCTCGCACAATAATAAGATGTCCGTCGCTCTGGCCATTATTCCCAACCCCGCGCTAGCGTTTCGGCGGGCGATAGACCGTCGACAACCGACAACGGTTTAGTGCGAGTCGCCCAGCCATCATGTCGCTCCAATACAATGCTGCGCGAGGCGTCCAGGTAATTGACGACCTCGCTGTTGTGGGAAGCAATGACTACTTGCGCTTCGCTATCTGTGTCACCGCATAGCTCTTCCAACAAGGCGAGCCAGGGCTGTATTTCCCGCATGGCAACATAATTGTCCGGTTCATCCAAAAACAGTAATAAAGATTTTTCCTTGGCAACATAAAATAAAGTATATAAAACGATCAGGCAGCGTTGCCCATCGGATAATTCGTTGAATGAATATGGCTTATATTCCGACTTTTTCATGTTGTGCGGCGGGCTAAATCTAGCCTTCAGCACCCGTTTATCGCCGCTTTCTAGTAACGATAATTCAGAGAATTGCGGAAACAGTTCGCGCAGCGCAACAGTAAGATTACTGACAACGATCGGAGACTCCAACATCATGGCTTGATACCATGAGGCAAAATTATCCCCGTGGTGTCCTAGTTTGGTGCATGCACCGTCCGAGGTGCCCGACATGGTCATAGGATTCAGTCCGACGATAGTCATGCGCTTGATGACCTCGCGGAACTTACCTAACCGCGTGTTGTCAGTGCCAGCATGCAAAAAACCGACACCACTTCTCGACCAATCAGCAGGAATCTCCGGCCCCTTGCTATGATCATCTCGGTACAGTTGTGCCTTGGCTCCCTGCGAAGTATAAAGAGGCTTTTCATTGAGGAATAGCGATTCCTGCTGAACACGACGTAAACCAAGCTGTAGATTATGTTCAACCAGTAATTTGTAAGTGTAGACATCTCCGTGTACGGATAACTCAATCTCAAAGGACTGCTGTGGACGCGATTGCCAGCGCGTCAACGTATTGCTGTTAAATATCTTGATGGATACGTCACCGCTAATGAAATCTCGTAAACATTCCATCACATCGAACAACGAAGATTTTCCTGCTCCGTTTTCCCCAAGAACCAAGCACAACGGGCCTGGCCTAAATTCGAAATTGACAAAACTACGATAGTTATCGATGTAAAGCCGGGTTAGCATGGGAGATTGGCCCACTATAGTCAGGTAGATAGAGGAAGCATAAGGCAGTATAGGCAGAAAGCGCCAGCGTCACTGATGGCCTCCAGCCTAGAACAAACGCCACAGCACGGATGAACCTTTAGGTTCGTACCCGTAAGGAATGAACCAGTCCCGTTCTTTATGGCCGACAGAATGCAAGGATCAATTCTGTTTTCCCGATTAGACCAACGCAGAATGCGGCCAGCGGTAACGCTGGTTACCACGACATTCATCTTTAACCGATGGCACAAGATCGTCAACCACCCTGCCTCTGATGACGCAGGGGTGTTACGCGCCTATTAGTCGAGTGAACCGAATCCTTGTGACTTAAGTCTACTCCGGTTGAGCGGGGAGTTCGTAACACGTCGTTCTGTGTTACGGGCTATGGGCTGGTTCGACCCGCAGCACCACACCGACCGTTGCTGTGACGCGCACGGTAGCACCTGTTGGTAGGTCGCTGCCTTCTACAGTCCAAGACGTGTCTTCTAGGCGGATCCGTCCGCGACCGTTCACAATCGGCTGCTCTAGCGTAAACACCCGCCCCACGTACTGGTCAGCGCGCCGATTGAGCGTTGGTTGATCAGTCGGTGGGGTGAGGCTGCCGCGCATCCAGAACCGCCATGCCGCAATCGCGGCCACTGACAGCAAAGCGAACAGGATGACCTGCCACTGCCAGGGGAGGCTCGGGTCGGAAAACAGGATGAACCCGACCACGAGCCCCGCGATTCCCATCCACAAAAAGAAAAACCCCGGCACAAAGATCTCTATCCCCAACAACACCATCCCCAGGATCCACCAGTGCCAGTGGGTTGCGCTGGAGGTTAGGGTGTCGAGAAAGCTCATGGTGTCGGGTGCTCTGGAGAATGGCGCGCTGCCATGGAATTCTTGGTCAATTCGGCAATCCCGACGAGCGAACCAATGAGGGAGCTTGCCTCCATCGGCATCAACACGATCTTCTCGTTTGGCGCGGTGCCGATGGCTTTCAGGGCATCAGTGTAGCGCTGCGCGACGAAGTAGTTGATTGCGTTTAGGTTGCCCTTATTGATGGCGGCGGAGACCACTTGCGTTGCGCGTGCCTCGGCCTCGGCTAGGCGCTCGCGTCCCTCGGCCTCGCGGAATGCTGCTTCGCGCTGTCCCTCGGCCTGAAGGATGACGGATTGCTTCAGTCCTTCGGCCTTCAGGATCTCGGAGGCACGTAGGCCTTCGGCCTCAAGGATGTGGGCGCGTTTGATACGCTCGGCCTTCATCTGACGGGCCATTGCCTCTACTAGGTCGTTTGGGGGTGCTATCTCCATGATCTCAATGCGGGTGACCTTGATGCCCCAGTGGCCGGTCGCGTCGTCCACCACACCCAGCAGACGGGCGTTGATGTCATCCCGCTTAGAGAGTAGTTCGTCCAAGTCCATTGAGCCCATGACGGTACGGATGTTGGTCATGGTGAGGTTGATGATGGCCTGTTCCAGGTTAGTGACCTCGTAGGCGGCTTTGGGGGCCTCTAGGATCTGGAAGAAGACCACGCCGTCTACCTGTACCGAGGCGTTGTCGCGGGTGATTACGTCCTGGGAAGGAACATTCAGCACCTGCTCCTTCATGTTCAGGCGCTTGCCGACGCTGTCAATAAACGGGATGATAAAATTGATGCCCGGGGATAAGGTGCGGATGTAGCGGCCAAAACGCTCTAGGGTGAACTCCATTCCTTGGGGTACGGACTTTACCCCCTGGAAGATGAGCAGTACGAACAGGGCCAGCAGTACCAGCGCAAATGCGGAAAAGCCTTCCATAGGAGACCTCCAGTGTGGGGTGGGGATAAAATTCTAGGACGCCCATCAAGGCGCGAGACACCCACTAGTATACCCATGGGACAGTCTTCAGGGTGTACTTGTTGTCAACAAAACTTCAGTGTAGCTTGCGGTTCATCAAACATCCTTATGGGGATTAGGCTCGTGTCACAGCTCCGTCCGCCGAAGTCTTTGTTGCGTCTTGCTGGGTCGGCGATTGCCGATTATCAGATGATTAGGCCGGGCGACCGGGTGTTGCTCGGGCTTTCTGGTGGCAAGGATTCCTTGGCGCTGCTGTTCACCCTGTTGCACCTCCAGCGCCATGCGCCCATCCATTTCGAGGTTGCGGCAGTGACGGTTGATCCCGAGAGCGGGAGCTTCGACCCCTCGCCGCTCAAGAGTTATGTGCCAGCACTCGGCATCCCGTATTTTTACGAGGCCCAGCCGATATTAGCGCAGGCCGAGGCGCACATGGATGGGGATTCGTACTGCTCGTTTTGTGCGCGGATGCGTCGTGGCATTTTGTATTCTGTTGCACGTAAGCAGGGATATAACGTGTTGGCCTTGGCGCAACACCTCGATGATCTCGCTGAGTCGTTTATGATGTCGAGCTTTCATGGTGGACGACTCAAAACCATGAAGGCGCACTACGTCAATGACGCAGGAGATGTGCGCGTTATCCGCCCGCTGGTCTATGTGCGTGAGCGCCAAACAGCGGCCTTTGCCCTTGCTGCAGGCTTACCGGTGATCGCCGAGAATTGCCCGGCGTGTTTTACGGCACCAACGCAACGCCAACATTTTAAGGAACTTTTGGCGCGGGAGGAGCTGGCCAATCGTCATCTCTTCAAAAGCCTACTTGCGGCGATGCGCCCGTTGATGGGTGTGCCGCCGTTGGCCTTGGCTAGAGAGGAACCCACTGAGGCTCGGGAATCCGCGTCTTCGCCAGGGCCATAACAAGAGCAGCCATCTTCCTAAATCCGGAAATCGGTAATGGTGGATT
>CAIRSR010000026.1 GCA_903881315.1 uncultured Thiotrichales bacterium | reverse complement strand
GAGTCACATAAAACGATGGCAGGTAAAAAGTAAAAACCCCTCCCCAATTCCCCTCCCGTGGAGGGGTGCCCCTTCGGTGTGGGGTGGTTAGTCAATCATTTTATGCTGCTCTTGCTATAACAAAATCATAAAGAATAAAATCAAGGGATTAAAACCAGCCTCACGTCCGATATTCCGCATTAATCCGCACATAATCATACGACAGATCACAAGTCCAAACCTCCGCACCAACCTCCCCCCGCCTCAGGCAAACCCGTATCGTATACTCCGTCCGCGCCAGCACTGCCGCCCCCATCTCCTCCCGATACTCCCCATCCGGCTCCCCGCCCTGCACAATCCGCGCCTCATCCAAATAGATATCCACGCCGCGTACATCCAATCCCGGCAATCCCGAACGTCCCACCGCCGCCAAAATCCGGCCCCAATTCGGATCGCCCGCAAATAACGCCGTCTTCACCAGCGGCGAATGCGCAATCGTATAAGCAACCGCCAAACACTCCGCCTCACTCGCCCCCTCCTCGACCCGCACCGTCACAAAGCGCGTCGCGCCCTCACCATCACGCACAATCGCCTGCGCCAAGCTCCGGCACACCTCCCCCACCGCCGTTCGCAACGCCTCCCAGCTCGGCCCCTCGCCGTCCACCACCACCCCACCCAACCCGGTCGCCGCCAAGACACAGGCATCATTGGTCGAGGTATCCCCATCAATGGTAATCCGGTTAAACGAACCCGCCACCGCCTCGGTCAAGCAGCGCGCCAACAGCTCACGCGACACCGCCGCATCCGTCGCAATAAAGGCCAACATCGTCGCCATGTCAGGCCGGATCATCCCCGCCCCCTTGGCAATGCCCGTCACCGTGAGCCACCCATCCCCAACCCGCACCCGCCGCGCAGCCCCCTTCGGCACCGTATCGGTCGTCATGATCGCCCGCGCCGCCGCCTCCCACCCCTCCGCAGTCAACCCCTCCAACGCTGCCGACAAGGCCGCCACCAAGCGCTCAACCGGCAGCTTCATGCCAATCACACCAGTCGAGAACGGCAACACCTCCTCGGCCCGACAACCCGCCAGCTGCGCCAACGCCGCACAGGTCGCGTCTGCATCAGCAAGCCCCTGGCTCCCAGTGCCCGCGTTGGCGTTACCACTATTGACGAGCCAGAAACGCGGATTGGCCTGCGCCAAATGCCGCCGCGCAACCAACACCGGTGCCGCACAAAAGGCATTGCGGGTAAAAACGCCGCTCGCCATCGCACCAGCAGCCAACTCCACCACCAATAGGTCGCGGCGACCGGGCCGCTTGATGGCCGCCTCCGCCACACCAAGACGCACACCCGCAATCGGAAAAAGCGCCTCGTTTAATTCTTTAGAAAGGGTTCGCGATTCTATCGTCGTCATCGTAGGTCTTCTCAGGAATAATCCGTTAGGTGTATTACTCAGACAATCATGCGCGTAAAGCGCCGCGCCGCCAACAATAGGATGCACACCCCCATGGTAAATAGGGCCAGCGCATCCGACCACAGCTCAACAAATCCGGCCCCGCGTAGGATTACCCCACGGGTTATCTCGATCATGTAGCTCGCTGGCACAAAATAACTAATCACCTGAAAGATGAGCGGCATATTATCGCGGGGGAAGATATAACCCGATAAAAAGATACTCGGCAACACCGTCATCATCGCCAACTGCAAGGCCTCGGTCTGGGAATTGGCCTTGGTCGAAACCAGAATACCAATGGTAAGATTCACAAACAAATAACACGTCGATAAGACAACCAGCAGAACGACATTCCCATGGATCGGCACCTGGAAGAGAAAGCGCATAAAAAAAAGGATTGCGCACATCTCAGTCACGCCTAGGATAAAATAGGGCGTAATCTTGCCGAGCATCAAGGCCAAGGGCCGCACTGGCGTTACCAACAATTGCTCGAGTGTGCCGCGCTCCTTTTCACGCACCACCGAGAAGGCGGTAAGCATCGTCGTCACAAACAACAATAACACGGCCATGAGACCGGGCAAGAAGAAATTCGGCGAGCGCGAATCGGGATTAAACATCATCTTCGGGCGGACATCCACCAGCAATTCCTTAGCGTCGGGGAGCATCCTCGACAGCGCCTCACGCAACGCGACCTGGGCGGCCACATTCACCGCCTGACCCGCCACCGAGGAGTCCGAGCCATCGACCAAGACCAAGATCTGCACTGGGTCGCCATTCAGCAAGCGCCGCGCATAGTTATTGGGGATCTTGACGCCAACCCGCGCCCGTCCCGCAATCAACTCTTCATTAAGATCCTCATCAGAATGAACAAACTCGGTAATATGAAAGGTGTCGGTATTGCGCAGTCTATCGAGGAATATCCGGCTATCGGCACTACCAAAGGGCGCTCCACTCTCATCAAAGACCACGGTGGGAACCTGGCGCACGTTGGTATCGATGGCGCTACCAAGAATGGTCATCTGCAAAAGCGGCATCAACAAGGCAAACATAATCGCCATGCTATCGCGTCGCGCATGGATAAACTCTTTGTAGACAATGGCAGTGAGTCCGCGCAATGGGTTCATTTACCGGCCCCCAATTCGCCAAGCTCACGCTGACGCCGCAAGGTTAATTCTACAAAGACATCCTCAAGGCTTGGTAATAAAGGCCGAATCTCCTCAACCATCATCCCGGCCACTTGGAGGCGCGTCGCTAATTCTTCTGCAGACAAAGTGAGCGAGACCAAGGTATGAATAGAGCGCCCGAAGATGGTCGCGCCACGCACATCCGGCCAGGTGCGCACCAAGGCCAAGGCCTGGGTCACCTCATCCACCGTTACCTCAAAGCGATGGGTATCGGGCGGGGTCAGATCAGGCATCAAGCGCAGAGCCGTCGGCGTACCATCGGCAATAATCTGGCCCTGATAGATATAGGCGAGGTGACCACAACGCTCGGCCTCGTCCATATAATGGGTGGTGACAAAAAAGGTAATGCCGCGCCCCGACAACTGAAATAAGAGATCCCACAATTGGCGCCGCGCCACCGGATCAATCCCGGCGGTTGGTTCGTCGAGATAGAGGATGCTCGGGTTGTGCAGCATCGCGCAGGCGAGCGCAAGGCGCTGCTTCCACCCCCCCGAAAGGCGGCCCGCGAGGCGGCCCACGTAGGGACTGATGTGGCTGTTTTCGATCATGCCCTCAATACCCACTTTCAGCGCCGCGCCGTGCAGACCATAGACCTTGCCATAAAAACGCAGGTTTTCGAGCACGGTGAGATCGTCGTAGAGCGCAAACTTCTGGCTCATGTAACCAATGCGGGTGCGTACCTCTTCGGGGTGCAGGCGCACGTCGATGCCATCGACCCAGGCATTGCCCTCGGTCATCGGCAAGAGACCGCACAACATCTTGATCACCGTGGTCTTACCGCTGCCATTGGGGCCGAGAAAGCCAAAGATCTCGCCGGGCTGAACGCTCAGGCTTACCCGATCTACGGCAGTAAACGCGCCAAAACGACGAGTGAGGTCTTGGGTGCGGATGGCACTCACGGCGAACCTGCGGGGAATTCCACCTCGCCCATCATGCCCGGGTGAAGGTGTGGGTCGGTCTCGCCGAGGCCGACCTTGACGCCGATGACCTGGTGTTCGCGCTCCTCGCTGGTCTGGACGTTGCGCGGCAGGAACTCCGCCTCTTCACGGATCTGTTCAACGCGCCCGCTCTGTTGTAGGCCCGGCAAGGCGGGCACACGCACCTTCACGGTTTGGCCAAGCAATACCGCAGCAATCTTTGGCTCAGGCACATAGACCGTAATATGGAGGTGGCGGTCTTCGAGCAGGCGCGCGAGCACCGCACCCGCCGCGACCAGATCACCCGGTTGTCGATCAAAAACCTCGACAACGGCATCAACGGGAGCGCGTACCAGGCGCTCGTTATAGTGCGCCTCAGCCTCGCGCACGGCTGCCTCAGCGCTCGCCAATTGGGCCCGCCCGGCATCAATGTCTTCGGGGCGGGAGCCATTCTCGGTGCGGAGTGTGACCGCACGCGCCGCCTCAAGACGGGCCTGCGCCACCTGCAAGGCCTGCTCAAGGACGCGGACAGTTGCCTCTTGGGTATGCCAACGTGATTCTAGGTCATCAAGACTCTGGTGCGAGACCAGATTCTTGGCGCGTAGGGTCTCTTCCCGATGAAAACTCCTTGCCGCATTGCCGAGTTCAATCTTGGCGCGTTCGAGTTCAGCACGGGCCTGCGCCACCTGGGAGTTGCAGAGACCCTGGGTCTTGTCGGCGTTGGCGCGGGCCTCGATGATCTCCTCGGGCCGCGCCCCGTGTTCGAGGCGGGCCAGCGCTGCCGCTGCGTTGGCGCGTTGCGCTTGCGCCTGTTCGAGTGCCGCTTGCAGTTCCGGGGCGTCAAACACAATCAGGAGATCACCGGCATGAACCCGCTGGCCTTCCCGCATGTGTACCGCCATGATGCGCCCGCCGACCTTTGAGCCGATGTGGATGGTACGCGCCTCTATCGTACCGGCTGCGGTCAGCGCATGCGCCGGGTGGGACATGAAGTGCGCCGTAACAAAGCCTAAACCAATCACCAACACCACCAACAACAGCACTTTCCGCATCGTCATTGTCTCACTAGGACATGACATATCTTAGAGAGGTTGAGACTTTTGCGCTAGTTTTGCCCGTAGGGCACTGGTCTAGTTTGATTCGGTTTGTAACTTGTT
>CAIRSR010000025.1 GCA_903881315.1 uncultured Thiotrichales bacterium | reverse complement strand
TGGCGCCACTATCATTTCGTTACCAATTTTCGGCACATCCGAGCGGGTTTGCTGGAGATCGAATCAGACAACGCCCCGAAGTGTGAGTCCGCCAACACAATGTTCTTGATACCAAATGTCAGATTTAGGGGGCGTCTCAAGATGACAAATAATCGATATTACTAAGATTCTATCAAAATCAAAGGGTCATATCAATATCTGATACCCCATGTCTTGCGCTCTTGCGTGGTTATGTGAATACCTGCCCACGCATTAGAAGGGACGTTCCGTGTTTAGTTCAAGGGGTATTTGGTGGGTGTGGCGCTGCGCGTCGTGGTAGGTTGCGTCGCAGAAGACAATGTCGGTGGGGGCGGAAGGTGTAGCGCATAATGCTGGCATAGGTAGGTAGATGGCGTGGACGGTTCGAAAATCTTGGGTTAGAATGGCCAGGCTGTGGTGTTGGGCTTAGGGGTTTTTTTCGCCTTGATGGTGTCGGTGCGGCGCGATCGGTCTGTGGATCGGAAGCCTTAGGGTGTTCTGGCGCAGGCGTCGGTCTGCCGTGTTGCTGGAGCAAGCGCTGACGGTTCGAGTCCTCGTTGGGGCTTGCCGTGTGTAGTGCATGTCTTGTAGTACTTTGAAAATAGATAAACGGAGCATTTCATGAAGCAAACCTTCCAGCCACATGTGCTGAAACGTAAACGTGTTCACGGGTTCCGTGCGCGGATGAAGACTAAGGGTGGGCGGTTGGTGCTCAAGGCGCGCCGTGCCAAGGGTCGTGCTCGTCTGACCGTGTAAAAGACTCCACACATAAAGTTCGATGAACGTCGCTGGAGCAGGGTTTCCCAGGACACGCCGACTTCTTCAATCGACGGAGTTTGAGTACGTCTTTGCAGATCCCTGCAAAGCGGGTGAGGCGTGTCTCACGGTATTGTCTCGCCCTAATGATCTGGCGTATCCACGGTTGGGGCTGATTGTCTCGAAGCGCAGCGCGAAGAAGGCGGTCGTGCGGAACCGCATTAAACGGCACGCTAGAGAGGCGTTTCGTCATCTCCAAAATCGGTTGGGCGGGGTTGATCTTATCGTCATATCCCGTGCTCGATTGGCGGATCGGAGTCGATCCGCCTTGGCGGGGCTGCTCTCAAAATATCTTATCGATGCCGCAGGCCGATGCAGAAAGTCTTGATCCTGTTTGTGCGAGGCTATCGTTATATACTGAGCCCGCTGCTCGGTAGTCACTGCCGTTTTTACCCTACCTGTTCTGCGTATGCCCTAGAAGCACTTGAACGCTATGGTGCTTTGTGGGGCGTGTGGCTGACCGTGCGGAGGTTGGCGCGTTGCCATCCATGGCACTCCGGCGGGGTCGACCCGGTTCCCGACAAACTTCCCAGGCGTTGATATGGAAAACCAGAAATTGTTGCTATACGTTGCGCTGTCCTTTGTTCTACTGCTGTTGTGGCAGGATTGGCAACAGGACTATGGCCCGAAATCAAATGCCTCTGTGGATCAGGTGGTGCAACCGGCCAACGGCGCAGCCCAGCAGCCCCCGAGCGCCCCTACAATTGGCGCGAGCGCTGGCGGGGACGTTCCGAGACCAAACGTAACACAGCAACCAACTCCAGTGGTTCCAAATCAGCCACAGTTGCAATCCGCTTTGCGTGTGCATGTCGTGACCGACCTGCTGAATGTGGATATTGATGCGCTTGGCGGAGATATTCGGCAAGCGGAGCTGCGCGGCTATCCAATCGATGTGAATCAGCCTGATCAATCCTTCCGCTTGCTTACGGATAATGCCGCTCAGTTTTTCATTGCCCAGGGTGGTCTGTTGGGTAATGCTGCGCCAACCCACTATTCTTTGTATAAGGCGGAACAAACGGATTATCGTTTGCCCGATGGTGCCAGCGAATTGCGCGTACCGCTCACCTGGAGTGATTCATCAGGTGTTGAGGTCACAAAGGTTTTTATTTTTCACCGCGATAGTTATATCGTCCAAATAGAGTATCAGGTACACAACGCGACAACGGCTGAGTGGCAAGGGCAGCTCTATGCCCAGTTTCAGCGTACCGAACCACCCAATCAAAGCTCTGCGTTTAGTATCTATACCTATACTGGTGCCGTTGTCTCTAGCCCTGAGAATACCTACGAAAAGGTGGATTTTTCTCGGATGAGAAAGGAGTCTCTTTCTCGGGATTTGAAAAATGGTTGGCTTGCCATGATCCAGCACTATTTTGCTGCCGCGTGGATTCCAGCCAAGGATGTTCCGATCCATGCCTATACCAAGGTGGTTGGCGATCATTATGTCCTTGGGTATATGGGGCCGACGGTGGGTGTTCCTGTGGGAGAGAGTAAGACCATCTCCACGGATATTTACGTAGGCCCGAAGGTACAGAAGCGCTTGAAAGAGGCAGCGCCCAATCTAGAATTGATCGTTGATTATGGAAAGCTTACTTTCATTGCCCAACCGATCTATTGGTTGCTCGAATTGATTCAGAGCATGGTGCATAACTGGGGCTGGTCTATCATTTTTCTTACGATGCTGATCAAGGCTGGCTTCTTCCATTTGTCGGCCACGAGCTATAAATCGATGGCACAGATGCGTAATATGGCTCCGCGCATCCAGGCACTTAAAGATCGTTATGGAGATGATCGCGAACGCTTGAATAAGGAGATGATGGAGATCTATCGCAAGGAGAAGGTTAATCCATTGAGTGGTTGTCTTCCTATCGTGGTTCAGATCCCGGTGTTTATTGCGCTTTATTGGGTGTTAATGGAGAGTGTCGAATTACGCCAAGCGCCATGGATACTTTGGATTCACGATCTTTCTGCCCAAGATCCTTATTACGTGCTACCGCTTATCATGGGTGTGACGATGTTTGTCCAGCAGAAGCTAAGTCCGGCCCCGCCAGACCCAATCCAAGCCAAGGTGATGATGGTTATGCCGCTTTTCTTTACGGGCATGTTCTTATTCTTTCCTTCTGGCTTAGTATTGTACTGGGTGGTGAACAACACCCTATCGATTACTCAGCAGTGGTACATCACGAACAAACTTGTTAAGAGTTGAGTTTGACGTTTGCTATCGCGGATTGATGGGGTTGGTCGGGTAGTATTCTGTGGCTCGGGTTTGGTGCGGGTTTTTTCTTGGGGATGATGCAGTGGTCGGCGTTGATCTTGCATAAACGGGTGTTTTTCCGAAGGGGTTTTATGTGTTTATCTAACAGGGTTAGTCATGCCGCTGAATACAATTCCTGAGATTGTTGAAGAAATCCGCCAGGGGCGCATGGTCATCCTGATGGATGATGAGAATAGAGAAAACGAAGGCGATCTCATTATGGCCGCCTCGTTGGTGCGCGCCGATGACATCAATTTCATGGCCCGATATGGGCGTGGGCTTATTTGCCTCACGCTTACCCAGGAGCGTTGTCAGCAATTACGCCTGCCGCTGATGGTGCAAGACACCAACGATAAGCATACGACCAATTTTACGGTCTCTATCGAAGCGGCTCATGGAGTAACCACCGGCATCTCTGCGGCAGATCGTGCCCATACGGTGCGTGCGGCGGTGGCTCCTGATGCTCGACCAGAGGATTTGGTGCATCCTGGCCATATCTTTCCTCTCATGGCGCAATCCGGTGGTGTGCTGAGTCGTGCGGGTCATACCGAGGCGGGCTGCGACCTGGCGCGGATGGCAGGATTGCTGCCAGCGTCGGTGATCGTAGAGATCTTGAATGAGGATGGTACGATGGCGCGTCGTCCTGACCTAGAGGAATTTGCTGCGCGCCATGGCGTGAAGATTGGTACGATAGCGGATCTGATTCACTATCGTATGTTGCATGAAAAGAACATTGAACGGGTCGCCGAGGCACCATTGCATACCGAATATGGTGACTTTTTGCTGATCGCCTATCTGGATACGCTGGATCGTGCCTTGCATTTTGCGTTGGTGCGAGGCGTCATCGATCCGCAACATCCTCCCTTGGTGCGGGTACATCTACAGGATGACCTCTGTGACCTGCTTGGTGGCAATTCGGCGGGATGTACGTGGCAATTGCAGGACGCCTTGCGCCGGATTGGTCGGGATGGGGGGGTTCTGGTGATTCTCCGAAAAGAACAACACAATCAAGAGATTATTCGTCGAATCAAGGATCTAGGGTTGCGTTCGCGGGGTGTGCGGCTCCCGGCCCAAGAGCGCAGTGAAGATCTGCGCAGCTATGGTATTGGGGCGCGGATCTTGATGGATTTAGGTGTCCACCGGATGCGGGTAATCAGTGCGCCGAAGCGGGTTCACGCCCTTTCTGGTTTTGGCCTAGAGGTTGTGGAATACGTGGGGCATGATTAATCTGCATTGAGTATTCATCGTAGGTTGATTGTTTTTCGAGTGCGGGGTGTTGACGTGACTGACGTAAGAGATGTGAAAACCATAGAAGGCAGGTTGAGTGCAGAAGGTATTCGCTTTGGTTTAGTGGTGGGACGGTTTAACAATTTTATTGTCGACAGTCTGGTCAGTGGTGCGTTGGATACCTTGATTCGTCATGGTGCGGCACTTGCGGATATTGCGGTGGTGCGGGTGCCAGGGGCGTTTGAGATTCCACTTGCGGCAGCGCGGATGGCGGCTACGGGTAAGTATGACGCTTTGCTGGCTATTGGTGCGGTGATTCGGGGTGGTACGCCTCACTTTGAGTATGTGGCCTCGGAGTGCGTTAAGGGGTTATCCCATGTCATGCTGAGCCATAATATTCCTGTTGCGTTTGGTGTGCTCACTGTCGATACCATTGAGCAGGCGATCGAGCGTGCGGGCACTAAGGCAGGTAACAAGGGGGCGGAAGCGGCACTTTCGGCGATTGAGATGGCGCAAGTTTTGCGTGGACTGACGGGGTGAACCCGGAAGCTTCTGGGCATCGCTATGGCCCGTCCTTTGCGCAGTCTCGTACCAAATCGCGTCGCGCTGCGCTGCAAGCCATCTATCAGTGGCAGATCGGAAAACAGCCCCTCATCCAGATTGAGGCGTGGTTTCTAGCAGAACAAGATCTGCGGGGTGCTGACCTTGGCTACTTTAAAGAATTGTTGCATCGGATACCCGCTTGTGTGGAAGAGCTAGACCGAGGGGTTATGTCGTGTGTCGGCAGGGTGGAGAATGATGTCGATGCGGTGGAATTAGCTGCGTTGCGCATTGGAGTATATGAATTACTCTACCATCCCGAGATTCCCTACCGCGTTGTGATTGATGAAGTGGTCGAGTTGGTGAAGCGTTTTGGTGCAGAACAGGGGCACCGTTTTGTGAACGGGGTGATCGATAAGCTGGCACGCCAATTGAGGTCAGCGGAAGTAGCGGAGTAAAGCGCCGAACAGTGTATTGCTACTGTTTGGCGTAGGTTTCGTTCTGCTTGTGGAAGGTTGACGGATTCAACGGGTGTAATGAGCCTTCTTGATCTTTTCTCGATCGGTAACAACGCATCTTAAGTAGATTCCGCATTTTACGGCAAGGTGTGACATCGGTGCGGCTTAGTAATTCCGAACGGATGGCAACTGGTCTTTGTCGTGCAATGTTTGCGGATAGGCGCAACCTCTATGGAGGCCAACGGTGCTGGGGATGTGTCTTTGTACTGGGTTCGCGTGAGGTTTTCTTAGGGTAGGCGGTGGAGGTAGCGCGATGGCTTTTTGGAAGCATGGGCTTCTCCGTGAGTATAGTGGTGCGCTAGAAGTACTGCAACAGATTATTGATCCCCTCATTGTGGCATTGACGGGTATTTTTGTTTATGCCATGCGAGTGGATGAGTGGCCTATTCAACCGCACTACCGGGTGGCGCTGATTCTGTCGGTTTTGATAACGGCGTTGATCTTTCCCTTCTATGACATTTACCGTTCATGGCGAGGGAGTAGCATCGTTAGAGAATTGGCGAATATTACCTTAGCATGGGTAATGGTGGTAATTTTGTTGGTGGTTGCTGCATTCCTGTCAAAGAGTGGAGAGCAGTATTCGAGGTTGTGGTTAGGTTTTTGGTTTCTGCTGTGTTGGATGGCCTTGCTTCTTCACCGGATAGTTTTGCGCGTTATTTTGCGTGTGATGCGGCGGGCAGATTGGAATTCTAGGCGAGTGTTGATCGTGGGGGCTGGTGATTTTGGTCGAGAGGTTGTGCGAGGGATTGTCGATAGTCCATGGGCTGGGTTGAAGGTGGTCGGTTTTGTTGACGACAATCCAAACTTACAGGATTCAATTATTGAAAACGTGCCTGTGCTTGGCGTTAGTTCAGACCTGGAAGAATTGTTGCGTAGTCATGATGCGGATGAGGTGTGGCTTGCGCTGCCGTTACGAGAGGAGCCGCGCATGAGAGAGATATTATTTGATCTGCGTCACTCGACGGTGAATGTCCGGTTTATTCCGGACGTATTTGGTTTCAGATTCTTTAATCGTTCGATGCACGAAGTTGCTGGCATCCCAGTGCTGGATCTTAATGTGACGCCGATGGTTGGTATAAATCGGGTGATAAAAGCAGTAGAGGATCGCGTATTGTCTTTTATAATCTTGGTGTTGATTTCTCCAATTCTTTTAGTGGTTGCTATTGGAGTAAAGTACTCCTCGCCGGGGCCTATATTGTTTCGGCAGTTACGTCATGGTTGGGACGGTAAGCCGATAGAAATCTACAAGTTCCGATCGATGATTGTACACGAAGAGTCGGAAGGGAAGATTACCCAGGCAGTGCGGGAGGATCCGCGCATTACTCGAATCGGAAGGTTTTTGCGGCGGAGTAGTTTGGATGAGCTGCCGCAATTTATTAACGTGTTGCAGGGGCGGATGTCGATCGTGGGGCCGCGTCCACATGCGATAGCGCACAACTACCACTATAAGGATCTGATCCACGCCTATATGCAGCGCCACCGGGTAAAGCCTGGTATTACGGGGTGGGCGCAGGTAAATGGTTGGCGGGGGGAAACAGATACCCTAGATAAGATGAAAAAACGGATAGAGTACGATCTTTATTATATCGAGCACTGGTCGCTTTGGTTTGATCTACGGATTATTGTAATGACAATTGTGTCGGGCTTCTCTGGGCGCAACGTCTACTAATCCTGGTACAGGAGTTGAAACACTACACGCCGCAGATTGATGTAGGTGCTTTGGGTCAGCAATATGCGTGGGACAAAGAATATTTTTCTTGTGGGGCTGATGGGGGCCGGTAAGACAACCGTTGGGCGCCAACTTGCTTGCGCGTTGCGGCTTCCTTTCGAGGATAGTGATCGCACCATTGAGGCGCGTACTGGGGTTACGATTCCCTTTCTCTTTGAGCAAGAAGGAGAGGCGGGCTTTCGGTTGCGAGAGAAGCAGATTGTTGACGAATTGACTGCGGGTGAAGGTGTTGTGCTTGCCACGGGCGGCGGTGTTGTGCTTGATGCCGATAACCGCGCCCACCTGAAGGGGCGGGGTTGTGTGGTCTATTTGCGGGCCCCAATAGAAATCTTGGTGGCGCGTACCGCACATGATCGTAACCGACCATTGCTACAGGGTACGAATCCCCACGCCCGTCTTCGGCAACTACTAGAGATCCGTGATCCACTGTATCGTGAGGTGGCGGATGTGATTCTGGATACCAGTAATCGTAGCATTCGGGTTGTGGTGAGGGAATTGTTGCAACGCCTCGATCGTTACGCACGCTTGCGTGGAGATTAGCGCCGATAGCGATAAGGTCAATCTGAATGAAGCGTTCCACCGATCCCGTTTTATTGTGGCTTGCCGGTTTCTGGCTGGTTGTTTTGGGTGCGGGTTGGTGGGGGGCGGATTATTGGATGAGTTCTCAGGCAAACCCTAATAAGAAATTGACGGTTACGGTTGGTGGGGATGTGGTATTGAAACGCAACCGAGATGGGCATTACGTTGCGAATGGTGAGATTGATGGCGCTCCCGTTGTGTTTATGATAGACACGGGTGCAACCGATGTGGCCCTCTCAATGCGGCTTGCGGATGATCTGAAACTGAATCGGGGTGAAGAGATTGCGCTCAATACTGCGAATGGGTTGGCTGTGGGTTTTAAAACGCACCTAGATACGGTTCATTTGGGTAGTATTGAGATGCGCAATGTCGCTGCGGTGTTCTCTTCGCAGATGATGGACAATGTAGTATTGTTGGGTATGAGTTTTCTTAAACACCTGGAGTTTACTCAGCGTGACAATATGCTTTTCCTGCATGTGCCAAGGGTAGGCGATGCTCGTTAGTAGAGGGTAATACTTCAGAACACGCGGATGTTCTTGTCATACCATAAGAATTACAGCATATACAACTGATGCGGGACAAAAGCCATGCCTACGTTATTCGATCCTTTGCAGCTAGGTGATTTGCAGCTTCCCAACCGGATTATCATGGCACCGCTTACGCGCTGTCGTGCCGGTGTGGAACGGGTGCCGAATGCACTGATGGCAACCCATTATGAGCAGCGTGCTACGGCGGGCCTTATTATTTCTGAGGCAACGGTGGTAACCCCGATGGGTATTGGCTATGCGGATACGCCGGGTATTTGGTCAGCGGAGCAGGTTGTAGGCTGGCGGCTCGTGACCAAAGCGGTACATGATGCGGGTGGTCGTATTTTTATGCAGCTTTGGCATGTGGGACGTGTCTCGCACCCGTTATTTTTAAACGGAGAATTACCGGTTGCGCCGAGTGCGATTGCGCCACAGGGTAATGTCAATCTGGTTCGCCCAGAGATCCCCTATGTGGTGCCGCGAGCCATTGAGAGACAGGAAATCCCGGACATTGTCGCGGCCTATAAAAAGGGTGCCGAGAATGCTAAGTCCGCTGGTTTTGATGGTGTAGAGATCCATGGGGCGAATGGTTATTTGCTTGATCAATTTTTGCAAGACGGCACCAACCAACGTACCGATGACTATGGTGGGCCAATCGAGAATCGTGCCCGCTTGATGTTAGAGGCGCTAGATGCCGCAATTGGCGTGTGGGGGCCTGGGCGCGTTGGGCTGCACCTTGCTCCGCGTGCTGACACCCATAGCATGAGGGATTCGAACCGAGCGGCGACCTTTGGCTACGTGGCGGAAGAGGCCGCTCGGCGCGGGATTGCGTTCCTCTTTGCGCGTGAGTATGTCGGCTCTGATAGCTTGGGGCCAATGCTGAAGCGCGTGTTTAACGGCTGTTTTATCGCGAACGAAGGTTTTACACAAGAAAGCGCTGCCGAGATCCTTGCCCGAGGCGATGCGGATGCCGTCTCGTTTGGGAAGTTGTATATTGCGAATCCGGATCTGCCTAAGCGTTTTGCCTTGAATGCGCCACTGAATCCGCTCAACCCAGCGCTCATGTTCCATGGTGGTGGTGCGGCGGGCTATACTGATTACCCCGGTCTATAAATCGGACGATTCCGACGAGGCAAGAGTAACGTGTTGAATCCTAGTACGTCGCAAGACCTGTGTGCGATGCCCGATGTTCATGGCCATTATGGCCCATATGGCGGGCGTTTCGTGGCCGAGACGTTGATGGCACCTCTTGAGGAATTGACCGAAGCCTATGGGCGTTACCTCCAAGACGCGGAATTCCAAGAGGAACTGGATGCTGACCTGGCCCATTACGTGGGCCGACCCTCCCCACTGTATCATGCAGAACGACTCTCGCGGGAGCTAGGTGGGGCGCAGATATACCTTAAGCGTGAAGATCTTAACCATACCGGTGCCCATAAGGTAAATAACACGGTTGGTCAGGCCCTGCTTGCCAAGCGCATGGGCAAGCGGCGCGTGATTGCCGAGACCGGCGCGGGTCAGCACGGTGTTGCGACCGCGACCGTGGCGGCGCGTCTTGGGATGGAATGCGTGGTCTATATGGGGTCTGAGGACATCCGCCGCCAAGCAATCAATGTCTACCGCATGAAGCTGCTTGGGGCGACGGTGGTACCGGTTACCTCTGGGTCGCGAACCCTCAAGGATGCGCTCAATGAGGCGATGCGCGACTGGGTAACCAATGTTGACACCACCTTTTATATCATTGGTACGGTTGCGGGTCCGCATCCCTACCCGGCGATGGTGCGCGATTTTCAGGCCATTATCGGACGTGAGGCTCGCGCCCAGTGCCTGCGTCAGGTTGGGCGTTTGCCCGACGCCTTGATTGCCTGCGTAGGTGGCGGATCCAACGCCATCGGTTTGTTTCATCCCTTTCTGAATGATGAAAAGGTGGCGCTCTACGGGGTGGAAGCGGCTGGGGACGGGCTTCTGACCGGACGCCACGCGGCACCATTGAATGCCGGTCGTGCCGGTGTTCTCCATGGTAATCGCACCTACCTGATGGAGGACGAGGATGGGCAGATCCTCGAGACCCATTCGATCTCTGCGGGTCTTGATTATCCTGGGGTTGGGCCGGAACACTCTTGGCTAAAGGACATCGGTCGAGCGACCTATGTGAGCGCGACGGACGCTGAAGCCTTGGCAGCCTTTCATCGCCTCACCCGCACGGAAGGGATTATGCCGGCACTAGAATCTGCCCACGCGGTTGCCTATGCGTTGCGTTTTGCGCCGAGCCTACCTCCCAGTCAGGTAATCGTCGTCAACCTTTCTGGGCGCGGCGACAAGGATATCCACACCGTGGCGGCCCTTGAGGGGATCACCGTATGAGTCGCATCACCGAGACCTTTGCTCACCTTCGTCGTCGTGGTCGTAAGGCATTGATCCCGTATGTTGTTGCCGGAGATCCGACGCCCGACGAAACCGTGCCCTTGCTGCATGCGTTGGTGCGTGCTGGGGCGGATATCATCGAGCTTGGCGTGCCCTTTTCTGATCCGATGGCCGATGGGCCAGTCATCCAGCGAGCGAGCGAGCGGGCGCTTGCCCATCGGGTGAGTCTTAGGGGCGTGTTGGAGATGGTGCGCACATTTCGTCGCGAGGATTCCCAAACCCCGCTGGTGCTGATGGGCTACCTGAATCCCGTGGAGGCGATGGGGTATCGTGCGTTTGCTATTGCTGCGGCTTTGGCTGGGGTTGATGGGGTGCTGACGGTTGATCTGCCACCGGAAGAGTCACGTTCCCTCATTGCGCTATTTCGCGAAGTGGCCATTGATCCTATCTTTTTGCTTGCGCCGACCTCTACGTCTAGTCGTATTGCTACGATTGGGGAGTGTGCGCGTGGGTTTGTCTACTACGTTTCATTGAAGGGCGTTACCGGTGCGGCTAGTCTTGATATTGGTGCGGTGACGGCTAAGCTTGATGATGTGCGTCGCGTGATCGATTTACCGATTGGTGTTGGTTTTGGTATTCGTGATGCGGCTTCGGCGGCAGCGGTTGCGCGGGTTGCGGATGCTGTGGTGGTGGGGAGTGCGCTGGTTTCTCGAATCGAAGGTTTGGCGCAGCTTGGATCTCCGGTAAGTTTAGGGGTTTCGAGCTTTATTGCGGAATTGCGTACCGCCATTGATTCTGATTAACCTTGATACTGATTTGTTGTTAAGCCTAGCGAAAATTAGCAAACCAAACCCCGATCTTCCCAAACCAGGGGGAGGTGGAGGAGTGTAATGTCAGATACCCTAAGTTGGTTCCAGAAACTCTTGCCTTCCCGTATTCGTACTGAGGGCGGCAATAAAAAGGTTCCCGAGGGACTGTGGACGAAGTGTGTCGCTTGCTGTACTGTGCTGTATCGTGCAGAGTTGGAGCGCAATCTCGAGGTTTGTCCGAATTGTGCCCACCACATGCGTATTGGTGCGCGGGATCGATTGAATCGTTTTCTCGATCAAGAACCACGAGAAGAGATTGGTGGCTCTTTAGAGCCGGTTGATCTGCTCAAATTCCGAGACAGTAAGCGCTATAAGGATCGTCTTGTGCAGGCGCAAAAGGATACCGGCGAAAAGGATGCCTTAGTGGTAATGAAAGGGGCGATTGACGGATTTCCCTTGGTGGCTGCGGCCTTTGAATTTCGATTTATGGGTGGATCGATGGGGTCGGTGGTGGGAGAACGCTTTGTGCGCGCTGTCGATTGTGCGCATGAGTGGGGGATACCATTGGTGTGTTTCTCCGCAAGTGGTGGGGCGCGGATGCAGGAGGCGCTGATATCACTCATGCAGATGGCGAAAACTTCGGCTGCTTTGGGTAAGTTGTCTCGGGCTGGAGTCCCTTTTATTTCCGTCCTTACCGATCCGACCATGGGTGGCGTTTCAGCGAGTCTTGCTATGCTAGGTGATATTACTATCGCTGAGCCAAAGGCCCTGATTGGTTTCGCTGGCCCTAGAGTGATTGAACAGACTGTGCGTGAGACGCTCCCTGAGGGGTTTCAGCGCGCTGAATTCTTGTTGGAACATGGTGCTATTGATCTCATTGTGGATCGTCGCGAGATGCGCAGTCGCGTTTTCCGGATCTTGTCCATCCTGACCCATCGACCCGTGGTGGCATGTTAAGAACCCTTTTATTGTTGCCACTGTTTGGTGCGGTTGTTATTTCGATCTTCCCGCGTCGCTGGATGGAATGGATGCGCACGGTAGCGCTTGGCATGACGGGGATTACCTTCATTTATGCCTGTCACCTTATGTTTGTGCATTTCCAGGCGAGCGTTGATGGTGTCCAGCTCTTTGAAAGTCATGTCTGGCGTCTACGATTAGGTTCTGCCTTTGCGCTTGGGGTGGATGGTTTTTCTTTTCCGCTTGTGTTGTTGGCTACCTTGCTGACATTGGTTGCGGTTCTGGCGTCGCAGCCGGTGTTAATCCCCGTAGAATATGGAGAGGGTGAAGCGAGGACGAAAGGGGGGTCTGGAAGGTTACAACGAAATCACAATCATACCAAGCTCTACTATTCTCTCCTGTTGCTTTTAGAGACCGCCATGTTGGGTGTTTTCATGGCGCGTGATTGGTTGGTATTTTATCTTTTCTGGGAACTAACCTTGTTTCCGTTGTTTCTCCTGATAGAGCGCATGGGGGGAGTCAATCGTCAGCGGGCCGCACTGAATTTTGTGATCTATACCATGGGTGGCTCGGTTTTTATGCTGGTGGCTTTGCTGCTGCTGTGCGATGCTACGCCAACCCATAGCTTTGACATGGTTGCTGTCGCTGACAGTGCTGCCAATTTGCCGCCCGAAATCCAGCGCTGGATCTTTATCTGTTTGCTCATTGGTTTTGGCGTCAAGATGCCGTTGTTTCCATTACATGGTTGGTTACCGCTCGCCCATGTCGAGGCACCAAGCCAGGTTTCTATTCTACTCTCTGGGATTCTTCTGAAGATGGGTGCGTATGGTCTTCTGCGTACTGCGGCAACCCTGCCGGGTGCTGTTGCCGATTTTCAGGAGATGCTTGTCGCATTGGCGTGCGTGAATGTGATCTATGGCGCGGTATTGGCCTGGGCAGAACGGGATCTAAAGACGATGGTGGCCTATAGTTCGGTTTCTCATATGGGTATTGTGCTACTCGGTATTGCGACGCTAAATAAAACTGGTTTGACTGGTGCAGTGGTACAGATGGTGGCGCATGGCCTAACGGCTGGTGCCTTATTCTTGTTGATTGGGCTGTTGTACGAGCGTACCCATACCCGCGATATCGGCGATTATTCTGCCCTTGCCCAGGTCATGCCGCGCTGTACCTTTTTTATGGTGTTCACTTTGCTCGCTGCCGTTGGTCTGCCAGGAACTGCGGGTTTCGTTGCGGAGTTACATGTCTTGGTGGGTGGTTTCGAGCGATGGGGTGGGTTGGTGGCGCTGCTGTCAGTGGGAATGTTGGTCTCTGCTGCGTATGCCCTGCGTACCGTTGGGCGATTCTTTACGGGTGTGGTTTCGGTCAATATGGCTTTGATTCCTGATCTCACGCGATCCGAGATGACGGCTGCGGCTGTTTTGTTGGCAGGTATTTTGGCACTGGGCATTTATCCAGCCCCGGGTTTGGCGCTAATAGATGTATCGGTTACTCATTTGAGCCAATTGTTTTCTCGCACCTAGCGTTGCGCAAAATGGAAAACATAGAGGGTTGGTGAGTTGAATAATTGTGGCAACAATGCGGGTTGTTGCGACCGGAGTTTCGACGGGTGAGCGATTTTGTGCGGGGGCGGGCCAAGCTGCTGACATGGCTCCGATCGCAGTTGATTGGGCCTGCCTCAGAGGAAGATGAATTGCAGGGATCGCCACTTGGGCGTTATCCAACGGGTGTTCTGTTTCCGATTATGCGAGGCGAGGAAGATGTTGAACTTGGCTCGATTGACGAAGACGATGCTGCCGATCCGCTGAGTGAGAGTTCAAGTGCCCAAGCTGAGCCGACAACAAAAAGTCATCGTTATGTGGTGCCATCGTCCGTTGGTTTTTCTTTCTTCGTGCGTGGGGCCGTAATTCAGATCCAGGTTTGGTGTGCGGCCACACGTTACGCGCAAATCGGCAATAGTCGCTATAAAAGAATCCTGATTGACGAGCAAGCCATCGCACGGACGTTTCGTGTGCCGAGCGAGCTGCAAGCCTCACAACAGAATCAGCAGCGTAGTGTGCTGGGTGAGCGCGCTGGTCTTGACGTATTGTGGCGATCACACAGGGATGGTTGGATAGTTACTGTCTCCCTTTTCAATCAACAGGAGTTGAATTCTCCTGGAACCTCAATAACCTTTCAACAAGATCGTGTCGAAAATTCGCTATTTGAGGTTGGCCTTTGGTGCGTAATCGACGCGGGAGAGGTCGGCGCGTATCCGCGCGTTGATAAAAGTCTACTGCATGATGAGGATCAGGAGCTTGAGCTGCAGTATAAGGAACGGAATATCTATGCGGTAGGTCATGGTGCGGCAGTGGATTGGCAAGTAGAGGCCGGGCGAGTTACTGAACTCCGATCTAATTTTTTACCTGTGGTTGAAGTGCCGCAGGTGACGACTGAGATCGCCGGCGGATTCTTTCGGGTTCTTGAATTGGCGTACCTGGCTTCATCGCATCCTACAGAAACCTTGCACGAAGAATTGAATCGATTCGTTCTGGGGTATGCGGCCTGGATTGGAACCCAAGAGACACGATCCGCCGAGGTCGATCCCGATGAGCGTGGCGCGGCAGAGCGCATTGTGGCGCGCATGGTAACTGCGCTGCAACGTATGCGCCGAGGGGTGGCCCTTATTGGTCGCGAACCGAAGGTTGCTAGAGCGTTTCAGTTGGCAAACCTGGCCATGCTTGATCAGATGCGACAAGTAGATAGTGTGCGAGGCGTTTCGCGAAAAGATGCCGATTATCGCTGGCGTCCTTTTCAATTGGCCTTTTTTCTGGCGGTTATGGAGTCGGCAATTGATGAGAGTGATGAATTTCGGGATGTCGTCGATCTGATCTGGTTTCCTACCGGGGGTGGTAAGACCGAGGCCTATCTTGGTTTGATTGCCTTTCTTATCGTGTGGCGACGTTTTAGTTTCCCGCTAGCGGGAGGTGGGACGGCGGTACTGATGCGGTATACGCTACGCCTTCTGACGGCGCAGCAATTTCTTCGAGCGACGCGCATCATTTGTGCGTTGGAGCTGATTCGACGAAAAACCCCAGGGCTGGACGCAGGTGAGCCAATTACGATTGGTATGTGGGTTGGTGCAGCGATTAGCCCGAATCGGTTTGCTGATGCCTTGAAGGTTGTGCAGCGGGCGAGCGCTGATCAACAAAAGGCTCGTCATTCCTTGGTGCTGGATGCTTGCCCTTGGTGCGGTACGCCATTTTCGGCACCGAGCAGTTATATCGCTAGTGCAGAGGAGTTTCGCTTTTGTTGCACAAGCCAGGAATGTGATTTTGGTCGGGATGGGCAAGGTATTCTACCCTGTAATGTAGTGGATGAGGCCCTTTATCTCGATCCGCCAACCTTGTTGCTTGCCACCGTAGATAAATTTGCGCGGTTGTCCTGGGAGGAGCGCGCCAATGCTTTCTTTGGTGTTGGTGGCAACCGCCCGCCAGAACTGGTGATTCAGGACGAGCTGCATCTTATTTCCGGTGCGCTTGGATCGGTGGCTGGCCTTTATGAGGCAGCGTTAGATACCGTTTTGAAGATGCGCGGGGTTCGCCCGAAATATATTGCCTCTACGGCGACGATTCGCATGGCAAAGGAGCAGGTGCGGCGTCTTTACGGGCGCGAATTGGCGGTGTTTCCGCCGCCTGGTCTATCTTGTGATGATAGTTATTTTTCCTGCACCGTTCCAACCGAGAAGCGGCCAGGCCGGATGTTCGTGGGTTATTTGGCACCGATGCTGGATCGGAAACACTGTATGGCACCGTTGGTTGCTGCATTATTGGTGGCACCGGAGATTATCTTTTATCGACAAACCCAGCAAGAGGAACTGCTGGAGGCGTGGTGGACGCAAGTAATTTACAATGGTAGCCTAAAAGATGTGGGTAGTAGCCACAATGCCTTCAATCTTGATGTGCGAGATGCTATTCGGAAATTTAAGGACGAGAACT
Source organism: uncultured Thiotrichales bacterium (assembly GCA_903881315.1). Taxonomy (GTDB): domain Bacteria; phylum Pseudomonadota; class Gammaproteobacteria; order CAIRSR01; family CAIRSR01; genus CAIRSR01. Next base: position 15,608 of record CAIRSR010000025.1, on the reverse strand, counting down.
GGAACAATAAGCAGCGTGTTTCGCGGACATTCCCGCGCATTGCGCAATTGACCAGCATTTCTAGTGTTGAGGATAACGCGAGAACATTCTCGCGACTTGAAAAGACCCGTGACGATGTAGATTGTCTTGACGCGGTTCTTGCGACCAATATGATCTCAGTCGGATTGGATGTTACGCGCCTGGCACTCATGATAATCAATGGTCAGCCATTGACCACAGCAGAATACATCCAGGCAAGCAGTCGGGTGGGGCGTGGTGATGTGCCCGGATTGGTGTTTGCTAACTTTTATCGTGACCAGGCGCGTAGTCTTTCTCACTATGAGAACTTTCGTCCCTATCACGATGCGTTTTATCGATTTGTAGAGCCAACCAGTGTTACTCCCTATACCTACCAAGCGCGAACCCGCGCCTTGCACGCTGCTTTGGTGATTGCGATTCGACATGCGGGCTTAGGTCTACTTGCGAATGCGAAGGCCGGGCAATTCAATCCGGTCAATCAATATGTACAGCAGGTGGTTAATGCGCTAAAAGAGCGTTGTTCCGCTGCGGATCCGGATCGCGCCTCTGAGACCATTCAGCATATCGATCGGTTGGTTGAGCAATGGTCAGCAGAGGTGACATTCTGCGCTGAGAATAAACGGCAGCTTAATTACGAGGCGCAGGATAATAGCGCCGATCGCTTATTGTATAACCACGACGATCCGGTGAAGGGGTTGTGGTCAACCTTGCAGTCGATGCGTAATGTCGAAAACACTGCTCTTCTGGAGGTAAAGGCATAATATCAGCCGTGGTGTGCGCAAAGGATACACTGCGCATGAAGCAGTGATGCGTCTGCTGAGGTTCTTGGGGCAGGGGGCAGCGTTTTTGGCAGGACAGTAAAGACCTAGGCAATGGGGATACCGCATTCCTGGTAGACGACACTGCGTTTGCGAAAGCTTGCCTTTGCAAACGCACAAGAATCTACTAAGTCGGCGACGTAGCCGCGTGTTTTGCCGGAATGGGGCCGTACTACTCGACCGATTGCTTGTAGCAAGCGGGTTCTGGAAGAGATTGGTGCGCCCAATACTAGTGCAGTCCACGCGCCGATGTCCAATCCTTCGCCCAATAAGCCAAGCGTACCGATGGTTAAACGGGATCTGGGGATGGCTTCCATTGCGGCGATGCGCTCCTTGGTTGGGAGTGAGCCATGCACTAACACAAAGGGAACGGTTGCGAGTGCAGCCAGAGACTCTGCATGTTGAACCCGTTCCACCAATACCAACACATGATAGCGTGTGGCGGCACGCTCGGCGGTGGCGATGACGAGGCGGTTGCGCGTTTCGTCCGTCGTCAAAGATTCAATGAATTCCCCCCAACCGTCTACGGGCCCAGGATCGAACCCGGTCTCAATCACCTTCACGATGGCGGGCACGGTTCCGCCGCTTGCCTCTACCTCGGTTTTCGTAATCCGCGCACGGGTCGGCCCAATGACTCGATGGATCAGTACGTCTAATCCATCGCGGCGGTGAGGTGTGGCGCTGAGACCATAGCGAAATCGCACGGGGATATGCGATAACACCTCGGCAAAGGTGGAGGCGGGAACATGGTGGCATTCGTCAACCAACACCGCGCCATAGCCCTCGCCAGTTTTTTTGGTGCGTTCCAGATTGCGGTGCAAGGTTTGCAAGGTTGCTATGGTGATTGCGCTACCTTCGGCCCATTTTCCGCGCCCAATGATCCCGGCGTTGATCTCGAGGTAGGTGGCGATGACCCGGTGCCATTGCCGTGCCAGCTCGTTTGCGTGAACCAGTATCAGCGCTCGGCGTCCGAGGCGTGCGAGTGTTGCGAGACCGATCAATGTTTTGCCTGCACCCGTTGGCGCTTCCACAATGCCGTCTTCAGTTGCTAGTGCTTGGCTAACCGCCGCTTCTTGGTAGGGGCGCAAGGTTGCGCGAAGTTCCGGGAAATCAACACGGATATCGGTGCGCCGGTCGTCTACTTGGCACTCGGGTGCGATGGCCAGCAGGTCGGAGAGGTAGCCACGCGGCAAAAGTACCCCGTCTACCGTTTCCTGATAGGCGCAAACCTCGCGCCCTAATCCATAAATGCTCCGCCCCATGCGCACGGCTTCCTGGTAGGCGGGGTTCGGCCAGGTGTTTGCGGCGAGTACAGTGCGCAGCAAATCGGGCGGTAGGGCGGTGAGGCTAAGATTCGCGGTAAGGACGGCTTTGGTCATGGTAAATCCCGCCCGGTGCGCCAGCGGCTGCAAGGAGATGCGCACGAGACTAGGGAGATGTGGCTTAGGCGAATGGTAGCGACCCGTAAAGACGCTTTTGTTGTGCCGATCGTCATGCGATGGTCGAACTCGGGGTGGTGTTCGTTTCGCCCCGCTGGTTGGCGGTGGTGTTGGCGTTAGGCCAACCTTGTGTATGCGCTACGACCAAATCCGCCAACGCCTGAATATGATCGGCGCGGTCGTTCAGTGCCGAGAGATAACGGTAGCTTCGTCCACCGGCCTTCAGAAATAGGTCGCGGTTCTGTAATGCGACTTCTTCTAGGGTTTCCAGGCAGTCTGCGGCAAAACCAGGACAAATGACAGCCACTGACTTGACTCCCGCCGCACCCCAATCTCGTAGGATCTGATCAGTATGGGGTGCTATCCAGTCTGCATATCCAAACCGCGACTGAAAACCAGTTGTCCATTGTTGTTCATCCAAACCGAGGCGCTCGGCCACACCACGCGCGGTTGCATGGCATTGCGTGGGGTAAGGGTCTCCGGCCTCAGCGACGCGCTTGGGAAGTCCATGAAAGGAGAATAATAACCGATCGGGCGGCACCCGTCCGTTCCAGGCATCGCGGATACTTTGTGCTAATGCGTCCAGGTAGGCGTTATGCTGGTGATAGTCCGTAATCATGCGTAATTCGGGAACCCAACGCCAGGTGCGTAACTCCGCTGTCACCGCATCAAAGGTGGCACCTGTGGTTGCGCTAGCATATTGGGGATAGAGCGGCAACACCAATAGGCGACGCATTCCCTGTTGGCGGAGTCTGGCTAATGCGGTTGCAATCGAGGGCTCACCATACCGCATCCCCAAAGCTACGGTGATTGATCCTGACAAACGGGAGCGGATCGTATTTTCTAATCCCTCAGCCTGGTGCTGTCCAATGGTTAGCAGAGGAGAGCCTTGTGTGGTCCATATCTTCTGGTAGGCGTGGGCCGATCGGGTCGGACGAATTCGCAACACTATTCCATGCAGGATGGGCCACCACAAGAAACGCGGGAGTTCAACCACCCGAGGATCAGAGAGGAATTCTGCCAGATAACGCTGTACCGCCTTTTTGGTAGGAGCGGACGGAGTACCGAGATTGGTCAGCAGAACGCCTAGGCTGTCTTCCTCTCCGTTGACAAAACCGGCGTCCCCTTTATAGCGATTCATCTTTCCTCGGCGCGTCACTGGGGGATGAATGCTCTTGTATCTCGATAACGTGGCGACTGAGATAAAAGGCCTGGAGGACGACAAAGCCAATAGTTAGCCCCATCATCCCGAATAGCTTGAAATTAACCCAAGTCGCTTCGCTAAAGTGGTAGGCCACGTACAGATTGGCTGCCCCAGAGAGAATAAAGAATGTAGTCCATGACAGATTTAGACGAGTCCACACGACTTGTGGTAGTTTTATCTGGTCGCCGATCAAGCGCTCTATAATTGGTTTTCCTCCAATCCACTGACTGCCGAGGAACGCGCCGGCAAAAAGCCAATTGACCACGGTTGGCTTCCATTTGATGAATATCGGGTTTTGGAAAAACAAGGTGGCACCCCCCAATACCAGGATCATGCCGAGCGTTACCAGATGCATGGTCTCGAAACGGCGGTACCGCAACCAATAGCCCGCAGTTTGGAGAAAGGAGGCGACCATGGCAACTGCGGTCGCAACATAGATGTCATAGAGTTTGTAGGCAATAAAAAATAACAATACCGGTGAGAAGTCGTACAATAGCTTCATGATAGACCTGCAAAAAATGCCAAGGATAGGTGGCGGATCTTTTCTGACCCGGTGTTGTGCGTTCGCTCGTGTTGCTCACGCATTGTAACTGTGGTTGGGTTACTATTATCGTATTGGTGTGTTGGAGTGTTGGTGTTGGGTGATGGAACCATAGCGAGCGAGTGGCGTTATGAGCCGCGTTCTTCTGCGTCTAGTACGCTCCGGACGAAGGGTATCGTAAGACGGTGCTGCGCCGCCAACGATGCCTGATCCAAATAATCCAATAAGCCAAACAAGGAGGCGTTGTCCCGAGGTTTATGGCGCAACAGGTAGCGGGCTACGTCTTCTGGTAGATCCAACCCCCGGGCGTGGGCGCGCATACGGAGGGCCTTGGCCTTATCGGTATCGTCCAGTTCTTGCAGATGGTAGATTGGCCCCCAGTGGAGGCGCGAGACCAGATCGGCAAGGGTTAGCCCAAGTGACCCGGGGTGCGCCATTCCTGCGGCCCGCAGCAGCACACCAGAATCGCGCAGACGGTTGTACAGGTCGCACAAGGCGCGCTCCCAGAGAGCATGTCCAGCGACTCGCTCTAAGTTATCTAAGCATACCAGGTCAAGGTTTTCGAGGCCCTCTAGTACGCCCGGATCGTGTGCTAATAATTCTCCCAGGGATAAATAGGCGACGGCCTCTTGCGTCCGGCAGGCGGCTTGTAAGAGATGCGATTTGCCAACACCCGCTGATCCCCACAGGTATACATAGGGCTCGTTGTTGTTGCGCAACACATCAATGATCTCGCCATTGGTACCGGGCAGATAATTATCGAAGGTCAGCCCCTCCCGTATCTTAAATTGAAGAGGCAGTTGTTTTCCTACGAAGAGACCGCTGTGGCTCATTGATCAGTGGACGACATGGCGCGGCGGGCCATGATGGCGCGTCGCCCCCAGAGTCCGGTGTAGTGTATGCCGCTCACCACGGTTGTTGCGAAGGTGAGGTAGATAAGCCATTGGGTCACCAGTCCGCCAAGGGGGGGGGAGCCGTTGGCTGCCGAGATAATCACTGCCAATACCAGCACAATCTGCGCCATCGTATTGAACTTGCTCAAGCTTGCTGGTGCCAGTTGATACTGTCCAATCCAGAAGTGGTATGCAACGGCACCTGCCACAATCAGCACATCCCGCCCTAACACGACGATGGTTAGCCAGAGGGGGATGCGCCCCATCCAGGTTAAGGTAAGAAAGGCTGCCACCATCAATAGTTTATCGGCAATGGGATCAAGGATAGAACCGAAGCGACTGCCCCAGTCGTAGCGTTTGGCGAGAAAGCCGTCCAAGCCGTCGGATGCCCCGGCAACAAAGAACAGGGCAAGCGCAGTTAGGTAATACCCATTCAGCAAGGAGTACAAGAAGGGCGGCACCAAGAAGATGCGCAGCAAGGTGATAAGATTTGGAATGTCTCGACGAGTCACGGTGCTGGGCGGCAAGAAGAAGTGATTGGGTTTACGTGCAAGAGGGGCTATCTCTTCGGAATCGATGACCAATGGTAATACAACGCGACCTCTCGGGGTGCAGAAGGGGTGCCTTGTGTCTCTGGCACCAACCGACCTGTTCGACGGAGGGCGCTATCAATCTCACCAGTGCTCTCGCGGGGTTCCAGGGCGAACGTGATCCGTCCCTCGGGTTCGATCTGGGTGACGGCGGCTCGCGCAACCACGGGAAGACCCTCTAGGCGTCCGCACAGTTCGGCGTAGCTTTCGAGGGAGGTTACTCCTGATGCTACGACAGACACAACCGATTGTTGGGTCGCTGGGGTCTCGTTCGGGGGTGATCCGCTGACAGCCAACCGCTCTGCCAATCTATCGACGCTCGTCGCGAGAACCGCATTGCGTGTTTCACCCGCCACATCCCACTCTTCTGTGGTGCTTCCCCGAGATAAGATCCAGTGGATTGCTGTTGTCGCCCCCTCTTTGGGGGTTGCCGAAGTGACGAGAACCTCTTTGGTGAGCGGGTTTAGTATGCCTATCCAAACGGCTTCTACCAAGTAGCTCCGAGAAGCCTTGCGCAGCGTATCCACCAACTCGCTCGTGGTTTGCGGAGGGTACAGCGTGGTCTCCAACAGATCCATAATAGGCCACACCAGGGATACGCCAAGGTGTTGCGCCTCGTCTTGGATGGGTTGTTGGTAGGGGGAAGGCCCGTCACTGCCTGTCAGTCGTGCTGTCCCGTCTGCGCCCTGAACCACAAGCCAAACCACTGCTGATGATCGAGATTCCATTCGTGCGGCGATGCGGCGCCCGGGTATTAGGCGGTCGATGCTGGCTGGGTCGAAATCGATCACCAATTGGTACCCTGCGGCTGCTGGTTCGTAGCGATAACGCGACACCATGTCCTCGGCGCGTTGGCCGCGAGCTGCGGTGACGGTGCGCCCACTCAGGTGGGTAATGATCTCGGTAAGCGCGGCACGTAGGGCAGCGGTGCGTTCTGCTTCGCCTTGTCCGGTCACTCGGACGAGTGCTTGGTAGGGATCGGCCTGTGATAGGGTGCCCCCCTTATCGGCGGCCCACACCAAGCCTCCCCACGCCCAACACAGGGCAAGGATTTTCAATCGCCAGCACCGATTCCGCAATCCGCATATCATGCGCCCAACGCTATGCGAGCCTGTGACCTAAGTCAAGATCCGGTATGCCGATTGTCAGGAGTAAATAGAACTGTCCGGTTTTGTGGTGCGCAATCAGTATTGTTTATGTGGTTATGCGGAGAGTAGATTGCGGATCTTGCTGTCTAGCTTGGGGGGTATCGGGTTGGCTGCCAGAGCGGCGAAGAACTGCTCGGGGTCGATCTCTGTCGAGACCGCCTTGGCGTCGCCGGACAATAGGAGGTGAGCGCCGCCCCCATCGACGACCAGGTGATACTTCCCCTTGCCTAGGCTAATGCGTGTCTGGATACACTCCCATTTGCCTTCACGCGCCAAGGCGAGACTGGCTTCCTTTTGCGCAGGGTTCCACCCCTTTTGTCCGGCTAAGAATAATTCACGCATGGGCACGGGCCGCGTTGGAGTGGCACCAAGATCAAGTCCTGTGTTGGCCAGGCGCTGGGCCATTGCCGCCATTCGATGCGAAATCGCAGGTTGTAACACCGAGCAATGACGCAGTGTTAGTGGTAAACCCAACCATCCTTCTCTTGCGGCGAAGAGAATGGCCCCAGCAATGTAATTTGCTTCGGTGAGGAGAGGATGCTTACACTCCAGCAGATCGACGCATTTGTTGTGCAAAAAAAACAGAATCATCGCCCGCGAGAAGGTTTTTGGATGGCGCTCGAATAGCTCGGTAATGGTGCTGTCTGGGAAAGTGGCAATGGTGCGCAGGTCGCGGGCCAATTTCGCAAGCGCCTGGTTTATGCGCCCACCCAAGTGATCGCCTTCCGCTTCTAGGTGGCTCAGCACAATATCTCGTGCCGACACGGGTTCATCGGAAAAGCGGCTCATCGCTACCTTTTCTACAATACTCCAGAAGAGCGTGCTGGACATGTCAGCGGTCTCTCTGACACAACCGACTTTCATCCAGCGTCCGAGCGGTGCAATCAGCGGATCATTGATGGTTGCCGCGATATTTTCATCCGCATCGAAGGATAACTGGCATGTCTTCGTCCCGAGTTCGCCAAGGTTCGCGAGATGGAACAGCATCGCCATGATGCCGCCCGCCGCGAAGGGAATACCAAGGCCTACTTCAATGGTAGGGATCGTGGGCCTTGGCAGGGGCCAGGGAAGATCGATGGTGTCGGTGAAGTCACGGGCAGCAACGAGTCGTTTGAAATCACTGAGCGGGACATTACCAAAATCCTTGGCATCGGCCTCACAACTGGATTTCTCTTCTCGAGAGCGGAAGGAGATTGATTTTATCAAACTGATCGGTAGTGGTGCGGTGATGAGTATCACTTGGCATGTGTCTGGTAATTCGCCAGGGAAATTGATCTCGTGCGCAATCTTGTCAGAACCAATGGTGATAACCCGCCCACTCAAGTCTGATATGTCCAGCGTAACGAGGCAGGGGAGAAGGTGGCTGCGCTCGCCAACAGAATAATCTATGGCCGATTGCGGAATTCTATTAGCGAAGAGTGGTATCTGCCCGGGAAAATTCTCGAGGGTGTCGCGATAATATTTCTTGCCGAAACCTTTTGCTGGCATGATGAGGCCCGAGGCAAGCATATAAAAGAGATTTCGTTGGTTGGTCACGAGAATCCAGCGAACCTCCTCCTTGGTCATGGTGGGTGCCGAGACCATACCAAACAGATCCGATGTGGGTTCCATTAGTAGCGCTCCAGGATATTCATGTCAGTGGGGAGAATGCCTTCGACCGGACAAGGTTTGTTTTTTTCTTTTAGCATGATCACTTGCTCTTTGGCGCGGGCGATCATGACGTAGAAGAGTCGTTTTGTTCGGTCAGGGTCTTTGGTATCGAGGCGGTAGTGATTAATGTCTGCGAGGAATACGGTATCAAATTCAAGCCCCTTACAGGCTTGGGCGTTGATTACCATAATACCGCCCTCAGTAAATTTTAGGAAAGCATTGATCCCAGATTGGTAGGTCTCGATGCGTGGGTGGCCGTGGTCTAGTTGAACATAGGCGCTCGTGAGCGCCTGATGGTAGCGAAGGCGAACATTGTTGTTTGGGGTAATCACCCCAAAGAGTTTGTTTGGGTAGGTATCTGCATTCTTTAGGATGTTGACAATGATCTTGATGAAATCATTCTCGGCATACTCGTAGAGTAGGGGGCGTATCTTCGATGGTCGGTTGGGTAGTGCCGGTGGCGGACTTGCGGGATCGCCGGTATAAAATTCGCGTGCAAGCCTTGCGACCGGGTAGGCATTGCGGTAATTGTCTTGAAGTTCAATTACGTCTGATGACTCTACGCCTAGGCTATGCTGAATATCCTGTCTGCTGCTATTCTGGCCAGCAACGATTTGCTGATTTTGATCGGCGACCACATAAAAATTCTCGAAGCCGCAGTTGGCGAGCGCATTATAAAACGCTGGCGGCATGTCTTGTCCCTCGTCAATAATCAGTGCTGGTCTCTCCGAGGTAAGCTCAGGAGGCGACTCGGTAATCATGCGCTCTACGGTATTCCAATCGATCTCTGGCCACCCGCTGCGGGATGCTACGGTTGGTGTCTGGTTCTGGGTTAGAATGCTGAATATATTCATGAACCAAGATTGCCATTGTGCCTTGTGTAGGCCAGAACCAAAGAGCTGTTGGCTTGCCTGGATGAGCAGGCGATTATAGACAAGGAAGACGTAATTATCCCTTTCTTGGTGAAGACGCCGTGATCGTAATAAAGCAAGGACTGATTTTCCGGTGCCGGGCCCACCAATAATCAGATGTTGTCCTTGCTTCGGGAGGGCGCGTGCATCTTCTTGTTCCTTGCTCAATTCGTTAATGCCAGGCAATTCGAATCGGCGTTTGGTATGGGTGGGCGTCTTCAAGTGCGGCATCCTTTCACTCAGCAATGGCTGCATTGTTTTGTGCAATCGCATCCAGAAATGCAGGCAGGTCGGTGGCAGGATTCCCTTTAATGAAGGAGCGATCGAGTAGGACATTGCCAAAGGCGCAGCTTGATTCAGGGATCAAGGCGCAGGCGTGACAGGCAGCGCGATTCAACCGGTTTGGCCCCTGACCCTCGTGTGCTGAGCAGACTGGATCAAGAGAGCACCATTCCGCGTGGTCGAAAACGCCAGACAATAACGGAAGGAATCGATTGGGTGTTGCTAATTCGGCGAGGCCGCCGAGTGATCCCATCACGTCGGATACCGCAATATAGATCAAAATGCCCGACATGGCTGGCTTGCCATCAGTACAATAGATGCGCTCCTTAAGCGATGCCGCCGGGTAGCCTGCCTGTGTTTCCATCTGCCGAATGAGTAGGTGGGCCAAGGTATGCAGCAGTAGGAAACGCGGGATTACCTCAAGCTCTGGGTCGGAGTGTTGCGTGGAAACGCGGAAGCGACGACCAAAGAGAAGCGTGCGTTCGCGGACAGCGGGCAGGGATTCCCAACGGGCAAGCAGACTCTCGTTTAGGCTAAAGAATACGCCTTCCCCATACAATTCAATCGCGGGTAGCCAATCGCTTTTTCCGATAATATCCGGAGGAACCAAGGTGTCACCGCCAAGGCGATTGAAACCTTTCAGTACCATAATCTCGCGCAGCCGATTGACAGCAACGAGGTGATCGACTGCAGCAATGAGGTGATGGGGCCGTGCGTCTCTCGGAAAACGTGTGGTTAGGCCTTTCCATGCCGCCGTGTGGTGCCGAGTGACGAAGTCTTCGTCATCCGCCATATCGGGCCATTCGTTCTGAAGGGCCAGGTATTCGCTGCCAAGCAGCAGTCCGGGCATACTGTTTTCATCATTCCTTGGGTAGCCGTTCTCGATGGCGCAGAGGGCGGCCTCGATCTCCTGGATTGAGCAACGAAATGCGGAGGCAATCTGCCGTAATGCAGATTTTCTGCTGAGCGGAGTTCTGGCTTGGGTCAGGAGCCGCAATTTCTGCGAACTACGGTACAAGCGATCGACGACAGAGCCCTTGCGAACCCGTGACTCTGGTGGGACGACCAGCGCGTTGCGAGTTACTGGGCTATGAACGCGCACATCATTAATCTCTACAATCTCGGCCCTAATCTCGCCTTCTTGCTCATCCTCGCTTGCCGAGGCTGCTTCTTTGCACCATGGTTGGCGCAGTTCGGTGCCAAAGATCAGCGGGGTAGTCTCGGAGAAGGTGCTCTCAGCGCCACATCGCTCGCAGCGTAACCGCCGACGTGCGCCCTTTTGTTCCCTCAAGCGGAGATAGGGCTCTTGGAAGTCCCGCCTGCATCGTGTTTGGGTTGGGTGTCTCGCCTCGGCATGGGTAAGGATGTGCCAAGGCACGTCCGCCATATGCCCCTCTCTGTGCACCAAGATCCACGGCACCTGTTCTAGGTCGGTGCGTTTCTGACAGTCTCGGCATCTTGGTTTTTCGTCCGTTGGCAAACCTTGCCAGGGCTTAAAGTGGAGCAGGCCGCACTCAGGGTTTAGGCAGCGCATCCAGAAGGGGAAGCGCACTGCGGGTACTGAGGCCCCGTCGATCGGGCCACGGTTGAGGGGGCGCGCAATCGGGGGTTCGCGCAATTCTTGGGTGATGCCGAGAGCGCCCCGCACACGGTCGACATAGCGCAGTGGTTCGCCGACCGGGTTCTTCTGGCGGTCAGTCCATTCCCGAATATCTTTGACGGTCATGAGATAATCAGGGCCGCGTACGATCGCCCCAACCGAGCAATGACGCAGCAGGTGCGAGAGTCGTACCGAGATCAATTCGGATTTTTTGTTCACGGCATTCTTTCTGAAACGAAGAACCTTTCCGCATCCACGGTGTTTAGACCCCGACAGCCGAAATGGGAAGTGAAAGGGAGAAACATGGATTATAACGGCTAGCTCGAAAAACCTCCCGTAATTACAGTGTGCATGGGTTGGGTGGTGCGAACAAGTCCTAAGGTAAGGTGTTGGTTTGCCGAGCAGGCGCAATGGCGGGGCGATCGCTTCACTGGTGATGACTCAGGATCTGTCCATGCCGGAGGTCTCGCGGCGCGTGGATTGTGATGGCAGGGTTTTCCGGCATGGCGTCGTGCTTTCCTACCATCCTTACGAACCGACTCCCTACCGGGGGTACTATTGATGAGTTGGAGGTTCTCCTAGGGGGGGAATGGAACTGCATCGATCTGTTACGGTCAATAGGGTGCGTCGTTCTTCTCTGAACCAACATCAGTCACGACGTAGTTGCTGATAATCGGGTACAATCAACGCAGTCGCGCCACTTGCGCCCACTGTGCCTTGCCTCGTTACATGGGCTATCATTCGCGGCCATTAACCTTAGATACAGAGAAAAAACCACATGCCCAAGCTTAAACTCGGCATTCCCAAGGGAAGTCTAGAGGATGCCACGCTGTCGTTGTTTGCCCAGGCCGGTTGGAACATTAGTACGCGCTCGCGCAACTATTTTCCTTCGGTAGATGACCCCGAGCTTTCCTGTGCCTTGGTGCGCCCCCAGGAGATGGGGCCCTATATCGCACGCGGCACCTTGGATCTGGGCCTCACTGGTTTGGATTGGATCATGGAAACCGAGGCGGATGTGGTGCCGGTATGTGACTTGCTTTATTCCAAAAGTACGGATGCGCCAGCGCGTTGGGTGTTGGTGGTCGCACAGGGCTCGCCGGTGCAGGCGATAGAGGATCTGCACGGCAAGAAGGTGGCAACCGAGTTGGTTGGGTTCACGCGGCGCTATCTGGCGGCGCGGGGCATTGATGCGAGTGTCGAGTTTTCGTGGGGTGCGACCGAGGCCAAGGTGGTGGAGGGGCTTGTGGATGCCGCCGTGGAGATCACCGAGACTGGCAGCACCATCCGTGCGCACGGGTTGCGCATTGTCTGCGATCTACTCCAGACCCATACGCAACTCATTGCCAATCGTGCCGCCCTGGCCGATCCGTGGAAGAAAGCCAAGATCGAGCAGATCGCTTTATTGCTCCAGGCGGCTTTGGCGGCGCGTCATAGCGTGATGCTCAAGATGAATATCCCCGACAACAGCAAAGAGGCCATTATGGCCCTGCTGCCGAGCCTTAACGCACCGACGGTGAGCCCACTTTATGGTAGCGAGTGGTTGGCGGTAGAAACCGTGGTAGACAGGAATCTTGTGCGTGGGCTTATCCCTACCCTCAAGGCGGCTGGGGCGCAGGGCATTGTCGAATATGAGTTGCGCAAACTGGTATAAACCGCCAATCTAAACAAAACTGGCTAAATCAGTGCCGGAAAAGGTACGAGTGTCCATGAGTTTGAAACCTTGGCGTGAAATCGTCTTGCCTCACCCCGATGTCTTGGGGGGGGCCTTCCGGCAATCTGAGTTTGCCACGGACATTACGGCGGTGCGTAGTGGTGAGGGAACCCGCGAGTACCAAGAGGCTGCTGACTTCTTCGACCGAACCTATCTCACCGATGGGATGCGGTGGTTGCTCACCCAGGTGTTGCTGCGCCTCGCTGACCAGGACGGTGAGCCGGTCATCCCGATCCACGCGCCCCTGGGCGGGGGCAAGACCCACAGCCTATTGGCTGTGTACCATCTGGTAACCCGTAAGTGTCCATTGACCGACATGATCGGTATTCCCGAGCTGCTCAGACAGTCCGGTTTTTCCGACCTACCAAGGGCGCGGGTGGTGGTGCTGGATGGTATTGCCCACTCCCCTAGCCAGCACTGGAAGCACGGTACGCGGATTGTCCGAACACTGTGGGGAGAGTTGGCTTGGCAACTGGGTGGCGCGGAAGCGTTCGATATGGTGCTGGATGCGGATGCGACCGGCACATCCCCGGCCAAGGGTATCCTCCAAGAATTTTTGCAAGCCTACGCGCCGTGCGTCATCTTGATCGACGATATCAGCACGTATCTGCGACAACTGCGCGAGGGTCACGCGCAGAGTGGTGGCAGTTATGAGAGTAATCTTGCCTTTGTGCAAAACCTGGTGGAAGTGGTTAGGGCAACGCCGACGGCGATGGTGTTGGCCTCCCTGCCAGAAGTGAGTGTCGAGACGACGAGTCCACAGGAAATGGCGGTCTTGCATGCGCTCGATAAGATCTTTCACCGCACCAAGGTAATGTGTAAACCACCGACCATGGAAGAGGTGCTGGAGATTGTGCGCTGTCGCTTGTTCGAGCCAGTACGCGATCCGGCGGCCCAAGAGACCGTGTGCCGTGCCTTCGCCAAGATGTATGAGGGTGAGGCAGATAAGCTGCCCGGCGAGATCCATGAGGGGCGCTATCTTGAGCGCTTGAACCGTACCCATCCGTTGCATCCCGAACTGTTCGACAGAATCTACGAAGACTGGACGACCATTGAGGGTTTCCCGTGCATTCGTGGTGTGCTGCGGTGTGTGGCCCAGTTTGTCTTTCGCTTGTGGATGAGCAACAGTCGGGATTTGATGATCCTGCCCGGCGGTTTGCCGCTCTACGATGGCTGTAGTCGTGATTCTCTGATCCGTTATTTGCCGCCGGGCTGGGGGGTTGTGATCGAGCGTGATGTGGATGGTGGGGCGGCGGCGACCGTTGAGCTGGAAAAAACCGACCCACGTTTCGGTTTGGTGAGCGCTGCCCATCGGGTTGCGCGTACGATCTTTCTCGGTAGCGCTCCTGCTAGTGTGGTATCCGGTCTTGCTCGTGGTATTGATCGCGCCCATGTCTTGCTGGGCTGTCTCCAACCAGGCCAAGTATCCTCGGTCTACTTGGATGCGCTCGGTCAGTTGACCGCACGGATGCACTACCTCAATCATTCGAGTGACAAGAGCTATTGGTTCGAGCCGCCGCTTGATCTCCAGCCACGACCGCGTGAGAGTCGGCCTGTCCCCATGTCGTTTGCGCCACCCACGGCCAAGGGCGCTACGTTGCGTGCTACGGCCTCAATCCCGGCGGCGGCGTTTGCAGAACTTGCGGCGGCGTTGGCTTTGGATCCACGAGCATCTGTTACGGTGACGCTGGACATCGCAGTCGAACCGCCCCATGGCGACTAGGCGATGGTTTTGGTGTTTACGTGTTAGTCAAATCACGATTACCTATTAAAGAATAGCGATGGGCATCACGGTACCCAATCTGCTGACGATGATGGGCGAACTCATTGCCCTCCCTTCGGTTAGTAGTGTTAGTCCTGAATATGATCAGGGCAACCTCGCGGTTGTTGAGCGGCTCGGGGAGTGGCTTGCTGACCTCGACTTTGCGGTTGAGTTAATGCCCTTACCCGATCGCCCCGGGAAGGCCAACCTGATCGCGACCCTAGGCCAAGGCCCGGGCGGCCTGGTGTTGGCTGGCCACACCGATACCGTCCCCTTTGATGCGGCGCTGTGGCGTCACGATCCGTTTCGGCTCACGAACACGGATGGTCGTTTGTATGGTCTTGGCACCTCAGACATGAAGGGGTTTTTCCCGCTGGTGATCGAGGCGGCGCGTCGTTTTCGGGCGCACTCGCTCGCAGAGCCGCTCATCGTGCTCGCTACGGCTGATGAGGAAAGCAGCATGGACGGCGCGAAAATGCTGGTGGAGGTGGGGCGGCCTCGTGCCCGCTACGCAGTCATTGGTGAGCCCACGGGGCTGGTTCCGGTACGGATGCACAAAGGGATCCTGATGGAGGGGGTGCGCGTCGTGGGGCGGTCGGGGCACTCCAGCGACCCTGCGCTCGGTGCCAATGCCCTGGAAGGGATGACCCGTGTACTAAGAGAACTATTGATCTGGCGCGGGGAGTTGCAGGCGCGTTACCACAATGCGCAGTTTCATGTGCCGGTGCCAACCTTAAATCTTGGGCACATCCACGGGGGTGACAACCCGAATCGTATCTGCGGGATGTGTGAGTTGCACATCGATCTGCGCCCACTCCCCGGCATGGATCTGGAGGAGTTACGCGCCGAGATGCGCGAACGGCTCACTGCGTTGCTGGCAGGCAGTGAGCTTGGTCTAGAGGTTTTTCCGCTATTCAGTGGGACACCTGCGCTCGAGACGCCTGCGAATTCCTTTTTGGTGCAGGCCGCCGAGGCGTTTACTGGTGCAGCGGCAGAGGCGGTTGCCTTTGGCACAGAAGGGCCCTACCTGCAACAACTGGG
>CAIRSR010000024.1 GCA_903881315.1 uncultured Thiotrichales bacterium | reverse complement strand
GTGCCCCACCCAGGACTACATTTGCGCGCCTTCGTCCTCTATCCTCTCCGCGAGATAGCGCCAAAGGTCGTCGTCCCCGGGCGTGGTGCGGCATCGCAACTTGTCACCCACGTCAGCCGACGCGGACTGCGGCTTGTTCCGCCTTGGCAACGGCGTCTCGGTCACGAATGACGAGCGCCCTGCGCATTGTTCCCCTTCCCTCTCCTCGAACCAACCTCATGCTACCAATCATCGCGATAGTGGGTCATCCCAATGTCGGAAAATCTACCCTGTATAACGTCCTAACCCGCAGCCGTGATGCGCTGGTGGTCGATTTTCCTGGCGTTACCCGCGACCGCCAGTACGGACTAGGCCGCGTTGGCTCACGCCCCTTCCGCGTGGTAGACACCGGCGGCTTTACCGCCGAGAGAACGGGCATCTCCAAGCTCATGTCCGACTCGGCGGCACTCGCCGTCTCCGAGGCCGATGCCGTACTCTTTTTGGTAGACGCCAAGGCAGGGCTCACCGCCGCCGATGAAGAGGTCGCCGAATACCTCCGGCGCTTGCGAAAACCCATCTTTCTCGTGGTCAATAAAGCCGAGGGCCAGGGCGTTGCCATGGCCTCTGCCGATTTCTCTCGGATGGGGTTTGCCGAACCCATCGCCATCTCGGCGCTCTACAACCATAACATCCAGCTACTCTTGGATAAGGTCTTCACAGCCTGTGGGCTTGCGGGATCAGACGAAGAAGAGGCCATAGAGCACGTCGATGACCGCCCTGAACCGTGGGTCGCCATCATCGGACGACCCAATGTCGGAAAATCCACCCTGGTCAATCGGCTGGTGGGAGAAGAACGGGTGCTCACCTCCGATCAACCAGGCACCACCCGCGACAGCGTCTACATCCCCTTTAGCGCAAACGAGCGCCATTACACCCTCATCGATACCGCAGGCATACGAAAGCGTCGCGTAGTCACCGAGGTGATTGAAAAGTATAGTGTTGTTAAGTCATTACAGGCAGTTGACGCGGCCCATGTAGTAATTTTAGTATTAGACGCTCACCATGGCGTTAGCGACCAGGACACGCGCCTGGTTGGGCATGTGTTAGAGGCGGGCCGAGGTCTCGTCATCGCGGTCAACAAGTGGGACGGGCTCGACATCGCAGCACGGGACGAGGTGAAGGAGGCGCTCGATCGCCAGTTCCCGTTCTTGGACTTCGCACCTTTCCGCTACATCTCGGCACGGAAGGGGACTGGGCTCGCGGAGTTGTTACTTGCGGTCGATAAGGTGTATGCCTCGGTCACCTGCAAGATCCCGACCCCCCTTGCAACGCGGATCCTGCAGGATGCAGTTGCCAAGAACCAGCCGCCGCTTGTCCATGGACGACGCATCAAGCTACGCTTTGCACACCAGGGTGGGCACAATCCGCCGCGCATCATCATCCACGGAAACCAGGTCGATGCGGTGCCAGAGAACTACCGCCGCTACCTCGCCAGCGCCTATCGTGAGGCTCTGGACTTGGTGGGAACACCTCTCGTGGTTGAGTTTAGGGGCAATAGCAACCCGTTTGCGGGTCGCGTCAATCCTTTGTCAGAGCGGCAGATAGCAAAACGCCGCCGGATTATGCGCTTCGCAAAGCGGTGATGGGGCTTGCCAAGCAAGCGAAACGGACGTATATAGTCTCCCCGATTACACCAAACCCAATCGTAAAGGCAACACCGTAACCCTCAGAAGCGAGAAAAAAACCGATATGGAAGTACCGGATTCCGAAGAGCCTGATGAAGGCTGGACAACAAAAGCAATAAAACCAAAGAGTATCGGTTCTTCCCAACAGTCGTCCTCACAACGGAAGCAAGGACGCTGGCGTTCCGTAGAGGAATACCAGGAGTGGAAGAGATTGCGCCAAGAGCTGGATGACCTAGAATCGTTCTAGCCGCGTCGCCTTAACCACGGTCTTGTCCTCTCAATCATGCCGCGCCTGCGGGCAGACCCTGGGCTGCGGCGGAAAACCCTCAATGGCCCAATATATCTACACCATGAATCGGGTGGGCAAGGTAGTGCCACCCCACCGTGAGATCTTAAAGAACATCTCCCTGTCCTTTTTCCCTGGGGCAAAGATTGGCGTACTTGGCCTAAACGGTTCGGGCAAGTCCACCCTGCTCCGCATCATGGCCGGCCTCGACACCAACATCCTCGGTGAGGCACGCCCGCAACCCGGCATTCGCATCGGCTATCTTCCCCAAGAGCCGCAACTCGACCCAAGCCTGGATGTACGCGGTAATGTCGAGGCTGGGGTTGCCGAGCTAAAAAACCTACTAGACCGCTTCGAGGCCATCAGCGCAGC
Organism: uncultured Thiotrichales bacterium; assembly: GCA_903881315.1. Taxonomy (GTDB): domain Bacteria; phylum Pseudomonadota; class Gammaproteobacteria; order CAIRSR01; family CAIRSR01; genus CAIRSR01. The sequence goes on along the minus strand of CAIRSR010000024.1, from coordinate 12,075 downwards.
CTTTGAAGACCCCAACGCCGATTTCGACAAGCTCCTCGAGGAACAGGGCAAGATCCAAGACGCCATCGACGCCGCTGGTGCCTGGGATCTGCCGCGCAAGCTCGAGATCGCCGCCGATGCGCTGCGCCTCCCTCCCTGGAATGCCGACGTTACCAAACTCTCGGGCGGCGAGCGGCGACGGGTCGCGCTGTGTCGGCTGCTGCTCTCTGCCCCCGACATGCTGCTCCTCGACGAACCGACCAACCACCTAGACGCCGAGAGTGTCGCCTGGCTTGAGCGCTTCTTGCAGGAATACCCGAGCACCGTCATTGCCGTCACCCACGACCGTTATTTCTTGGACAACGTAGCCGGCTGGATCCTCGAACTGGATCGGGGCCAAGGCATCCCCTGGCAGGGCAACTACTCCTCGTGGTTAGACCAAAAGGAAAAGCGCCTCGGGATGGAGGAAAAGCAAGAGAGCGCCCGCCAAAAGGCGATCAAGGCCGAACTTGCTTGGGTACGCGCCAACCCGAAAGGGCGTCAGGCCAAGAGCAAGGCACGTCTTGCACGGTTTGATGAATTATCGTCGCAGGAATACCAGAAACGGATTGAGACGAAGGAGATCTATATCCCACCCGGGCCCCGCCTTGGCGATCTCGTCATCGAGGCCGCTGGTCTCTCGAAGAGTTACGAGGACAAGACCCTCATCGACAACGCGACCTTCCGCGTGCCACCAGGGGCGATTGTCGGCATCATTGGCCCAAACGGCGCGGGTAAAACGACGCTGTTTCGGATGTTGGCCAGCCAAGAGACGCCAGACGCAGGCAGCCTGCGTATCGGCGAGACCGTACAACTCGCCTATGTCGATCAAAGCCGCGACTCGCTCTCGGACGCCAAAACGGTCTGGCAGGAGATCTCGGGGGGGGCGGACATCATCACCGTCGGTAAGTACGAGACGCCGTCACGCGCCTACATCGGGCGCTTTAATTTCAAGGGATCGGATCAACAGAAACTCGTCCGTGATCTCTCTGGTGGCGAGCGCAACCGCCTGCACCTGGCCAAGGTCATCAAGAGTGGCGGCAATGTCCTGCTCTTAGACGAGCCCACCAACGACCTTGATGTTGAGACGCTACGTGCACTCGAAGAGGCCATCCTTGAGTTTGCCGGCTCAGTGCTCATCATCTCGCACGATCGGTGGTTCCTCGACCGCGTAACCACCCACACCCTGGCCTTTGAGGGCGATAGCAAACTCAACTGGTTCGAGGGGAATTTTAGCGACTACGAGGCCGACCGCCATCGCCGACTCGGCACCGACGCCGACCAACCCCACCGTATTGCCTACAAACGCCTGACCCGCTAAACGAACCACGCGCAGCCCCTCACCAAGCAAGTGCGCCGCTTGGCGGGGGTTGCGTGGCTCCCTGTCCTCACCCGTTCAGGACGCTCCTTAACCAGGATGGTGAACACCCCTCACACGGAAAGGCTTTAATGCAATACGCTGCTAGCGTACCCCGCAGCCAATGGGGTTGGAGGGTTTCAGTACGCTGATCTCTATTTTTAGATCGTTCAACAGAGCCACCACTTCCATTGAAGCATGGGAGTAGGCACCGGTTTCGAGCATTGCCTCTGCCTCTGCATACCTGCCTTCGTTAATCGCTTTGGCAATCGCACCAACCGATTTGTGGAATCGGCTATGCGCTTCAACACAGGCGCGGTAATTAGCCAGCTCGTGGTAATTTGTCCTGGCCTCGCCATGCAGCCATTGACCAAACGTACACCGCTCATCGGACGCAATTGTGGCGACATCCAACACTGCACGCCGCGCAATTGCCTCATGCAGAGTCACCTTCCAGTGGATATGCGACCCAATGGCACCATTGATTACCTGAATATGGCCATCCAGATTACGCGGAGAGACTTGCAAGGAGTATTTATCTAACACAAACAGGGCGTTGATTGCCTCACTCATGATATTGATGTGCTTGCGGAGCGCATCAAACTCCCCATCCCATTTCTCATTGATTGGCTGCGGCACCCGCCCCTCCGCGACCTCTTTAACGAATAGGGAAAGCCTGAGCAATGGCCGGTTGATACTGGACACAATCCACAAGAACAGAACCATCACGACAACAAGCACCGCCAACGACAAGAAAGACACCAGCAGGGTACTCCGAGATTTCACCTCCTCCACATCGATTTCCGTATTTCTCAGACGTTCCTTCTGATACGCAATCATTGTCTCTAATTTTGCGTCACACCGTAGATCAGCCTCCCACACATCACCATACAATGGCTTTAAGCCATCCACACCATTGACCTTATAATTGAGACCCGCCTTCCGCGCCAGAGACAAAAACCGCTGCTCAGCGTCTGCAACCCCCAAAAACAGTTCACGCCCCCGCTTGGTCGCAATCAGCGCCGAGAGCGCATCAAGCCGCTCCGCAGCGAGGCTCGCCTCTTTCTCTACCTCTGCTAGGGCTTGGGCCTGGTTTTGCACATCATTCACCAGCATTGCCCCTGCAAGCTCCCCGAGAATACGGTGGTTGTGGTGGTCAATCTCCGTCACCCGTTCCAGTTTGGCATAGCGCTCTGTCAACAGATTACCGAATTGGTGAAATACCGCATTGGTACGCACCACGCCCAGAAAAAGGATGACCACAGAAAACAATACGATAACGCCACCCAGGATCCACAAGCGCGTTGATATCTTTAGCGTATGCCACAGGTGCCGCTCGGGCCCTGGAGTAGTCACAATTTTCATCGAATCACCCTGTCGAAGACAACGTACACAAGCGTTGCAAACAAACCCCTGACGACACCGCTGGTCAGGACGGGCAGGGCCGCCACACCCCATCTAGGTTCCGTTCGCTACCGCGAGTCAGGTTCGACTAGACATCACCCCCAACCAAAAGACAGCCAGAGAGAAACCCCCTACTCGATCGCGGGATGTTCCGATCGATCAACATGGGCCACTCTCTGCTCGCGGAAACTACCCCACCACCATGTCAATTACTGGTAACGAAGGACATCACTCTACTAGCCCACGGAAACGAGCCTAGCACACCCCACGGTAGAGACAAACACTCGACCCGTGGGCTTGTGCACCCCCCACAAAACAACCACCCCACTCACGCGCAACGATGCAACAGGTATTGCACCAGCAAGGGCACCGGACGGCCAGTCGCACCCTTTTTATCGCCACCGAGGTAGGCCGTCCCAGCGATGTCAAGGTGCGCCCAATGGAGCGTTTTGGTGTAACGCGCCAAGAAACAGGCGGCAGTAATCGCCCCCCCCTCGCGCCCACCAATGTTGGACATGTCGGCGAAATTGCTCTTCAGTTGCTCTTGGTATTCCTCCCACAGCGGGAATTCCCACACGCGATCGCCGCTCGCACGTCCAGCCTTTTTCAGATCCTCGGCAAGCGGCTCATGGTTTGCGAACAACCCCGAAGGATGTCTGCCCAGCGCCACCACACAAGCGCCGGTCAGGGTTGCAATATCAATCGTCACGATAGGCGCAAAGCGCTGCTCGGCAAGGGTTAGCGCATCGCACAGGATCAAACGACCCTCGGCATCGGTGTTCAGGATCTCAATCGTCTGCCCCGAGAGACTCGTCACCACATCCCCCGGCTTGATGGCCTTACCACCCGGCATATTCTCGGTGGTGGGGATAATCCCAACCAGGTTGATGGGGAGTGCGAGTTCCGCAACCGCCTTCATCACCCCCAACACCGAGGCTGCCCCCGACATATCAAACTTCATCTCGTCCATTTTATCGCCGGGCTTTAACGAGATACCCCCAGAATCGAAGGTAATGCCCTTCCCCACCAGGGCAACCGGCTTGTCTCCGGTCTTCCCGCCGAGGTACTGGAGGAGGATACATTTCGGCGGCTCACGGCTCCCCTGCGCGACCGCGAGCAGCGCCCCCATCTTGAGGCGCTCCATGTCCTCGCGCTCTAGTACCTCTAGCGCCATGCGCTCGGGGAAGCTCTCGGCAAGCAACCGCGCTTGGTCGGCAAGATAGCTCGGGGTGCAGAAATTGCCCGGGAGGTTGGCCAGGTTCCGCGCAAGATACACGCCATGAGAGATAGCCTCTGCCTCGCGCACCGCTTGCGCAGCAAGGGTAGCGTCCTCGCTCGCCACACGCCAAGCGATGCGGGCAAGTTTGCGCGGCGTCTCCTCCTTTTTGCTCTTCAGGGCATCAAAACGATAGGCCGCGTTCTCGGCGGTTTCGGTCGCAAGCCGCAGACACTCGTGTAGGCTACGCCCACGCAGCGGCAGTTCCGCCAGCGCGCTCACCGCGTCCCCTGCACCCGTATCACGCAAGGCATTGACCATCTTGATGATGACGTCGCGGTATTGGGAGTCACCGAACTCGCTCTCCTTACCCGCCCCAACCAGCAGCAGCCGTTCCGCCACAACATTCGGCACCCTATGCAGCAACAAGGTCTGGCCGAGACGCCCCTCCATGTCACCAAGGCGCAGGATCTCAGAGAGAAATCCGCCACTGACCTCATCTAGGTAGCGCCCGGCCGGGGTCAGTTGCTGGGATTCCAGCACGCCCACAACCAGGCACGACGTTGCTACCTGCTCCAGAAAACCACTCTCTATCCCGTACTCCATGCGAACCTCGTAAGTTATTGTATGATGAAAAAATATGTGGACATTATCGGTGTGGCGTGGCAGTGAGGCTAGCGCCAAGAACTAGTCTTAAGCCGAACTCAGCCGCTTAACGCCACCTCTGCGGCCCAAATCAAAACCGACCCGATAGAGATCCGGCATGTCAATCCGCCGATCCTGCTTGATCATAAAGATACCCAATTGCAACAGATCCTCGCGGATGCCATCCCAACCGCGCTTGGCGTGCTGGGGCGGTAGGCTGTTACTGGACACGGTGCTCGGGCCCTTGGGAAAGTCTCTCTCCCAACGCTGCACAATCAATTCATATTCACAGGGAACCGTCAATCCAGCCAACGGCCTCATCAATTCGCGCACCCACGGGTAATCCTCCGCCATCTCATCAACGCGAATTTTAGAAGCCTTTTGTATCCCACGCTTGATGCTCTCGTGGTGCAGCGCATATGGATAATCAGGGTAGCGTTCCAAAGAATCCTCCGCCGCTTCTCTGATCGCCGCCAGAAAAGAACGTGGGGAGGTATAGCCACGCCCATCGGCTAGATGCCCCACCGACCACAGGTAAGGCACACCACGGCGTTTATCGCTTCCCATCCACGGGCCCGCCAGTGATGAAAACAATTGACGTTGTTCCGGCGTTTCTCGCTTCGCCACTTGGGCCAATTGCCCACGAAACTCTTCCGTTTCAACAGGAGAAGACTGTACTACATCAAGGTAAATCTCCTTCAGTACTTCACCGCACACAGCAGGGGCATTGATCAACCTTTGCCACAATAGCCCGTGCAAATCATGCCGCGTCCAAATCAGTTCCACTTTGCTGGCCGACAATTTCGACGCATCAGGAAAATCGGTAACCGGTCGCGCAAATTGGTCGGTACGCAGGAACACCTTGGCCGAAAGACGAGGATAGGATCGTAGCCAAAGTACCGTGCGCAACAAATCACGCACAATGGTATCCATGGTCTGCCAGTCTTGACTCGAACGATCTAGCGCGTCGAATACGATTAACCCACGACGCCCTTTATCGGCAAACGACTGATTGGCCCGTTGCACCAGCCGCGCCAGGTTTTCCGGTTCGGTTTTAATCCACTCGACGGTCTCAGACCACCGTTCACGAGGAACATCATCAGGGGCAAGCCAGCGCAGAATAACCGCCTGCCATATCGGATAGGCTGTATAACCTGTTGCAAGCAGTTGTGCAAAGGTGGCAGCATCGGGGTAATTATCGATACATTCGGCTTCGGCAAAGCCAACACGTACATCAATGTTCCCCAGTTCAGGCACCGATGCCCCTAAAACTCTTCTCAATTCCACGCTGCCAAGTGCAGCCGTCCAAACAGATTTACCAACCCCCCGTGTGCCGATCACCAGATTGCACTCCGGGCGAAGCGCCTTAATATGCGCGGGCGGCACATACAGATGTTTTACATCGGGAGTTGCGCCGAAATCCGAGGTCTCTTTTGGCAGAGACGCCAGCATTGCCTCACGGATGGACTTCACATCAGCCATTATCCCGCACCCCCTGCTGAGTAAAAGTCACTTCCAGTCCGTCAAGCAGCGGGCCGAACACAAAACGAACCTCCTTTTCATCAACAACCTCTAAGCGCGAATGCAGCGAACGCAACGCCGCAAACCCTCGATTCCAGCGGATCGGCACCGGATAGTGGGGCGCTGCTTCATCCGTTCGATCGAAGCTAAAATACCCGGCAGTAGACTCGCCTGATGGGATCTCGTCATAAAAGCTCTCGGTGAAGACATCACACGCCTGCTCCACCATGCCCTCTAGGTAGGCCTTGCGCCCCTCATCGTCGGGAACCATCGCGCCGACCAGTTGCAAGCGTTCGCGAATCGCCTGTGCTACACCCGCATTGCGCCAATGCTCAAAGAGGATGCGATACCCGGCCCAGGTCTGATCGCTATCGATGGCAAAGAGCAAGACCTGTGTCGCGCCTAGTTCCAGCACACAACTGGAGGCCACCTCGTCGATCCCAGCACGCGAGTCGAGCAAGACCACATCCGGCTGTAAGCGTTGCTCCAGGGCTTCCAGTAGGCGCACCAGGCGGCGCGACCAAGGCTCTCGCGTACCATCGGGTTTTACCTTTGGCATCCATACCCGCCCAAGCTTCGCTATATACTCCCACGGGTCACGGCCATGCGCTGCGACCACGTAGATATCGCCCTCACGCGAAAGGGTGCTGCTCGCAACCATGTCGTCCAACACCGCGTCCCCATTATCGACCAGGTCTTCCACCAACCAATCGACAATACCGAAACCACGACGGCGACCCTGCGGCAAAAGGGCTGAGGAAAGTCCGGGAGACTCCAAGTCTAGGTCGAGCACCAGCACCTTCTTCCCCGCTTCCGCCAACGACCAAGCGCTCGCCGCCAACGCAGTCGAGCGACCGACACCTCCCTTGATCGAGAAAAACACAATGCGCGGCGCACCCGGCGATAGCGGCCCAATGGTTGTCCAATTGCCTTCCGTCGCCAACCGATCGACGACGCGCACATTAGGAAAACCATCTAGGGGAAAGGATGACACACCACTGAACACTACCCCCATGTCTTCCTCAAACAACACCATACGCTCGAGGGGATAGGCATGAGGGGCAAGCCGCTCGGCCAAAGTCGTCGCCAGGGTTTGAATAAAGGGGTTGTCCTGCGCCTCTTCTGGCACGATAAGGCGCACCCGACCGTTCAGATCGCGATTGATGACGGCCTCGCTGATGTCGCCCAGCGCGGACTTGTGCAGAGCCAGGCATTCTTTGACCTGGCCTAGAATGAGATCGAAGGTGATCATATCAAACCGTCCCGTTTCGCATTTTGCACAAGCTTTCGCACCTGTTCTGCACCCTGACGGTGTGGATCAACATAGGCTTGCGTAAAGTTGCTGCGGTGCGCATAGCGCTGCGACACATCCCAGCCTGTGAAGGGGTTGTCCAATAAGACATAGTCAGAGCGCCCTTTGGCGTAGCTCTCAAAACGTACCCAGATTGCGTCCACATGCTTGCAGTCGTTAGCCTTGGATGGACGATCTTTGATCGAGTCGTAAGGCATATCAAAGACCAGCATGATCCTCTTTAGGCCACATTCAGCGGCCATGCCGTACAAATGATCGGCATTGGCCCAACGGCCATGACGATACAGCACCTCAGCGTCGAGCCAGTGGCGATCGTGGGCATCATGAAAATCCGCCTGCATCTCGGCCTTCTCCAACAATGAGCAACACGGGAGGCCGAAGCCTTCCCCCCCCCTACTGAACCGGACTTGGCACCGCCGGGTTCGACTGCACAGGGGCAACAGCCGGAGGGGTTGGGGTCGGGGCGATGTGGTGGGGTGCTACGGGGGGATTGGCGGGCACATTCAATGCTTCTGACGGGTCGGGGCCAAAGGCGCGGTCATACGCCCAGCCAAAGCCGTGGGCCGCCGAGGCACCAATCGCCGCGATACCACAACCAAACAAAGTATTGCCGAGGATCAACGAGGTGACCGGGATACTGTTCACCCCCATCGCAATGGCCGGATAGAGCACCACTATCGAGGTCACGCCAAGCACCGACCCGATGAACACGCAAGACTGTCCGGCCTCGCGCCACACGGTGCTTTCCGCATACCCCCGAGAGGTGGTCGCAGCGAACAGCAGCAAAACGAGCAAAAACTTTTTCATGGAAATGTCCTCGCTAGTAACAACCCGCCAATGACGCCACCAGAGACGCTAACACCTCTGCAGCCAATCAGCAAAATATAGCCCAATTACCATATACTTGCAAATGAAACGACAGCCCACGGAGTAGGCGGGTTGTGATAAACTTATGCCCTATAATCAATCGCACAAAAAACCCATGCACCACCACAAACCGACACGCAACTGACCACCCGTGCAAACGCGCCTTCACGCCACCCAAATAGTCACCCGCACGGCGGGCTGCTCTACGGTAATGGTCTAAAGCGCCCAGCGGATCATTGCTTGCATAACCGTTGCACCCAATCTACAAGTGAGCCCCCATGTCCTCTGCCCCTTCTTGTTTTTTGTCCTACGATATCCGTGGCCGGGTTCCCGATATGCTAAACGAAGAGATTAGCTATCGCATCGGGCGCGCCTATGCCCAATTGATATCACCACGACGGGTCGCAGTGGGCTACGATATTCGTCTGACCAGCCCGAGTTTAGCAAAATCCCTTGCACGCGGACTCACCGAAGGGGGGGCGGATGTCATCGACATTGGCCTGTGCGGCACCGAAGAAATCTACTTTGCTACCTTCCATCACCAGTTAGACGGCGGCATCATTGTCACCGCAAGTCACAATCCGATGGAATACAACGGCATGAAACTGGTGCGCGAGGGGGCACGGCCAGTCGGAAATGACAGTGGTCTTTTGGATATTCGGCAACTGGTCGAGGCCAATCAATTCACAAGCCCGACGCGCCACGGCACAATAGTGCGCTCAGTGGATAAATCCGCCTATATTTCCCATCTGCTCTCGTACATCAATAGCGCCCGGCTCAAACCAATGAAGATTGTGGTAGACGCCGGCAATGGTTGCGCCGGCCCAATACTCGATTTACTCGAGCCACATCTTCCCTTTACCTTGATAAAACTGCACCACACCCCAGACGGCCACTTCCCAAACGGCATCCCAAACCCGTTGCTCCCAGAAAATCGGTCGATTACTGCCGAGGCGGTGCGTTCTCACCGAGCGGATCTTGGACTCGCCTGGGATGGCGATTTCGATCGGTGTTTCTTTTTCGACGAGCAGGGCCGTTTCATCGAGGGCTATTATCTGGTTGGTCTTCTGGCCCAGGTATTATTACAGCGCCATCCCGGCGAGAAGGTCATCCACGACCCACGCCTCACCTGGAATACCCAAGAGCTGGTTCGCTCTGCCGGAGGCGTTCCCGTTCAAGGTAAGACCGGACACGCCTTTGTGAAGGCACGGATGCGCACCGAGAATGCCGTTTATGGTGGCGAAATGAGCGCACACCATTACTTCCGTGATTTCTCCTATTGCGATAGCGGCATGATCCCGTGGCTCCTGATGGCCGAGCATCTCTGCCTTACCGGCGCACCCCTATCGACCTTGGTGGACGAGCGCATCAGCGCCTATCCCTGTAGTGGCGAGATCAATTTCCGCGTGGCGGACACCAAACGCATCATGGATAAGATAGCGGCCATCTTCGCGCCAGAAAACCCCATACGCGAGGATATTGATGGCATTAGTCTCGAATTTTCCGAGTGGCGCTTTAATCTGCGCGGCTCTAATACCGAGCCACTCCTCCGCCTCAATGTCGAGACCCGCAGAAACGCTGCCCTGTTACAGCAACAAACCGAACGACTCCGCGCCTTGATCGAGGAATAGGCACAAGCGAATGTTTCTCTGATGATTGCTCGCCTGCTGATTAAACCCTTGACGCGGGGAAAAGGGCCTAATGACGCCCCCTTACCCGCAACTTGTCTTACCAAAACTTGAAATAGGTTTACGCTGGATGTGCCCCATCAAAGACACAGACACGGTTTCTGCCTAATCTCTTGGCGTCATATAACGCCTGATCTGCGCTATCCAGAAGCGTTTCAATATTCTCACAGCCATCGTATAGTGACACCACCCCAATGGAAACGGTGATTTGGATGGGCTTATCTAAGAAAAAAACGGTAGTATGCTCTATTGCACTTCTGAACCGCTCCGCAACCAACAAGGCATCCTCACCCTTGGTCTCAGGAAGGATCATGGCAAACTCCTCTCCACCAAGCCGACCGACAAGGTCTACTTCCCTTACGAGGTCATGTGCAACCTCCGCAATCTTGCGAATCACCATATCACCAGCAGTATGCCCGTAGGCATCATTCACTTTCTTGAAGTAATCTATATCAAATGCCAGAACCGAAAGTTCCCTCCCATATCTCGTTAAGCGCGAGAATTCCGCTGCCCCTTGCTCCATGAAATACCGACGATTGGCCAGGCCGGTCAGATAATCGGTCTTGGCTTGGCGCTCTAATTCAAGTTCTAACCGTTTCCTTTCGGTAACATCATCATAGATGGCAACAATCTCATTGGAGGGTAGTTTATAAACAAAGTTCTCGCGCCACCCTTCGATGCGTCCATCCCTATAGAGGGATATCGGAAAGTGCTCTGGGATGCCCGTCGCCGCGACTCGCCGGAACACCTCCAACAAACCAACCCCCTCGACACCAGGAAAAACATCCGCGACGTTTTTTCCAATCACATCCGCACGACATATATTCTCAATTCGTTCAGACGCCTTGTTCACTCCCAAGAAGAAAAGACTCTTCCCATCGGGTGATGCTTTATAGATAGCAACACCGCTGCTCATATTCTCGAATAACGCAGTAAGACGCGCCTCGCTTTCAATCAATTCCTGGGTAGTTTTCTTTATCTTCTGCTCAAGGAGTTTCCGCTCGGTAATATCATGGGCTATTTTTGATACGCCAACAATTTTACCCCCGCTATCTACAATCGGTGACAGTGTTACAGAAACATCAACCGCTGAGCCATTTTTGTGGATACGGACGGTTTCATATCTCTGTACAGTTTCTCCGCGTGCAGTACAAGACAAGAACTGCAATTCTTCTTCTAGGCGATCAGGCGGAAAGAGGGTGGTCACCGGCTTCCCAATGACCTCAGCGGCGGTATAGCCAAACAATCTCTCTGCTGCCGGATTCCAGCTCGTAATGAGCCCAGAAAGAGTCTTACTGATAACGACATCATAAGAATATTCTACGATAGCGGAAAACCATCTTAACTTATGCTCAAAAAGCTTTCTCTCCGTAATATCACGATTAGCCACGCGACGACCGAGAAACCCGCCACCTGGCGCATAAACTGCTCTGCAGACATGCGCCATCCAGCGCATATCACCATCGCGTTTGATAATTCTAAAATCAAGACTCCCCTCGGGGGCAACTCGTTCGTGCTCATCACGGAGATGTTGATGTACTGATTGCCGATCATCGGGATGAACGATCTCCCCAATCAGGCTAGAATTAGCGACAAAATCTTCTTTGGTATAACCAGTGATCCTCTCGCAGGATTGGCTCATGTAGAGGATCTCATTACCTGGCCCCTGCCAGTATTCCCAGTCATGGGTGTAATCGGTCACGATGGTAAGGATCTGTTGCTGTTCCTTCAAGGTCTCGTTGATCGCTACGACATAGAACCAGTAGCGACAGGAGAGAACGGAGATCGCAAGCGTAGCGAGAAAGAAGATCAGCAGGATAACGAGCGCCTTAGTTCTATCATGCCGCCACCCCGAGAGGATATCATCCGTAGCCAAACCAACGATTATGTAATATGGCAGGTGCGGAGGGTACTGGTCTAGTTTGATTCCTGCTTCAACCGCATGAATATGCTATACTATTCTCTAAATACATGAATATCAGATATTCTTGGTAATTTTTGTGAGGTAAATCTATGTTGAGCAGACGCACCTGTCCCAGTTGCAAAT
>CAIRSR010000023.1 GCA_903881315.1 uncultured Thiotrichales bacterium | reverse complement strand
GGTATCCATGCAGATCTGGTTAAGCCACAAATGATCTAAGGTCAGTCGTATCGCGAGGTAATCCGCTAAACTGGGATGTGCATTATTCTGTGTCGTTATCTGGCAGCCCTGCTGCTGCTCTCCCTCGTCGCACTCGTGGCGGTAGGTTTCGCGTTATGCGTAGGCAGTGTCTCTCTTAGCCCAGCAGCGGTTTGGCGAGCGCTCACGACCGACACCGGTGGGCTCACGAGCGAGGTAGTGTTGCAGATCCGTCTGCCCCGCGCACTCTCGGCCTTTGCAACCGGCGGGCTGCTCGCACTTGCCGGGGCCCTCCTCCAGGTGTTACTGCGCAATCCGCTCGCCGAACCGTATCTGCTTGGGGTCTCTGGGGGGGCTGCGGTGGGGGCACTCGTGGTGCTCGCCACAGGGCTTGCGGGGTGGTGGCTACAAGCCGCCGCCTGTCTGGGTGCCACGGTATCGACTGCCTTGGTCTTTGGGCTTAGTCGCGGGAAAGGCGCTTGGGATCCGCTACGCTTATTGCTAAGTGGCGTGGTGGTTGCGGCGGGTTGGGGGGCAATGGTCAGCCTCTTGTTGGCGATAAGCCCCGACACCGGACTACGCGGAATGCTGTTCTGGCTCATGGGCGACCTCGGCCAGGCCGAGACGCCCTACGTTGCGCTGTATGCGCTCGCCATTGGGCTCCTGTTGGCCATCCTCCTAGCACCGCGCCTCAACATCCTCGTCCATGGGGAACTTGTCGCTACGGCGCTTGGCATCCATGCCGAGAGGTTGCGCATCAGCTTGTACCTACTCTCGAGTATGCTGACCGCCATCGCCGTCACCGAGGCGGGTTGTATCGGCTTCGTCGGTCTGATTGTGCCGCATCTGGTGCGCCAGCTTGCGGGCTCTGATCACCGCTTTCTGCTGCCCGCTGCGACCCTGCTGGGCGGCATATTGCTCCTCATCGCGGACACCCTGGCACGCACCATCGTAGCACCCCGCGAATTGCCCGTGGGTGTAATCACCGCACTCTTGGGTGTGCCCGTATTTCTGGTTTTGTTACAAACGCCGTCCGCCTCACCGCGCGGGTAACCCCAAACGCTTGTGTCGTGCAACCTCTAGTGCGCCACACAGCATCCGCGCACCCGCCAAGAGGCGCGGCGTATAGCGCTGGATAAGAGAGGGCGGGATGTCAAAGAGATTATCTTGGCGAACCGCAACGAGACGCGGCCAGGCCCGCCAATCCTCCAACCAAGCCGGACGGTGTGCATCCATGCCACTCGCCACAATCACTTCGGGATCACGCACCAAGACCGCCTCAATGCTTACCGTCGGCGCAAGCCCCCCCCCCTCGGCAAAGACATTGCGCCCACCACAGAGTTCAATCACCCGCGAGACCAGGTGTTCCGAACCCAGCGTCACCAGCGGACGACCCCATACCTGATAAAAAACCGTCACCGCAGGCCGCGCCGAGTACTGCACGCGAAGTGCGGCGAGTTCAGTGAGAAAGTCCGCTGCCGCTGCGTTGGCCGTGGACTCGGTGCCCACCAACTGCCCAAGCCGCCGCAACTCAGCCGCGATGTCGGGGATCAGGTGTGGCTCACTCACGTAGACCACAAGACCAAGGTGGCGCAACCGTTCTAGTTGCGCCGAGGAAAGACCCCCCCCCCACGCCACGACCAGATCTGGACGTAGCGCTACAATCCGTTCTAGGTCAAGCCGTCCCGCACCACTCACGGTCGGCAATCGCAGTGCCGTGGGGGGATAGTCACTATATTCCGCAACGCCAACCAGCCACTCCCCGGCCCCGGCTGCAAACAACAGCTCGGTGAGGTGCGGAGAAAGGCTGACGACGCGCCGCGCAGGAGCAGGCAACCGCACCAATCGCCCAGTCGCATCACGAACCTGCACCGGCCCGTTGGCCTCGGTCATCACCGCCCAGGCTACAGCGGAAACACCCGTCATGAGCAACACCATGACGATGCTCACCACCACGACACCCGCAGAACGCCCCCGCATCACGGCCACCCGAGCCTACGCGCACCAAAATACCGCCCAAACACCCGCAATACACTCCCCTGTCGTAATAGACCCAAAAGATAATGGGCGCTTTTAAACATCAGCAAACCTGCTGATTTGGTGAGAATGAGCAGTTGTTTTTTCTGGTGCCAGAAGATCAATTTCGAGATTCTTAGCAGCGCACTAACGGTCAATCCAGGGCTCATTCGCAATTCTACGGCGCAACCATCCTCGGTACATATATCTGCCTTCGCCACATTCTGCGTACGCCGATCATAATCTGCCGAGCACATCGGTCATTTCGTCCACCAACTCTTTAATATTTTCTTCTTCTAGGCCAAAAAGCCCCATAATCTTGTTACCAAACCCAAGCCACATATGATCACCACCTTCCTTGTGGAGGGTATGGCAGAGGTATTCGGCCAAGGTTAGTAACCCAACTTGTCGCGCTAATGCCTGCGCTGCTGGGGAATCCGCTTGCTGGAACACCTCCGCATTATGGTGCATGAGGATGGCAGCGCGGATATTGTCCGGCAATCCCCAAGAACGGGACACCATGAGCCCGAGGACAGAATGGTTTGTCTTAAATTGTTTATCCTCTAGCGCAGTAATCGATTCCTGTGGGTTCTTGCTGTTTTTCTTGACAAAGGATGCCGTGTACTCCGGAAACTTTTGCATCATCAGAGGGATGCCGACATCATGAAAGAGCGCTAGATTGTAGGCAACATCATGCCCCATCACATGGAGGCGCTTGGCAAGGATAGAACAGATGATGGCGGTATCTGCAGCACCATCCCAGAACTTCTCAAGATTCACCTTGCTATTACCAGACACCGCAGCGCGCAGAGACAGGCCCGTCACCAGGGATAGGGCGCTATCGAGGCCAAGATTGAGTACCGCGCTATGGATCGATGTGATCTTTTGCTTGATGGCAAAGGCCGGTGAATTCGCCGCACGCAACATCGCCGCTGACAAGGCAACATCCTTAGCAATCAAGGTCGAGATCTTTTTTATGTCGGGATAAAACTTCTGTTTTTCCTCGGTGATGGTTTGCAATATCTGCGGGGCAGGCGGGATATCTATGCCCTCCAGCAACTTCTGGGCAGTTGTTTCGTCAATTGTAAATTGTCGCATAATGTTGTCATCGCATTGATAGTAGCGTTTGCGTGGTCTGAGACACACCCAACAGGTTATCCGCCAATCCTAACCAGACCCTACCACCCACCGCTTGCGAAAGGCACACCGCGCCACTTGTGGCACACCAGGTCTCGGTGACAATCTTGGTTTCTTCCGCACGAAAAAACACGACATCAGTAGCTTCGTCCCTGAACCCCCACGCTCAAAGACAAGACCACAATCAGAGCAAAATGTCAACACAAAAAAAGCAGGGCAAAAGAAAACGAGTAACAGCTAGCAGCCTGTCGGACTTGTTTTGCAACCCCTTGATTTGTTGTGCTTTTGCTAACACCTATCGGTTTTAAATCTCTTTCGTAATCAACAAGCTATCCGTAAAGTCCGACAGGCTGCTAGCGGAAATCAATCCTGAGCGAGACGGAAGCCTATCCAACTGCCCGAATTTCCATGACTCGCGCTGAACGTCTGAGGATTGGTTTCATCGGCAAACATCACTCCGCCTTTCCCTTAAAATAGGCATCCAACACCTGCCGCGCAATAGGAGCCGCCATAGCACCACCACTCCCCGCGTGTTCGGCAAGCACGGAGATTGCGATACTCGGTGACTCTACCGGGGCAAATGAGATAAACAGCGCATGATCGCGCAGTTCGAGCGGGATGTTCTCTTTGACGTATTTCTGTTCTTGCCCAAGACCAAAGACCTGCGAGGTGCCGGTCTTACCCGCAACCTGATAGGTAAGACCTGGCGCAATGCGCTTGGCCGTCCCCGAGGCGGAATGCACAACATCGGTCATAGCCGAAATCACGTTGTCCCAATAGTTGGATTTATCTAAGGAAATAGGATCTTGCAGTTGCGGCTGATGCACCTGCAAGACCTTGGTGGCCGGTTGCGCAACCGCATAAAGAACGCGGGGTTGAACGGGTTGCCCGTGGTTCGCCATGGTGGCTGCGGCATAGGCAAGCTGCAGCGGGGTAGCACTCATAAACCCCTGACCAATGCCGGTAATGATGGTCTCGCCTGGGTACCAGCTTTGGTTGCGATTGGCGCGTTTCCACTCGCGCGTGGGGACAAGCCCTCCCAACTCGCCACTAATGTCGATGCCGGTCTTTTTGCCAAAACCAAAGCGGCTCAGAAAATCAGCAAGCCTGTCGATACCAAGGTTGGCGGCGAGATCATAGAAAAAGACATCGCACGACTCGACAATGGCGCGATGCATATCAACCGCACCATGACCACCGTGCTTCCAGCAGCGATACTTGTGTTCCTCTCCGCTTAATCGATACCAACCCGGACAATACACGCCCTGATTACCCGAGATAAGACCATACTCAAGCCCCGCCAAAGCAACGAAGGGCTTGATGGTCGAACCGGGCGGATATTGGCCGCGTAGCGCACGATTATAGAGTGGGCGGTTGTGATCGTTTTGGAGCTGCTGGTAGCTCTTCGGGTCGATACCATTCACAAACGGATTGGGATCGTAGCCGGGCTTACTGACCAAGGCGAGTACGGCACCACTGCGCGGCTCGAGTGCGACCACCGCCCCGTTAAACTCGCCCAACGCTGCCTCTGCGGCTGCCTGCAGACGCACATCCAGGGTCAGGTAGAGGTCATCCCCGGCAATCGGTGGGGTTCGCTCCAGGACACGTAGCGAACGCCCTTGGGCGTTGGTTTCAACCTGTTCGTAACCAACCTTGCCATGCAACAGCTCCTCGTAGAAATGCTCGACCCCTACCTTGCCGACGTGCGAAGAACCCGCGTAGCTTGCGCTATCGAGATGCTGCAGTTCCCATTCATTGATGCGGCCCACATAACCAACCGCGTGAACCGCGAGCGGCCCGAGTGGATAGTAGCGAGAAAGTCGCGCCTGGATATCAACCGCCATAAAACGCGGTCGATTCACTGCAAAGCGTGCGACCTCCTCCTCAGAAAGATGAAACCGCAACGGGACGGGATCAAAACCACGGTGCTGACGCACCAAACGGATAAATCGCTGGCGGTCGATCGGACTAATGTCGATGATGTGCGACAACTCATCGAGCGTTTGCTTGAGGTTATCTACCTGGTCAGGCACAATCTCAAGACTGAACGAGATCTGATTCTCGGCCAGTGGCACACCATTGCGATCGTAGATGAGCCCACGAGTCGGCGGCACCGACACAATCTTGACACGATTGTCGCGTGATAGGGTTTGGAAATGTTCGTGATTAATCACCTGCAGATAAAACAACCTGCCGAGCACGGCAAGCAACAGCACCAATACCCCGACAAACGCCGCGATCGAACGCGCACGAATGACCCGCGCCTCACGCAGGGGATCTTTGAGTGCACGGGAAATATCAATCAAGGCTATCTCTCAACCTCAGTTCACCAGATAACGTCGTCGCACATCGCGCAACACGGCAAATACCCACGGCCAAAACAAAGCACTCGTCAATACCGGCAACCAATAGCCACCACCCACCGGCGCACACCCAATCGTCGTCCGCACACACAATCCAATCGTCTGGTGGATAAAGGTTAGCGCGAGCACTAACAACGCCTGTTGCCAGCGCGGGAACAAACGCAGCCGCTGGTGTAGTGTCGTCACAATGAACACAACCAGCACAAGACTAAGCGCATTCTGACCAAGCAGCGCCTCTTCTATGACATCAAGAAACAATCCCACCAACCACGCAACCCCAATACCAACGCGGTGCGGCAAGGCCATCGACCAGTACAGCAACACCAACATCACCCACTTCGGATGATACGGCCCAGCCCACCCTGGCAGTGGTAGTAGGGTTAGCACGAATGCAGCAACTAGGGTAAAGAAAATCACCCACCAAGATTGCGAGCTTGCGCTAGTCATGGGTAATGACAAACGTCTTGGTGCAACCAACCCCAATGATCATGGGCGATGAACGGCAGGTTGGTTTGCCGTAACCACCGGAGCGGGTGGAGCGGGTAGAGACGAAGCGCTATTCGGGGGTGAGACGGTGGGACTCGTGGGCACAGGCGGTGCTACCACCACCGTCGGCACCGGATCCAGCGAGGCGGCTTGGTCATTGCGCGGCCACAACAGCAAAACCTGGCGACTCCGCTCGGGGTGTGAGCTGGTCTCGGCCCTGACCTGCGCAAAAGGCTGGCTTGGATCACGCACCACCGAGGTCACGCGCCCAACCGGATAGCCAGGGGGGAAGCGCCCGCCCATACCGGAGGTAATCAGCACATCCCCCTCACGCACGTCAGCCGTGTTCAGAATATAAGGTAGATCGAGGCAATTTCCAGCCGCACTTCCGACAGCAATCGCACGTTGCCCATTGCGCGCCACTTGTACTGGCAAGGCGTGGCTTGGATCGGTGATCAGCACGGCAGTGCTGGTAATCGGTGCCACATGCAGTACCTGTCCGATGACACCATCGGCATCTAGCAGCGGCTGTCCGGGGAATAGGCCATCCGTAGAGCCTTTATCGATGACGATCTTACGGGAGAACGGGTCGAGATCCACAGACAACAACTCGGCGATAAGCACCCGTTCACCGATCCGGAAGGGAGAATCTAACAGTGCCCGCAAGCGCATATTCTCGGCCTCAAGCGCGACGAAGCGCTGAAGCTGCGCCTTCAGCAGTACCTGCTGCACCTTTAGGCTCGCGTTCTCCTCAAGCAGGGACTGGCGCGACGACAACATCTCCGACACCCAGCCCGCCACCGCCACCGGCAGATCCACCACGAACTGAACGGGATAAGCCATTGTTAGCAGACTGGCACGCAAGGTCGCGAGGTGCTGGGTACGGTAGTCCATCGTCATCAGAACCAACGACAAGGTTCCAAGCAATAACAACCGAAGCGTAGCAGACGAACCCTGAACGAAGAGGGGTTTGATGTGCACCTCGCGTGGATCAATAGCTCTGCCGAGAACTGTCTACACTGGCTCTCATCTCGACCAACAAGATGTAAACCTTCACTCTACAGCAAATACATCCCAACCCTGTGCGTCCATCATCTCTAGGGCCTTACCCCCGCCCCTTGCCACACAGGTCATTGGATCTTCGGCAATAATAACCGGCAAACCAGTCTCCTCGACAAGAAGGCGGTCAAAATCGCACAACAACGCCCCGCCTCCGGTCAGAACCATACCGCGCTCGGCCACATCGGCCCCGAGTTCTGGGGGGATCTGCTCTAGGGCCGCCTTGACCGCACCGATGATGCCGGCCAGCGGCTCTTGGAGAGACTCGAGTATTTCATTGCTATTCATCGTAAAGCTACGCGGCACACCCTGTGCTAGGTTGCGACCACGCACCTCTATCTCGCGGATCTCGGCGCTCGGGAAGGCAGAACCCGCCTCATGTTTGATGCGCTCCGCCGTCGCCTCACCGATGAGGCAACCATAATTGCGGCGCACATAGTTGATAATGGCCTCATCGAAACGGTCTCCGCCAATCCTGACCGAGGAGGAGTACACGATACCATTGAGGGAAATCACCGCAATCTCGGTCGTGCCGCCGCCGATATCCAACACCAGCGAACCGGTTGGCTCCGACACCGGCAGCCCCGCACCGATGGCAGCCGCCATGGGCTCTTCGATGAGGTAGACCTCTCTTGCACCAGCCGCAGACGCAGACTCGCGGATGGCACGCCGCTCTACCTGGGTGGAGCCACAGGGCACACAGATGAGCACCCGCGGGCTCGGGCGGAAGAAACGATTCTCATGCACCTTACTGATAAAGTGCTGCAACATCTTTTCCGTCACCGTAAAGTCGGCGATAACGCCGTCTTTTAGTGGTCGAATGGCGGTGATATTGCCGGGCGTACGGCCCAGCATCCGCTTCGCCTCCACACCGACCGCAGCAATGGTGCGCGGACTGTTGGGGGTAGACCCCTGACGAATGGCCACTACCGAAGGCTCGTTGAGAACGATCCCCTTGCCTCGCACGTAGATCAGTGTATTGGCAGTTCCGAGGTCAATCGAAAGGTCAGTGGAGAATAACCCGCGTAGTCGTCCGAACATCGAGGCGCAACCCGTATTGGGATGCCCACACCGAGAATCGTCTGAAACAAGAGCGACACCGATGCAGACACACAAGTTAGAAATCGAAGGAGAACGAAAGTCGTGGATTCTATCTGCACTAGCGCCGCTAGGCAAGACTCACCACGCACCCATTCCTCAGCACGGCAGCCTCTCACAGGCGACCGAAACCCAAGCCCGCCCTGTCTAGCGCAGCCACAAGCCAACCCTCACCGAGACTACGGTGGATACGTCACAACCTCCGCGAACTACCAGACAGTTCGGTAAAGACGAACCTCACCGAGCACGGAATGTGATACGGCCCTTGGTCAGGTCGTAGGGGGTGAGCTGAACCGTGACCTTGTCTCCGGTTAGGATCCGGATGTAATGCTTGCGCATCCGCCCGGAAATGTGGGCGGTCACAATATGCCCGTTCTCGAGCTGTACTCGGAACATGGTATTGGGGAGGGTTTCAACAACCGTCCCATCCATCTCGATATGATCTTCTTTGGCCATGCGGCTTACTAGGTTGACTCAATTGTAAAAAGAATGCGCCCCTTGAGGGGCACCAGTGTGCCAAAACAAAACACCCCACGCTTACCTCGCTCGGGAGCGTACTCTACCGCAAGAACACCCACATGGCACATCATATATCCGAATATTATTCAGAAAATTTCCCTCTGCCTCGGTGTGCGCCAAAACTCGAGCCGACTCGTCCGTCGGCTAGCCACCCAAACGCCTGAATCCAGGCGCTGCTTAGGCGCAGCCGTGGCCTCGACCACCGATCCAAGCCATGCCTCGTGTAACATCCCCGCACTCATTCTGCGGGAATCTGACTAAGCCTCAATAGCGCCCACTGGACATGCTCCCGCACCAAAGCGGAAGGATGCGTCATGCGCCTGTTTAACGCGAGACTCACTGCGCCATCGCGCCGCGCCACATTCCCAAGCGCAACCGCCACATTGCGCAGAAAGCGCTCGTAACCAACCCGCCGGATCGCCGACCCTTCTGTGCGGGCGGAAAAATCCGTCTCCGACCATTCCATGAGCTGCACCAAACGTGGCGCATCCAACCCATGGCGCGGCAGAAAATCAGGCTCCTCTGTGGAACGCGCAAAACGATTCCACGGACAAATCAACTGACAGTCATCGCAACCGAAGATGCGGTTACCCAGCAAGGGACGCAGTTCCAGCGGCATAGAACCGTGCAATTCGATGGTGAGATACGCAACGCAACGCCGCGCATCCACCCGATACGGGGCCACAATGGCCCCAGTCGGGCAGGCATCAATGCAACGGGTACAGCGCCCACAGTGGCGCGATTCTGGCGCATCCAACGGCAAGGGGAGGCTCGTGTAGATCTCCCCAAGAAAGCACCAAGAACCCGCTTCACGGCTTATGAGGTTGGTATGCTTACCCATCCACCCAAGCCCGGCCTTTTCGGCCAACGCCCTCTCCAGCACCGGCGCACTGTCGGTAAACACGCGATAGCCCAGCGAACCGCTTGCCTGCGCGATGAAGTGCGCCAATTGCAGCAGACGCGCTCGCAAAACCTTGTGGTAGTCGCGCCCCAAGGCATACCGCGAAACATAGCCAAGGGCTGGATCAGCCAACACCTGTCGCGGACTAGCAGCGCTCGCCGGGAAATACCCCATGCTGGCCGAGATCACCCGTAGCGTACCAGGAACCAGTTCGGCGGGGCGGCTGCGCTTCGTGCCATGGGCCGCCATATAGGCCATCTCGCCATGACAGCCAGCGCCGAGCCAATCTTGCAAACGACGCTCGTCGAGAAAAAGATCTGTGTCTGCGATACCTATGCGCTGAAAACCGAGCGCACGCGCCCAGTCCTTGATGTCGGCAGCGAGTTGCGCGTAGTCTGGGTGTGGGTTCCTGTCTGCGTTCGTGTACACCATCACAGCAGCACGGCAACATGATTGCTTGATTTTCTGCCTAAACACCCCGCTCCGACGACTCGGAGAAGAGTCTATCACAAAGTATTAAGCACACGGGGGAAGGGATTGTTCACAAAAATTTTATTGCGTCATGGGTTTGGTAATCTGACGGAGCAATTCGCACGTTTCCGGTGCAAGCAGCGTCGCCCGGTGTCCTGGCATCTGCCGCCCATTCACATGCACAATCTCCACCAGTGCGTTGTAACTATCAACACCGAGCCAATCCATCGCCTCCGTATGACCAATACGCCCTCGCTCCAGTTTGTCTAGCATCTCTGCCAAAGTCATGTGAGCGGCCTCCGGATCCAGTTCGATTGAACGTGCCGTGTTCGTCCAACGCGCTCCATCGGTAACATGGGTGATGAGCGTTGTGCGTTGATCGCAGCCAGAATCGCCAAACCGTCGGGGATTACGCCCTCAAGAGCCAACGCCCTGATCCACGCCGCCGTATTCAACAGGTGAACACGCGGCAAACGTGCAATGCGCGTTTCAAGAACATCGGGGTCTTCAAACAACACCAACGGGACAAATGTCCGTGACGCGGCACGCGCCAATTGCGTCGCATACTCGTCTACCGCTATCTCGCCAAGATTGCCACCTTTTGGCACCTCACCACGCATCAACCTTGTCCTAAAACCCAAACCAACCATGGTCTCAATCACCGTAATGGCATCCCCCCTGTGCGCTAACCAGGCTGCCACCTTCCCATCCGGATCATTGGCGGCCTTACTAATCTCGTAGTAAACCTGATCGACGATCTGGATAGGAGCGACAAAGGTCTCGAACAAATCCAACCGACCAACGCGGGCAAGCGTCAGCACCGGACTCGCGTCTGGAATGATCACGGCAACATCGACAATCCTACGCGCCATACGACCCCGCGAACAACCGAAACGGCCCACCCTACCCTACAGGGTGGCGGCTCCCCTTCAGCGAATGATCCCCCGCGTCGCTTTGGTTAGCGCATCGACAAACAGCCCGACCTCGGGACATTCCTCTACCATCTCTTGTAACCGGGCGATGGCTTGATCGAGCGTCAGACCAGAGCGGTAGATCACCTTGTAGGCCTGCCTAAGCTGACGCAAGGTCTCACTGGAAAACCCTCGACGCCGTAGCCCTTCGGTGTTCAGCCCGTGGGGACGCGCCATGTGGCCGGAGATCAGCACGTAGGGCGGCACGTCCTGACCCACCACGCTACCAAACGCAGTAAAACAATGCGCACCCAAGGTGCAGAACTGGTGAACCAGGGTGAACCCACCGAGGATAGCCCAATCGCCGACGCTAACGTGACCCGCCAAGGAAGCCGCATTGGCAAAGATCGAGTGACTACCCACATGGCAATCGTGCGCGATATGGACATAGGCCATGATCCAATTTTCATCACCAATTAGCGTACTCCCACCACCCTGGACGGTACCACGATTGATGGTGCAATACTCACGGATGGTATTCCCGTCACCGATGATGAGTTCGGTCGGTTCACCACGATATTTTTTGTCCTGCGGGGCTTCACCGATAGAGGTGAATTGGAAGATATGATTATTGCAGCCGATGCGGGTCGGCCCCTGGATCACAGCATGTGGGCCGATGCGCGTACCTGCGCCAATCTCCACGTTTGGCCCGATAACAGCAAAGGGGCCAATCTCGACATCCGGGGCAAGCGTCGCACCTGGATCAATGAGCGCATGGGAGTGGATCAAATCTCCCGTCCCCTCTGTGTTGAAGTGTTGGGTAGTTCCGCTGGCTCAATTTCCCGCTCCGCACACATCATCTCGGCGCTCGCCACCACCTTCCCCTCTACTTTAGCAACCCCCTGAAACTTCCAAACCCCCCGCATGGTTCGCAACACCTTAACCTCTAGGATCATCTGATCCCCTGGCTCAACGGGCTGTTTAAAACGCGCCTTGTCCACGCCAACAAAATAATACAGGGATTCATTCGTCGGGCGCGTACCGGTAGAGAGAAAGGCAAGGATACCCGTAGCCTGGGCAATGGCCTCTAGGATCAACACCCCGGGCATGACCGGGCGGACTGGGAAATGACCCTGAAAAAAAGGCTCGTTGATGGTGACATTCTTGATGGCACGCAACGACTTACCCAGCTCATAGTCAAGTACGCGGTCAACCAACAAAAACGGATAACGGTGCGGGAGATACTGCAACACCTGATGTATATCAAGGGTTTTCAAAGAACCACCTTTCATTAGCTACCCCTCTCTAGGAGGGCCGCCAACTGCTGTTCCGCAGTCAGCAAGCGCCGCGCCATCTCATCGAGTTGGTGAAAGCGCACCACATTACGCCGCCACTGTCGGTTTGGTTTGGCAGGAAGGTTAGAGGAATAGACGCCAGGCTCAGTAATCGGCTGGACAACCATGCTCATGGCAGTGATATGAACGTCATCGCAAATATCCAAGTGCCCCGCAATCCCCACCGCACCAGCGATGGTACACCGGCGCCCGATCCGGGCACTTCCCGCAATGCCGACGCACCCCGCTATCGCGGTGTGGGCACCGATAAAGCAATTGTGCGCGATCTGTACTTGATTATCAATCCGCACATCCTCTTCGATCACGGTATCTTCGAGGGTGCCACGATCTACGGTGCTATTGGCACCAACCTCGACATCATTGCCAATGACAACACCGCCAACCTGTGGGATCTTGAACCAGCGTTCTCCATCCTTGGCAAGACCAAAACCATCGCTCCCGATCACAGCGCCCTGGTGCAAGACAACCCGCTCACCAATCTGAACCCCATGACACACGGTCACATTGGCAGCCAACCGGCTACCTGCGCCAATCGAACTGTCTCTACCCACGACACAACTTGCACCGACGACCACCTCCGCGCCGATCCTGGCACCCGCTTCGACCACAGACATTGGGCCAATCCAGGCGCTTTCATGAACCACAGCACCCGTATCAACCATCGCGGTCGGGTGAACCCCACGCGGCGAGGGAACCACCGGGTTTAGGATGGCAACCACCTTGGCAAACGCAAGATACGGATTCTCGCTGACTAGCGTTGGAACCGGACAATACGCCGCATCGTCAGCGCCAAGGATCACCGCCGCCGCCTGCGTATTCACCAGATGACGACGATAGCGCGGATTAGAGAGAAAGCTTATGTCCCCGGCTTTAGCATTTTGCAAGGTCATTACGCGCTGAACAGAGATCAACGCATCACCCTGCAACACCGCCCCCACTTGACAGGCTAATTCACCCAGGGTCAAGCCCATATGGCCACACTCCCCGCCACGCCACCAGACCCACAATGGACAAAGCCCCTTCTGTACATGAGACAGAGGATGTTCAGCACGGTGGCGCTACTTCATCGATTTGAGCTGTTCGAGCACTTCAGCGGTCACGTCAACCTTATCACTCGCATAGACAACGCCAGCGGTAAAGATCACGTCGAACTTCTCGGTGCGCGCTAGATCACGAATCACATCACCAACCTGGTGATTGAGATTCGCCAACTCCTCATTACGACGAATGGTAAGATCCTCGCGAAACTCGTCAGTGGCACGCTTCAGATCACGGCGCTTGCTCAAGACATCCCGCTCGATCTTGGTGCGCCGACCATCTTCCATGGTGGCCCCATCGCGCTCTAGCTGATCCTCAAGGCCTTTCAGCTCTCGCTGAGAGGCAACCAATTCCTTTTCACGAGGCGAGAACTCGCGCTCAAATTTTTTGCGCAACGCCTCTAGTTGGGGAGCCTCCTCCTCAATCCGCTCCATATTAACAAAGCCGATTTTCATCTCTGCGAGAACCGGAACCGGAGAGAACATCCATCCGGCGGCTAAAACCGAGAGCAATAAATAAGACCGTTTCAAACGTATTCTCCCGTAATTTTGCAACATGTTTAGAAGGATGTGCCAATCGTAAATTGAAACATCTGCCTATCATCACCTGGCTGGGGGTTTATGGGTCTCGCCAGACTGAAAACCAGAGGGCCAAGGGGCGACTGCCAATTGGCAGAAACGCCTGCGGTATACCGCAATTGTCCAGCCGCGAATTTTTGATTTGCATCGTACACATTACCAAAATCCACAAAGCCACTCAGGCGCAACTGCTTTTCATCCTTCGCAAAGGGAGCAGGGAATAAAACCTCCGCCCCACCCACCACACGCAAGTCGCCTCCCAACGGACGACCATCCGACAGATTGCCGGGTTCGTTGACCTTAGGCCCCAAGGTGTTGTCCCTAAACCCGCGCACCGAATTGATCCCACCAGCGTACATCCGATCGAAGAACGGAAGCGAAGAACCGCCCTTCCCCCAACTGGCACCATAGCCAATCTCCCCTCGCAACAACAAGGTGAAGCCGTTGAATAGTTGATGATACCAATGTTGGCGGTATTCTAGTTTGTAATACTCAAGGTCGCTGCCCGGAACCACCGTCTCAAAAGAGGCGTACTGCCAGATACCACTGTTGGGGAAAAGCGCTCGGTCGCGCGTATCATGTGCCCATGCCCCCGAGAGTTTAATCTCGCTAAAGATGTGGCCGTAGGTATTCAGGTAGTCGGTATAGATTATCGGCGAGCTGATGGTCGAGCTGAGATTATAATTGTCGTACCCAAACCCCAGCCGCACACTGTCGAACTCGTTGATCGGGATCCCGAAGGAACAGTTGGTACCATAGCTATTGGCCGTGTAGGACGCAAGGTTGGCGCGTGACGCATCGGTGGAGCGATCGTACAGCCCGATAGTCCGACTAATACCATCACTCGTCCAGTAGGGATCGGTGAAAGAGGTACTATACACACGGGTGATCTGGCTATTATTGAAGGACACCACCACATGGTTGCCCGTCCCGAGGAAATTCTCCTGGTTCAGACTCGCGTTTAGGATAATCCCTTGCGATTGCCCATAACCAATGCCCGCCATAACGCTACCCGAGGGGTGTTCGGTAACATTAAAATTGACATCCATGACGTCTGGGGCACCCACCACCGCTGGGGTCTGCATCCCAACCTCATCAAAGTAACCTAGTCGATCCAGGCGCGTACGCGAACGCTTAAGCTTTCCGGTATCCACCGTCGCCGCTTCCATCTGACGCATCTCGCGGCGCATCACAATATCTGCGGTCTTGGTATTTCCCGCAAAATTGATACGACGTACATAGACCAATTTGCCTGGATCCACAAAAAAGGTCAGCGTAACCTCATGGGTATCCTTATTCAGATCCGGCACCGGATTCACATTGGCAAAGGCGTAGCCTTCCTCTCCCAGTCGATCGCTAATCGCCGTCGCGGCATCGGTCACTTTGCGCCGAGAAAACACGTCACCCGGGTTTAGCTTGAGCAGTTCCCGCATCTTCTCCTCGGGCACCACCAGATTGCCAGCGAGTTTGATGTCCTTAAAGGTGTACGCATCCCCTTCAGTAAAGTTAATGGTGACGTAAACATCTTTCCGATCTGGGGTCAGCGAGACCTGCGTGGAATCGATTGTATAATTGAGATACCCGCGATCCATGTACCACGAACGCAAGGTCTCGAGGTCAGCACCTAGCTTTGGTTTGGAATACTGATCGTCTTTGGTAAGCCATGACAACCAGCCACCGGTATCCAACTCCATCTGTTTACGCAACTCTTTATCGGTAAATGCGTGGTTTCCAACCAAGGCAATACGGTGGATACGCGCCGCACGCCCTTCGTTGATGGTAATCGTAATACCCACTCGGTTACGCTCGAGCGGGGTGACGGTGGCTTGGATCTTTACGCCGTATTTACCACGCCCAAAGTACTGACGCTGCAATTCCTGCTCAATCCGTGCGAGCATGGAACGAACAAATACCCGCCCCTCGGCAAGCCCCGTATCCTTGAGGCTACTCTTCAGTTTATCCGTCTCAAACTCTCGATTCCCCGAAAATTCAACACTCGCAATCGCTGGGCGTTCCACCAGGGCGACCACCAGCACATCCCCGTCTCGTTCCAGGCGCACATCTTGGAAAAAACCGGTTTTAAAGAGTGCGCGAATGGCCTCTGCGGAACTGGCGTCGCCCAGTTGATCACCGTTCTTGAGGGGCAGATAAGTAAACACCGTACCTGGCGCAATGCGCTGCAACCCCTCGATACGAATGTCTCGAATGGTAAAAGAATCCGCCCACGCAACAACCGGGCCCGAGCCGAACAGAACGGCCACGCACAATAACCACTTAGTGATTGAGTAACAGCGATTCATCATTGAATTTAGACCGGTAACCAAGGGAAGTTCCAGTACACTACGGTGAAACCAGCATCGCCAATCTCTATTCCACACCATTGCTGTCTGCCTGCCGATTGGTACAATCCATGGTGATTGTCAGAAACCGAAGAGCCGATTGAAATCGTTGACTATCGCAAGGGCCATCAGGCCGAAGAGGAGAGCACCACCCAGCTTCTGCCCCCAGGCCACAACCACCTCTGGAACCGGCTTGCCTACCAATAGTTCGATAAGGTAATACAGAATGTGTCCCCCGTCCAATATCGGGATGGGCAGAAGATTGATAAGACCCACACTCAAGCTCACCAACCCGAGAAAGGCAAGGAACGGGGCAAGCCCCACCGCCGCCGACTCACCCGCTATCTGGGCGATACTGATCGGCCCCGATATGTTCTCCACCGATGCCTGCCCCTCGATCATCTTACCCAGCATACGCAGGGTGAGAATCGACATCTCCCACACCTTGGTCACCGCCGCCCCGAGTGCCTCACCGGGCGGATAGCGCAACTCTGCCCGCAGACGACCGCCATACCCCTCTGGGACGAGAACCGATGCCCCAATGTGCCCAACCAAACCATGCGAGGTAGACTGGGGACTCGGCACCACAGTCAGCGACCGATGCCCACCCGCCCGCTCAACCTCGACCCGAATCGCCTGTCCGGGACGGGCGCGCACATAGTTCACCCATTGTTCCCAAGACTCAATAACCTGTTGATCGGCTAGCAATACCCGATCTGCCGGTTCCATCCCCGCCTTCGCGGCTGACCCATTCGGCTCGAGGGTATCGATGACCGGTGCCAATGAGGGACGATCGGGATGCAACCCCAAATGGCGCAGCATACTCCCCGGCTCACTGGCCGCGAGCCCCGCAATATCCAAGGCGTGGACATGCTGCCGTGCCTGTGAATCCACCGTCTCGACCCGGATCACGTCCTGATCGAGAGAATTTTGCAACAGCGCAATCGTCACCGCTTCCCAGGTGGGCGTAGGACGCCCCTCCATGGCGGTGATCTCTTCGCCGACGGAGAAACCCGCACTGGCCGCCGGAGTCCCGGGGGCCACCACACCCAACACAGGCCGCACCCCAACGATACCAATGACGAACATCAGCCAATAGGCCAGCACAGCAAAGAGTAGGTTTGCGGCTGGGCCCGCAACAACAACCGCCATGCGCCGCCCAACCCCTTGGCGATTAAAGGCACGATGCAGTTCGCTTGGGTCAACCGGCGCTTCCCGTTCGTCCAGCATAGTCACGTACCCGCCAAGCGGTATCGCCCCGATCACATACTCGGTTTGATCAACCCCGGCACGACGCATCCACAAAGGCTTGCCGAAACCCACCGAGAAGCGCAGCACCTTGATCCCAAGCCGCCGCGCCACCCAGAAGTGCCCGAATTCATGCACCGTCACCAACAAACCCAGGGTGACGATAAAAGAGCAAAAGGAAAGCAGCAATTCGTTCACGTTGTTTTTTGTCGAAAAACCCGCATCAGTGGGCGCATGATCTTACGTCAGATTGGTGGTGCCCGATCAACATCGCAGCTCTTCTCCGCGCACTCGCATCGGCCTGAAACACGGCAGCAAGGTCTGCGGCCTGCTGGGTCGGTTCGAGTTCTAGCACGGCACCAATCACCCGCGCAATATCAGTAAAACCGATCGTCCGGTCAAGAAACGCCTGTACTGCTACCTCATTGGCCGCATTCAGCACAGCAGGGGCAGTTCCCCCTTGTCGCAACGCCTGATAGGCAAAACTGAGACAAGGAAAACGACCATCGCCCACCGGCTCGAAGGTCAATGCGCCCATGGCACAAAAATCAAGGCTCGGCACACCCGAACGGATCCGCCGTGGCCAGGCCAGGGCATACGCGATCGGGGTTCGCATATCTGGATTACCCAGTTGCGCTACCACCGAACTATCCTCGTACTCTACCATGGAATGCACCACACTCTGCGGATGGATCAAGACATCTACCTGATCCGATCGCGCACCAAACAACCAACACGCCTCAATGACCTCTAGGCCTTTGTTCATCATCGTCGCAGAATCGACGGAGATCTTCGGCCCCATCACCCACTTGGGGTGGGCAATGGCCTGCTCCGGGGTAACCCCAACCAGGTCTTCGGCCCGCCAGGTGCGAAACGGCCCACCCGAGGCAGTGAGCAGGATACGCCGTACCCCACTCCCGGCAAGACGACCACCGGGTAGGCACTGAAAGATTGCGTTGTGCTCACTATCAACCGGCAGCACCTCCGCCCCACTCTGCCGCGCCTCCTCCATGAACAAGCCACCCGCCATCACCAACGATTCTTTGTTGGCGAGCAAGACGCGCTTACCGGCACGCACCGCCGCAAGCGTTGACTTCAGCCCAGCGGCACCGACAATCGCCGCCATCACCTGATCCACCTCCGGCAGAGAAGCGACCGCAGCCAACCCCTCTTCTCCGGACAAGACCACTACCTCGGGCAGAACATCCCGCGCCCGCGCACTGAACGCCGAGGCTGCGTCATCATCGACCAACACCGCATAGCGCGGCCTAAAACGGAGACACAGCGCAAACAGTCGCTCCACCGAGCGATGCGCGGTCAAGGCCACAACGCGAAATCTCTCTGGGTAGAGCGCCAACACCTCTAGTGTGCTGCCACCGATGGAACCCGTGGCACCCAGCACAGCAACCCCTTGGATGCGTTCCCCCGCCAACGCCACCCCTAGGTCTTCAGTGGCCACAAAGCACCAGGCCGAGCACAAACACCGGAGAGGCCGCCGTTAGGCTGTCGATGCGATCCAACACCCCGCCATGGCCGGGCAACAACGCACCGCTGTCTTTGGCACCCTGGGTGCGCTTCAACACGCTCTCCATGAGATCGCCGACAACTGAGGAGAGTAACGTCACCACGCACAAGACCACAAACACCAACCACTGTCCACGCCCAAGCCACCAAGCACCGACCAGGGCCACCACCAGTGTTGCGAGCAAAGCACCCCACAACCCTTCTAGGGTCTTGGCGGGGCTCACCCGTGGTGCTAGGCGGCGACTTCCCCACCGTCTGCCCACAAAAAAGGCAGCACTATCGGCAACCCAGACCAGCACCAACAAGAACAGGGTGTAATGAGGGCCGGACGCACCCTCGGCTAACAGCCGCCCACCATGGAGCGCGACCAGCGCGGCCCACGCCGGAACCAACACCAAGAGACCGGCCACGGCCTGCACCGGGCGTGTCCGCCACCAGGGCGGCAGTTGCGGGTAGCGCCACACCACCAAAAGGCCCACCCCCCACATTACAACGGCAAAGACCAGGAGATCGACGGTGCTGGTCGCGCTCTGCAACAGCAACCAGGCAACCATAAGACCCGCCACGGTCAGCAAAACGTAACGATAACGAGAGACACCGACCAGCGCCGCCCATTCCCACGCCCCCATCACGACCACCAGCCCGATCAAGACTCCCAAAATCGGAGTCGGCAACAACAGCACCAAAGCCGTCGCGAGGGGGATAAGGACGAGCCCGGTCACGACTCGTGCGCGAAGCGGTGATGCACCCATCCTAGCCCTCCCCCACCCGAACCTCGTCTACCTGCTCTCCGGTTCGGCCAAACCTTCGCTGGCGCGAAGAAAACCACAGCACCGCCTCATCGAAGGCCGCCTCTCCAAAATCCGGCCACAGGGTATCGGTAAAGTACAGCTCGGTGTAGGCGAGTTGCCAGAGCAGATAATTACTGATGCGCTGTTCACCACCGGTGCGGATAAAGAGATCCGGCTCAGGGAGATCCCCCAGGCACACCGCTCGCCCGAAGTACTCTGCGGTAATCGCCTCTGGCAGAAGCTCACCCGCCGCAACCTGCGAAGCCAAACGGCGTGCGGTGTCGGCGACATCCCAACGCCCACCGTAATTGGCGGCTACCACGAGCTGCAGGCCGGTATTGTTGGCCGTTTGGGCTTCAGCCGCCTGTATCTGCTCTTGGAGACGCACCGGAAAAGCAGATCGCTCTCCAACAACGCGCAATTTCACATTGTTACGGTGCAAATCCCGCGTCTCACGTCGCAACGTGCTGATGAATAGCCCCATAAGCAGATCAACTTCTTGGGAGGGACGACGCCAATTCTCGCTACTGAATGCGAACAAGGTGAGAACCTGAACGCCCCGTTGGTTACAAACACGCACCATCTCGCGCACACGAGTAACACCCGCACGGTGCCCGGCAAAACGCGGCAAGTGACGCTTACTCGCCCACCGACCATTACCATCCATGATGATGGCAACATGACGGGGCATGGATTCTGGCGCAGTGACAGACATAGCAGCGATCCGCTTAAGCCCCATGACTTCGGTGAGGTACAAAGACGTAGGCGACTGGCTCACACTTCCAGCAGGTCGGCCTCTTTGACGGCGAGCATCCTATCGACCTCGCCGATGTTTTTGTCAGTGAGCTTTTGCACCTCGTCCTGGGCGCGACGCTCGGCGTCCTCGGAGATCTTGTGTTCTTTCAGCAGGGCTTTCAGTTCCTGGTTGGCGTCGCGGCGCACATTGCGGATCGCCACCTTCGCCCCCTCCCCTTCGTGACGCACCACCTTGACGAGGTCACGACGACGCTCCTCGGTGAGTGGCGGCAGCGGCACACGGATCACGACACCGGTCGCGGAAGGATTCAGCCCGAGATCAGAGGTGCGGAGCGCCTTCTCCACCACCGCCACCATATTCTTCTCCCAGGGGGTGACTGCGAGCGACCGTGAATCGGACGCCACCACATTCGCCACCTGATTGAGAGGCACCATATTCCCGTAATAATCCACCATGACGTGATCGAGCAAACTCGGGTGCGCCCGCCCGGTGCGCACTTTACCAAGCTCATTGCGCAGCGACTCTAGGGTCTTCGTCATGCGTTGCACAGCGTTCTTTTTGATATTGTCGGTCATGGAGACCTCCCTACTTGACCAGAGTACCTTCCTCTGGGTCGGTTACCGCCCGATACAACGCCCCGGGCTTACCCATATTGAAGACGCGAACCGGTAGTTTATGTTCCTGGCACAACACGATGGCCGTTAGATCCATCACACCCAGTCGCTGCGCCAACACCTCGTCATAACTCAAGCGCGTGTAGCGCACCGCCGCCCGGTCACGTAGCGGGTCGCGGTCGTAGATCCCATCGACCTTGGTTGCCTTCAGCATCACTTCAGCGCCAATCTCAATGGCGCGCAAGGCCGCCGCCGAATCGGTGGTAAAAAACGGATTGCCGGTGCCACCCGCGCAGATCACCACCCGGCCTACATCCAGGTGGGCGCGTGCCTCCCGTGCATTGAACGGCTCACACAGCGAAGGCAACAGGAACGACGACATGACGCGCACCGACAGGCCGTGGCGCTCGAACACATCCTGTAGTGCCAACGCATTCATCACGGTGGCGAGCATCCCCAGGGTGTCGCCGGTGGTACGGGCAAGACCTACATCAACCAAGGCGGCACCACGAAACAGGTTGCCGCCGCCCACCACCACCCCGACCTGCACCCCAGCCGCCACGATCTCGTGGATCTCTTGCGCCATCCGCACCAAGACCGCTGGCGCAAAACCCTGCCCCCCGCCCTCACCACCGAGCGCCTCGCCGCTAAGCTTCAGCAAAATCCTACGATAGTTTGGTGTCATGGGTAGGTCTAGTCGCCGCGCACCTGCGCCATCACCTCGGCAGCGAAGTCCGCAGACTTTTTTTCGATGCCCTCGCCGACCTCATAACGCGCAAAACGCACCACCGTCGCCTTTTGGTCAGCAAGCAGCTTACCTACCGTAAGGGAAGGGTCTTTGACGAAGGGCTGGCCAGTCAGCGCCACCTCGTCGAGGAACTTGCGCACCCGACCTTCCACCATCTTCTCGATGATAGCGGGGGGCTTACCGCTCTCCGCCGACATGGCGGTAAAGATCTCGCGCTCCTTGGCGATCAGTTCAGCGGGCACGTCATTTGGGGAGACGCACACCGGACGACTCGCCGCGACATGCATGGCGACATCCTTGCCCAATTCCGCAGAACCACCACTCATCTCGACGACAACACCAATACGGGTTCCGTGGAGATAGGTGGCAAAGACCCCGCCCTTGCTGTCCAGGACAGCAAAGCGGCGCACCGTCATATTTTCACCAATCTTCGCCACCAAGGCCTGGCGCACATGCTCAATGGAGGCACCATCCGCACCACCGGCGCTCAATGCCGAGAGGGCCGCCAGATCTGCCGGGTTGTCGGCGAGGACGCGCATAGCAACCGCCTCGGCAAAATCGCGGAAGTCGTCACCACGAGCGACAAAATCGGTCTCACAGTTGACCTCTACGATCGCCGCACGTTGGCCCGCGCCATCCTGCTTGATCACTATCCGCCCGTCTGCGGCCACGCGACCCGCACGCTTGTCGGCCTTGGCAAGACCAGACTTGCGCATTGCATCGACCGCCGCATCAATATCACCATTGGCCTCCGTCAATGCCTTCTTGCACTCCATCATGCCTGCGCCGGTACGATCGCGCAGTTCCCTTACCATGACAGCCGTAATCTGCATAACAAACTCTCTCTCGGATCAATATGTTATAATCAGCGATGGATAAGAATGAAGCCTACACGGCCTCAGCGGGGGCAGCCGCTTTATCATCCAGCTCGACAAACTCCCCACCCAACCCGGCGCGGGCGTCGAGGATGGCATCGGCAGCGCCTCGCACATAGAGCTGAACCGCACGGATAGCGTCATCGTTGCCCGGGATCACATAGTCGATGCCTTTCAGGCTGTTGTTGGTATCGACAACGCCGACAACCGCAACGCCCAACTTGTTCGCTTCACTGATCGCTATCTTCTCGTGGCCGACATCGACGACAAACAACACATCCGGCACACCATTCATGTCCTTGATACCGCCGAGGCTGCGCTCTAGCTTGTCGAGATCGCGCCGCAGGCCCAACACCTCTTTCTTGGAGAGACGTGCAGCACTCCCATCACCCAGCATCGCCTCTAGCTCCCGTAGGCGTTTGATGGATTGGCGCACCGTCTTGAAATTCGTCAACATCCCACCGAGCCAGCGATGGTTGACAAAGGGCATACCACAACGCTCGGCTTCTTCTTTGATACAAGCGGTGGCGGCATGTTTGGTGCCGACAAAGAGGATTGTCCCCTTCCGCGCCGCAACCTTACCGAGAAAATTCACCGCATCCTTGTACAAAGGGAGCGTGCTCTCTAGGTTGATGATGTGGATCTTGTTGCGTTCCCCGAAGATGTACGGGGCCATCTTGGGATTCCAGTAGCGGCTTTGGTGGCCGAAATGAACACCGGCCTCCAGCATCTGTCGCATGGTTACGTCGACCATAATCGATATACTCCAAAATTTGGGTTAAGGGCCTCCACGCATCCCAACCACCAACCTATACTAGGCACCCAGGCGGCTGTGTCGATGCGTGTGTGGAATATTTGTTCGCAAGAGACGCGCTTTATACCATAAGATTTGCCATAGAACAAACGCATCCCAATTAAATACTCGCTGGGATCCACACAAAATCACACTAAAACCATTGGGTTGCAGAGAGCCAAAGTTACATGCCGATCATTATCAAGGGGTTAGCAGAGGTAGAGAAGATGCGCATCGCTTGCCGTTTAGCAAGCGACGTACTACAGATGATCGAGCCCTATGTTCGACCTGGGGTCACCACCGGCGAACTAGACGAGCGCTGTCACGACTACATCGTGAACACTCAACAGGCCATTCCGGCACCGCTCAATTACCATGGGTTTCCGCGCTCTATTTGCACCTCGGTGAATCACCAGGTCTGTCACGGGATCCCGGGCCCGAAAGCACTGAAACAAGGGGACATCGTCAATATCGACATTACCGTCATCAAGGACGGCTGGCACGGCGACACCAGCCGGATGTTCTGCCTCGGCGAGGTCAACGTGGCGGCGAGGCGGCTCGTCCGCGTCAGTTATGAATGCCTCTGCATCGGCATTGAGAATGTCCGCCCGGGCACAACCCTCGGCGACATCGGCCACGCCATCCAGCGCCATGCCGAACAGCACGGTTGCTCCGTGGTACGCGAGTATTGTGGCCACGGCATCGGCGAGCGCTTCCACGAAGAACCCCAGGTGCTGCACTTCGGCGAACCAGGCAGCGGCGTGGTGCTACGGCCCGGCATGATCTTCACCATCGAACCGATGGTCAACGCCGGCAAGGCGGCCATCAAGCTCTTGCAAGACAAGTGGACGGTCGTCACCAAGGATCACAGCCTGTCCGCCCAGTGGGAACATACCATCCTCGTCACCGAGGAAGGGTTCGAGGTACTAACCCTTTCCCCAGGCGAAGACATCTCGCTGCGGAAACCCTAGCCACGCGCCGCTCTACTGGCTCTCGGCAATGATCTCGGCGTACAGTGCGTTTTTGCGCGTCCCCGTGATCTCGGCGGCCAGCGCCACCGCTCGACTCTTAGGGAGTTCTTTGACCAAGATCTCGTATATCCGCAACGCCTCTGCCTCCCTTTGCTCGGTTGCGCTTGTCGGTGGGGCACCCGCGATGACCAGCGTACATTCGCCACGGCGTTGGTTGGCATCCGCCGCGACGTGGGTCTGCAGCGCACCGAGGGTATCACTGAGAAAGGTCTCGTGGAGCTTGGTCAACTCCCGCACCAGTACGCCACGGCGGTCGTCGCCAAAGACCGCCGCCATGTCCGTCAGCGCTTCGAGGAGCCGATGAGGGGATTCGTAAAAGACCAGGGTGCGCTCATCGCCCCGCAACGAGACCAGGTGGGCGCGACGCGCGGCCTGTTTCGCGGGCAGAAACCCCTCAAAGACAAAACGGTCGCAGGGGAGCCCACAGGCCGACAAGGCACAGGCAACCGCGTTCGCTCCTGGGATGGGCACCACGGGAACGCCAGCGGCGCGGGCGACACTCACCAAATGATAGCCCGGGTCGCTGACTAGGGGGGTTCCCGCATCACTAATAAGGGCAAAACACTCCCCCGCCACCATCCGTTCGACCAAAACTGGCGCAAGGGTGCGTTCGTTGTGTTCGTGATAGGCTATGATCGGCGTTCTGATGTTGAAATGATGCAGCAAGGTGGCGCTATGCCGAGTATCCTCTGCAGCGATACAATCCACTTGCTTCAGTACTTCAACGGCCCGCAGGGTCATGTCCCCCAGGTTGCCAATGGGAGTCGCTACCACGTACAGTAACCCACGGTTACGAAGCCGTTCGGACATAGTATCTCGGTTCTAAATGGTGCCGCCCGACCCCATACCCTATTGATACAGGTAGATGTACGGCTGCTTATGCGGTACGCTTGTAGATTGTCGATTTATCTACGCGGCCCAGTTTCAAGCAGATTGCAGGGAAAAACAACAAGCGTTTTCATTATGAGAAAAGAACAAGCTATGACCATAGACGGGCTCTACGATCCACAGTTTGAACACGATTCTTGCGGTGTTGGGTTTATCGCGAACCTAAAAAATCACAAAACCCACTGGATCGTTGCCAAGGGTATCGAAATACTGTGCAACATGGAGCATCGCGGCGCTGTCGGTGCCGAGCAGAATTCCGGTGACGGCGCAGGCATCCTCTCCCAGATCCCTCATGAATTTTTTGTGACAGTCTGCGCAGAGATCGGCATCACCCTGCCTCCACCAGGGGAATACGGTGTCGGCATGGTGTTCCTCCCGCCAGAAGCCGAGGGCGAAGAAGCAAAGGCATGTAAACGCATCTTTGCCGAGTGCGTGGCCGAGAATGGCCAGGAAGTCTTGGGCTGGCGCACCGTGCCAACGGCCAATGAGAGCCTCGGCGCGTCCGTGCTTTCCGTAGAACCACGGGTCTGCCAGATCTTTATTAAACGCGGTAATCAAACAGCAAGCCCCGAGGCCTTCGAGCGGAAGCTTTTTGTTATTCGTAAGGTAACCGAGCACCGCGTACAGAAAAGCGGCATCTTGGGGGCCAAGCATTTCTATGTCCCGAGTCTGTCCTACAAAACGATCTGCTACAAGGGGATGCTCACCCCCGGGCAATTGCCGCTCTTTTATCCAGAACTGCTGGATGAGCGGTTCGTCTCCGCCTTGGTGTTGGTACACAGCCGCTTCTCGACAAATACCTTTCCCAGTTGGCGTCTTGCCCACCCATTTCGTTTTCTCGCGCACAACGGGGAGATTAACACCCTGCGCGGCAATATCAACCGGATGCGTGCCCGCGAGGCCATCCTCGAATCGACGCTATTTACCAAGGATGAGATAGCGCAACTGTTACCCATCATTGACGAAACCCAATCAGACTCGGCGATCCTCGATAATGTCGTTGAACTATTAACCTTAAGTGGGCGCTCACTGCCGCACGTCATGATGATGCTCATCCCCGAGGCATGGTCGGGCGACAAGGAAATGACAGCAGACAAAAAGGATTTCTACAGATACCACGGCACACTCATGGAACCCTGGGATGGCCCGGCCTCTGTCGCATTCACCGATGGCAAATTGATCGGTGCCACCCTCGATCGCAACGGTTTGCGCCCCTCGCGTTATCTGCTAACACACGACGATATTCTGGTGATGGGCTCGGAGGCGGGTGTTTTGGCATTCGACCCCGAGCGAATCAAACTGAAAGGTCGGCTGCAACCTGGGCGGATGTTCGTTGCGAGCCTAGAAGAATCGCGCATCATCCCAGACGCAGAAGTCAAGACCACGATATGCTCACAGCGGCCCTACGGCCATTGGCTGCAGGAAAATAAAGTTTCTCTGGATTCCCTCCCTCTGGCCCAAAGCCAACCAGATGCCATGGTTGCTTTACCTCAGCGCCAGGCATTGTTTGGCTATTCAGACGAGGATCTCGAGACCATCCTCGCCCCAATGGCGACAACTGGCGAGGAGCCGCTTGGCTCTATGGGGAACGATACGCCACTCGCGGTTTTATCGGACAAATCACAGAATCTCTTTCATTATTTTTACCAGTTGTTTGCCCAAGTAACCAATCCGCCGATCGATCCGATTCGTGAAAAATCGATCATGTCCCTGTTGTCGTTTGTTGGGGGCGAGGCGAATCTACTGACCGAAACCCCACAGCACTGTCGCGTTATCGAACTCGACCAACCGGTACTCGATAATGATTCACTAGAACGCCTGCGCTGCATTAACACCAATGGGCTCCGCACCAGAACCATCTCTCTTGCGTTCCCTGCTGTTTCGGGCACCAATCAATTAGAAACAGCGCTCGATCGCATTTGCGAGGAGGCTTCACTCGCCATCACCGTAGAGGGCTGTAAGGTTCTCTTATTGTCCGATCGTGCGGTTGACGCCAACCACACCGCAATCCCGTCCCTACTCGCGGTTGGTGCTGTCCATCACCACCTCATCCGCAAAGGGGAGCGTTCTCGCTGCGGGATTATCATCGAGACTGGCGAGGCACGCGAGGTTCACCACTTCGCACTACTGCTAGGCTTTGGTGCTTCAGCCATCAACCCCTATCTTGCCTTTGCCTCGATTGAGGACATGCGCTCACGCGGCTTGCTCGGTGAGATTAGCGCAGAAAAGGCTCGTACCCATTTTATCAAGGCAATCGATAAGGGGCTCCTGAAGATTATTTCTAAGATGGGCATCTCGACTATCCAATCCTACATTGGCTCGCAGATCTTCGAGGCGGTGGGATTACACCCAGACGTAATCGCTAAGTACTTTACCGGTACGGCCTCGCGCATTGGTGGGATTGGCCTCTCGGTCATCGAAGAAGAAACCCTCATCCGCCATTCCTTCGCCTTCCCGGAGAATGCCAGCAATTCACCCGTCTCCCTCGAGACCGGCGGTAATTATCAGTGGCGACTGCGTGGTGAGCAACACACCTATAACCCAAAGACCATCGCCAAACTGCAACAGGCAACCCGGACGGGCGATTATGCTTTGTGGCAGGATTATTCCCGCACCCTGAACGCGGGCCCCATGAACACCCTACGGAGTCTCATGGAGTTTACCCATCTCGACCCCATCCCGCTTGACGAGGTTGAGTCCGTTGAGAACATTACCAAGCGGTTCTTCACGGGGGCTATGTCTTTTGGCAGTATCAGCAAAGAGGCGCACGAGACCCTGGCCATCGCCATGAATCGCATTGGTGGCCGGAGCAATACCGGAGAGGGTGGCGAGTCCAGCGATCGCTTTACCCCAGACGCAGACGGCAATAGTCGCCGTTCCGCCATCAAACAGGTGGCATCCGCACGATTCGGGGTGACTTCTAATTATCTCGTCAACGCCGACGAATTGCAGATTAAGATTGCACAAGGCGCAAAGCCAGGCGAGGGCGGACAATTACCTGGGCGCAAGGTCGATAAGACGATTGCTGCGGTACGCCACTCGACCCCGGGGGTCGGGCTTATCTCACCACCGCCCCACCACGATATTTATTCTATCGAAGATCTGAAGCAATTGATCTTTGATCTGAAGAATGCCAATAACAAAGCGCGGATCAACGTCAAACTCGTATCCGAGGCAGGCGTTGGTACCATTGCGGCGGGGGTCGCCAAAGGCCATTCCGAAGCGGTGTTGATCTCCGGCTTCGACGGTGGCACCGGGGCCTCGCCGTTAAGCTCGATTAAACGAGCAGGCCTGCCCTGGGAGCTTGGCCTATCAGAAACCCATCAGGTGCTGGTGCGCAATAAACTCCGTTCGCGCATCGTTGTCCAGACCGACGGGCGGCTGTTAAGCGGACGGGATGTCGCTATCGCAGCACTGCTCGGTGCCGAGGAATGGGGCACCGCCACCGGCACATTGATCGTGAGCGGCTGCATTATGATGCGCAAGTGCCATCTGAACAGTTGCCCGGTCGGTATTGCCACGCAAGACGAGGGCTTGCGCAAA
The DNA here is from genome assembly GCA_903881315.1 of uncultured Thiotrichales bacterium. Taxonomy (GTDB): domain Bacteria; phylum Pseudomonadota; class Gammaproteobacteria; order CAIRSR01; family CAIRSR01; genus CAIRSR01. Next base: position 1,759 of record CAIRSR010000023.1, on the reverse strand, counting down.
TTCTTCCGTGGTAAGCCCGAGCACGTCGTCAATTTCTTCCGCTTCATGGCCATGGAATTGCGGGAGGTAATGGCGTCCCTGGGTTTCCGCACCGTCAACGAAATGATCGGACGGGTTGATAAATTAACGACGCGCCAGGGAATCACGCACTGGAAGGCACGCCATATTGATCTGAGCCGTATCCTTTACCGCGAGGGACAGCCGGGTTCGGCACCCTATCATTGCGAGGAACAAGACTTCCCGATCAAAGACGCGCTTGACCACCAATTGATAGCACACGCTGCGGGCGCAATCTCTCGCGGAGAGCGGGTGAGCGGAACCTTCGCCATCCGCAATCTCAACCGTGCGGTGGGCACAATGTTATCCGCAGAGATCTCGCGCAAGTACGGCGAGCCGGGACTACCCGAAGACACCATCCATTTCAAGATGAGCGGGTCTGCTGGACAGAGCTTTTGTGCATTCGGCGCAAAGGGGCTGACGCTAGAATTAGAGGGCGAGGCCAACGACTATTTCGGTAAGGGCCTCTCGGGTGCTAAGGTTATCCTCTACCCACCCCGCACTGCCGGGTTTGTCTCCCATAAAAATGTTATTGTGGGTAACGTCGCCTTTTATGGCGCGACCAGTGGCGAGGCCTATATTCGCGGCATGGGAGGCGAGCGCTTCTGTGTCCGCAATTCGGGCGCGCACGTTGTCGTTGAATCGGTTGGCGACCATGGCTGCGAATATATGACTGGTGGGCGCGTGATTATCCTCGGCCCCATCGGCAAAAACTTTGCGGCAGGAATGAGTGGCGGCATCGCCTATCTGCTCGACACGGATGGAGAATCCCGCCCGCGCATCAACCAAGACATGGTCGGGCTTGAGAACCTAGAAAACGAGCAAGAGATAGCAGAGATTAGAACTGCGATCGAACGCTTCCTAAAATACACCGGCAGCCTTATCGCCCAAGATATACTGGCAAACTGGGAAGACAACCTGCCACGCTTTATTAAAGTGATGCCGACTGATTACAAACAAGCGCTCGCAGAGCTTGCACAACCAGCCATCACCAAGGAGGCTCTGTAAGTGGGAAAGATAACCGGATTTAAAGAATTTTCCCGGAATACACACAAGTATGCTCCGGTTGCTGAACGGGTTCGGCATTATTCTGAGTTTCTCCTCCGTCTTACTAAGTCGGAGGTCGAAACGCAGGGTGCCCGCTGCATGGATTGTGGGATCCCCTTCTGCCATTCTAGTTGCCCACTCGGCAACATTATCCCCGATTTCAATGACCAGGTTTATCGAAAGGATTGGGCGGCGGCGCTAAGGGTATTGTTGTCCACCAATAACTTTCCTGAATTCACGGGGCGCATCTGCCCGGCCCCTTGTGAATCTGGCTGTGTGCTGGGCCTTATTCAGCCCATGGTGGCGATCAAGAGCATCGAGCTTGCGATTATCGAAAACGCCTTCGAGAGCGGCTGGATTGTTCCAAAACCGCCCACCAACCGTACTGGCAAGCGCGTTGCCGTGATTGGCTCGGGGCCGGCTGGTTTGGCGGCTGCCGATCAATTAAATAAGGCCGGGCACGAGGTCACGGTGTATGAGCGCGCTAATCGAGCGGGCGGCCTGTTACAGTATGGTATCCCGAACTTCAAGCTCGATAAGGGTATTGTGCAACGCCGCGTTGACCTCATGGCAGCCGAGGGCGTGGTCTTCAAGACCAATACCCATGTTGGTGTGGATCTCCCCGCCACCGTTTTGCAAGACCAGGATGCTATCG
>CAIRSR010000022.1 GCA_903881315.1 uncultured Thiotrichales bacterium | reverse complement strand
TCCCCGCAGTTGCCTTAGGTGTTATAGAAAATGGCTTCTCTTGGGAACAGATTCTAATGCTCCAGAAAAACATCTAATGCACCAGGAAGAATCAACAAGTTACAAACCGAATCAAACTAGACCAGTGCCGACGCCATCGTGAACTACATCACTTGCTTCTTGTGCCTCAATGTCTACTGGGAGCAGGTAGTTATTGCTATCAATTTGTACCCCATGACCTGCGTAAAATACCATTCCTACAGTATTCGCGGCTATCTTTGACGTAAACGCATCAACCGCCTTGTTCATCTCCTTACGATTGGCATCCTGCCTGTATACGACATCAAAGCCAAGTTTCTTCAACTCATCGCGCATTGCCTTGGCATCCGCCACTGCATTCTGTAGCTTAGTCACATTGGCATAGTTATTGTTGCCTATTACTAATGCCACACGGTTTTCGCCATGAGAAATTAATGGAACATCACGCCCATCCATCGCCATGGCTATTCGCATTGGTAGTATAAGTAACATTGTTAACAACAAGACTACTCTTCCGGCCATTGCGCATCCCCATCAATGTCTTAATCGATACAACCAACGACTGAGCCAGGACAGCATTATGCACTCACACCCCACCTCTCAAAGTACGGAGAACTTCAGCCTTGACTAGGGAACTATCCAATCCTCGACGGTAATACTGCCTCTTTATGGTGGGGCTGGAGGCTATGATGTTAGAGATGATTGAAGTTCTCTCCTGCTCAGGAAGCTCCTTAGAAGCTCTCAAAAAGGTCATCGTCCTCAGCCCGCACATGGGTTGCGGAAGCGACTCGTTGGGGAACACACCCCTACTACCCCCATCGGGTAGATAGCTGTATTCCACTAACGGGAAGCAACATCTCGCACTACCGCCAAGCGCCGCCTAGGATACTACAGAAAGCACCCCTCGTAGAACGCTCGCGGACAGATCAGCGCCTCTTGGGTGCCTCGTTTTGTTACCCAAACAGTGTAGATTGTGGGTACGCAAGACTGGTAGTATTGGCGGATGGTGATAGATCCTTGTCACTTTTCCCGATAGATTGGCTACGTGCGCACCAAGGCCTGTGGTACGATGGCTCTTTAGTAAAGGTGTGCGTTTTGGTCCGAGAGACTGATGTGGACGCCAAATGCTACGGGATCCAATGAGTGAACCTATGTTTCACCCGTTCCAACACACGACTAAACCACGCCAACCTGTTGAACACAGACTGGTGCGGCATTCCCCTATTTAAGGAGAGTATATGGCAACTGAACAAGTAGAGGCCGCTGTGGCAATGACTCCCGAGCAAAAGCTCGCGGCAGCAAACAAGGTGGTTCGTAATTACAGCATCGGCTCGGTCGCGCCGGGGCTCATCCCTATCCCGATGCTTGACCTGCTGGCACTGACCTCGGTACAGCTCAAGATGCTGCACAGCCTTAGCAACGTCTATGGGGTTCCTTTCTCCAAGAACCTTGGCAAAGAAGCGATCACCGGCCTCGTCGGTGGCGTTGTTCCGGTCTCAATGACCCCGATGACCGCAAGCCTCGTCAAGATGATCCCACTGGTCGGACAAGTGGCGGGCGCTATCAGCATGGGGACACTCGGCGGCGCTTCGACCTACGCAATTGGCAAGGTGTTTACTCAACACTTTGAGTCCGGCGGCACCTTCCTCAGCTTTGACCCCGAGAAGGTACGCGCCTATTTTGCCTCCGCCCTCGAAGAGGGCAAGAAGGTTGTCGGCGGCGACGCGAAGGCTGCTCCAGCAGCGGCTACCGCTAACGCCTAAAGGCGCTTTGTTGTGATACCCTAAAGGGGTTCCGTTTCGATAAACGGAACCCCTTTTTTGTTTTGCCGTGAGGAACCCAGTAAGGACAGTATACTTTGCAGGTTCTCTCTGGTGGCTTTTTCTTGTCTCTGCTGTGCGTGGGATATTTCTTGCAGGACGGGACAATCCATACCGAGAGAGAAAGACGCCTTGTCAAAGGCCATCTCTGTCTTGGCGAACACAAACCGAACAAAATTAACCTCTCCACCAGAACACCCCTGGTAGGCAACAAGGCTTAGCAACGCATACCTTCAGCGCACGAACACCCGTATATGCCTGTCGGCATGAACCACTGAGGAATCTCTGACATGAACACCCAGACCCTGAGTAGTGGTGATCAACATAGCAACGCTCTCGCAACCCAAGAACTCGACAACATTATTACCCAAAACGAGATCTATGCCGAACAAGCGCTGCGCCGCAAAAAAGCAGAGCAGCTTATCAATCGCAATATCCTCATCGCGGTTGGGTGCGGACTGCTGCCGATGCCACTGGTTGATGCCGCCGGTGTCGCCACCATCGAGATCGTAATGATTGGCGAACTCGCCAAGATCTACGGCTTTCCGTTTCCGAATCGGCTGGCGCTCATCAAGATGTTTTTGTCCGTGGTTGGTAGCATTGGTTCAATTTATGTTGTCAGTCATTCTCGATCGGCGCTCACCACAATACCACTGATTGGTTATCTCGCCTCCGCGACGGTATATTCCATGGCAAACGGCGTTGCGGTCTTTGCGGTTGGCAAGGTCTTCCAGCACCATTTCGAATCTGGCGGCACACTCCTCAGTCTGGACAAAAAGTCTACGAAAAAACTCTACCACTCGGAGTATCAGCGCGGCAAGCTGGTCGTGCCCCAATTGGTTGCCGCACACGCAGGCACCTAGGGATTCCACCCATATGAGTGTCGGTATCTACGCATTCCTATAACCCCCGAGGGATAGACGCCCCCCGCCATCCTCCCTAACAGAGGATATTTCCTGTGGTAGCGTATTCAACCTAATCTTATCATCCTGCGGTAGCTCTTGAGGACTGATTTCCCGAGAATTCCCGTAGGTTATTACCCCTGACCAAATCGAAAACACCACCGCACTTGCCTTGAGCTTGGAGCTTCCCTATGAAATTTTCACTAACCCATCGCAACACTCGGTTGCTATGGCTTCTGCTGTCCATGACAGTGCCGTTGACAACAATGGCGGATCCACAACCAAACAGCATTGAGGCCTGCTGGAATGTTGGCGGGGCGAATCCTTGGGGGACTAGTCAACCAACAACCCTGAACGGTACAACCGTCGCTGCCAGTTATGCAACAAAACAAAGCTTGGTTGATGCCTACAATAGCTGCACAAAGAATGTCGCGATCCAGTGCGCCAACAATCAGATTAACGACCAGTGTTTCCTTCAGTTCGGCACAACGAATGACGGCAACGGAAACATTACTGGCATAAGGGTCGCCACCGATGGCAGTGGTGGGCTATTCGTCTCTGGTGCGCAGTATTCAGAATTTGCCGATGCCGCACATACCGTCCACAAGACCATCTATATTGATGATACCCACAACAATTTCCATGTGCGGACGGGCCGCTTCCTGCCCTTTGCAACACTCGTGGGGGTTGCGGACAGTTATGACGTTAAAGATTTTAGCTCCCTTGTCCCGGGCTTTAATGCCAGTGCGCCCACTGCCACGTTTACCGCTGCCAATCTGAATAAGCTGCGCATCGCCGGCCAAGCGAGCACCGTTGACGCCAAGGTCGCTATTGCTAACGACGTGTTGATTATCGTTAATCCCCTGGGAACCGCCAATAATCAGCAAAATCAAGATTGCGACGCAGCACAGCCCTATCCCAACGCAACAAACCCAACCGGGTTTGCGAAAACCAAGACCTCTCAGTCGTGGGTTTCACCAATCTCCAGCGGATTCACCGCCAATGAGATTGCGAGCCTGGTCGCCTGGGTTCAGGGGGGTGGTTCATTACTGCTGGTTGCCGATCATTATCCGTTTCCGGGTGCCGCTTCGGATCTCGCACAGGCATTTGGTTTCTCGATTGCTGACGGGTACGGTTTTGACCCGGCCTATAACGATGTCTTTCTCCACGACATCCTCCACGACATCCTGCCCAACCCAATGCCTGGCGTGAATGTCTATCCGTCCGCCGAGAACATCATGGGCCAGCAGATGACGACCCTGACCCCGGCCCCCGCCAGCATCTACCACAGCAACTATGTACCTGATCCTACTACGGAGTTTACCGTGGGTGGGGTAACCTATTGCGGCTCAAAACAACGCACCGTAAAGGATGACCTCAAGCAGTACATCAGTGTGCTATCGGTGCAATTGGGCGCTGAGATCAACACCATGGTATTTTGGGCGGGTCAGCCAGCAACCGCAAACCTAGCACCGGTTCAGGGTGCCCAACCAGTGGGCGGCTCGTCGTCTGCTAGTGCCGCCAATTTCGCGGGCTTCGCTGACGGCGACGGCTGGTTGGTGGATCACCCCATCGTGCGCGGCTTTGCGACAGACGTAAACCCGAACCCGGTCGGCGCACTCCCCTACGTTACTTCCTTCACTGGCACGAGCTTCACCTTCACGCCAGCAACTGCGGATACAAGCCTGGTCGGCCTCATCGCAGAAAATGACGTTCTGCGACTTGGTTATGGCACCTATAACGTCATCACCCCAGCCGATGACGCCTATGTCGGGATCAACAGTGATGATTCCATGACGAACCTGATTACCTACGTGCTGACGAATCAACTGACCCCCGCCTATACCGCACCATCGATAAAGACCGGGCCTGTTCTTGTCAGCAAGAATGCGCAGGGTAATGCGATTACGCCATACACCCAGTACACCCTCCAAGGTGCTACTGCCACCGTAGGCGCAGGGAGATTTATGCTCTGGGGCGAGGCTGGCATGTGGACCGCACAGATGGCTGCCGATGGCCAGACCCGCATGGGCTTCAACAACCCCATCGCCAACAATAACCAACAGTTCATCCTGAACGCGATGCACTGGCTGGACGGCACCCTCACGGGTACGCCTGGCGGGTTTGATGGCACCCAATTAGCTACCGCACCAAGCAACACCGGACTCGCTGCCGGGTCAACGGTGCTCGCTAACACAAAGGCGGATATGCAAACGGTAGTAACCAGCCAAAACGAGCAGAAGATTGTCAAGAACAAGGCGAACAATCTCAACCTCGGTTATCAGCAGGCTAACCTACCGAACGCTGGGAGCATCGGCAACCCCGGGAGCATCGCAGGTGGTGGCGGCGGTTGTAGCATCAGCAACGGCAGGAATGGCTTTGACCCAACCCTGCCACTCCTGGTGCTCATCGCCATGGGATACCCAATGCTGCGCCGCCGTGGGAAACAGGCCAACTGCGGCTAACCGAGCATAAGGCACCCCGACATTGATTCACCCGTACGACGCCGACTAAAACGCCAGGAATATGCGTTGCAAAGCCCCGTTGAATTCGCGGCGTACGGGTTTCACCACCTCTCAAACGGAAAAAGCTTCTACCTATGAACGCTCCCAGCTTTACAATGAAGCCCCTCGCTTTGGCACTCGCCGTGTCGGCACTGTTTAGCGTAGACCTCCACGCCCTGACCCTCCAGGAGGCTACCGGCCTAGCCCTTAAGAATTCACCCCAGATCATGACCGAAGGCATCAACGTCAAGTTGAAGGGTGCCGACAAGGATATTGCCTACCAGTTCTTCGACCCGAAGCTCTCCGCCTCGATCATGGCCAACCAGTTGGGCGGCTTCGATTATCCAGCAGAGATCGAAAGGGTGGCGCTTGCCTCACTCACCGGCGGCAGCCCCGTTACCTCGTTCTTGCCAGACAACTACCGCCAGGACGACCTCACGGTCTCCTTAACCAAGATCTTTCTCAGCGGAATCTACACCGAACTGACGTTGACGGAGACGCAAAAGGATTCCGATCACGACAAGCTGGCCGCCGCCCCCCTCCTCCAGGCGCTCAATAATGGCGGAATGCACGTCACCTTCAGCAATTATTTCCCGTATACCTACGGGGTGCTAAAGTTCATTACCAGGTTCCCTCTGTGGGGGCGCGGTGATCTCGCCCAAGGAATTGGCGACTACAAATCGAAGGAACTGCTACACGCCGCCGCCATCGACCACCTGAACTATGCCCTTTCCAGCATCCTCGCCAGCGCGGTCTATGCGTATTGGGACAACCGCGCTGCGGTGGCCAATTACGAATTGCGTAAGGCATCGTTTGAGCGTATCTCGAAGTGGACGCAACGGATTAACGAGGTCATTGACCACCAGCCGAACCCTACTGGTGTCCGCGCCCAAAATGCTGCCTATCTAAGTCGTTTTGACGCCTTCTTACAAGAGAAGCAAAAGGATCTGAAGACGGCAGAAACCGCACTCCAAGCCAGCCGCTCTAATCTTGCCAACGCACTCGGTATCCCGCTCGCCAAGGCAACCGCAATCGGCGACGCCACTGACCAGATCCCAACCATTTCTGACATCGACGGGATCGATGTCAAGGCGTGGAACGATCTTGCCATGAGCAAGCGGTTCGATATCAAGGCGCTCAATACCCAGGTTCTGGCCGCCGACGAACTTCTGAAGGGGATGGAAGACTACCAGAAGCCAGAGCTGAACCTGGTGATGGCGCTCCACCAACAGATGGCGACCTTTGGTAAGAACAGCGTGGATGGATTCACCGGCGCAGTCGATAATCTCAGCGGAAATCTCGGCTATACCGTGGGCCTGCAGTTCAACATGAAACTGGGTGGCAATACCGCCGCACGGGGCCGTGTCACCCAGGCAACCCTGAACAAGATGAAGGCCCAGATCGACCTAAACAACGGCGTCCGCAAGCTGAATGTTGACCTGAAGGGAATCGCCGATCGGATCGCCTCCACGGCGGCCACAGCCAAGTCAGCACGCGAGTCAGCGATGACCTATGCAAAGTCGGTCGAGGCTGCCGTCTCCGACAAACGCCAGACCTTGGATAACGCCTTCCGCCAATTCGACACCGAGCGCTACTGGGTCAACTCGGCTGCCGACCGCATCGCAGCCGAAGCGTCACTGGCCAAGCTCGTGATTGAGGCACGTCATCAGTCCGGCACGTTGATCAATCCTGCCGAAGGCGAGAACCAGATCACCCTGCAAAGCATGACGACGCTGCCTAACACCGCCACACCAAAGGTACCGAGCAACATACCCAAGCAACATTAACCCCCGCCACCAACCACCCGCCACATGAACCCCATGTGGCGGAGACCAAACCGCCCCCCGGCAATCCGCTGGGGGACGGTTTTTTTAGGCCAAGCGGTCTTTGATGACCAGGGCCAGTTCCCCCACCTGTGGCGGATTCAACATCGTGAGGTGATCGCCCGCCACCTCGACAATATCAAGCTCACCACTCAGCCAACGCCCCCACCCCAAGTCGGCCTCGGCACGCACTGCGCGGGCCTGCACGTCCATAAGCTGGCCGGGTTGTAGATCAGCAGAGCGCACCAGGAGTGTCGGGATTGGCTGCGGCTCTGGCAAGGGCTGATAGTCCGCACGCAGATTGGCCTTATAGACCTCGATAAAGCCACGCAGGTGTGAGAGTTCCGCTTCTTCTGGTAGCACCCCACAATCAATCAAACGGCGTTGTAACAAACAGAGTTCGGCCTCCTCGCTGCCCTCGGCGGCCAACTGCTCCTCATCAAGGTCGAGCGCCACCCCATACTGATGGCTCGCAATCCGCGCCACCTGGGCAAGCCAGGCGCTATTGCTCCAGTCACGACCGGTGGGCGCAAACCAGTGCGGCGCTGCCGTGTCTAGCAAGACGAGCCGCTCGACCGCCTCACCCGCGACGACCAGACGCCTCGCCATCTCAAAGACCACCAGCCCACCAAAGGAATGTCCAATAAACCGATACGGCCCCTGCGGTTGGATCGTACGAATGGCGGTCAGATAATGTTCCGCCAACGCCTCCACCGTAGCAAGCACGGGTGAGACCCCATCCAGTCCAGGTGGTTGTAGTCCGTACAGCGCCACCCCACCCCGCAACGCCTCGGTCAACGGCTGTAGATACAGCACATTGCCACCCGCACCCGCAACGCAGAACAAAGGGGCAAGCCTGGTGTCAGGCGCGAGCGGCACCACCGTCTCCCAGCCACCCGTCGCCTTCTCGGCGCGTAACAGGTGCGCCAACGCCGCCACGGTCGTGCCCTGAAACAACGCCGCCAGTGGTAAATGGCGCTGGAACTCGGCGGCAATCCGCGCCATCAAGCGCACCGCAACCAGTGAATGGCCACCCAACTCGAAGAAATTGTCCTCTATCCCAATCGGCGCTACCTGCAACAGATCCTGCCAGATGGTGACGAGCCGCCGCTCGGTTTGATCGCGTGGGGCCACCAGGCGGCGCGTCGTTGTGCTGCGAAGTTCCTCCGGCACCCGTAACGCCTTGCGATCGACCTTGCCATTTGGTGTCAGCGGCAACGCCTGGAGGGGCACAAACAACGACGGCAGCATATACTCCGGCAGACTACGCGCAAGATGCGCCCGCAGTCCCGCCCCGTCTAACCCCCCGCCAGCCACGACACAGAACGCCACCAAACGCGCCCCTTCATCGCTGCCATCGATCGCAACCGCACACTGCCCTACCTGCGGGTGCTGCTGTAGACAATGCTCGATCTCGCCAAGCTCGATACGGAAACCCCTAAGCTTCACCTGCGAATCGGCCCGCCCTAGGTACTCAATGCTGCCGTCCACCAGATAACGCGCCAAATCACCGCTGCGATACATCCGCCCGTTGGCCACAAAGGGATCCGGCAAGAAGCGCTCGGCAGTGAGTTCCGGCTGCCCCAAATAACCGAGTGCCACCCCACTGCCCCCGATATAGAGCTCACCCGCCACCCCGAGCGGCACGGGCTCACCATAGCCATCCAGGAGGTAGATGCGGGTATTCGCGATCGGTCGCCCGATCGGGGCAATCACCCCTGCCCCAGCGCGAGCCCCGCCTAGGTGCGCCACCGTCGACCACACCGCCGTCTCGGTCGGGCCATACATATTCCACAGTTGACCACAACGCCCACGCAATTCGTCCGCAAGCGTACGCGGCAGCGCCTCACCACCACAGAGCGCCTTCAGCCGCTCTGTCCCCGTCCAACCACTGGCCAGCAACAGCCGCCAGGTAGCGGGGGTGGCCTGTAGCAGCGTGACCCGCCAACTCTCTAACAATTCAAGCAGCCGCCCCCCATCCCGTACCTCAAGTTCGCTGCCGATAACCACCCGCGCCCCCACCACCAGCGGTGCCCACAGCTCCAACACAGCAATGTCAAAGGCAATCGTCGTCACCGCCAGCACGGTATCGTTTGCCGTTATGCCTGGCGCGTCAACCATGCTATGCACAAAATTAACGACCGCCCGATGCGGCAACATCACCCCCTTGGGCCGTCCGGTCGAACCCGAGGTGAAGATCACATAGGCCAACGCCTCCCCGTCCACCCAAACCTCTGGGAGCGCATCCGACTCGTTGTGCCAGGGCTGCTCTGCGCCATCCAGCAGCAGGGTGTGACGCGCACTCGGCAAAAAGGGTTGTAGGCGACTACTGGTAAGCAACCAGCCGCTCCCCGCGTCATGGAGGATAGTGGCGACACGATCCGCCGGATAGCCCGGGTCGAGGGGGACATAGCAGCCACCTGCCTTTAGTGTCGCCAAGAGCGCCACCACCAAGTCGCCGCCTCGCTCCAACGCCACCGCAACCCGATCGCCACGCCCCAAACCCTGCGCCAACAGATAGTGGGCAAGCTGGTTAGAGCGCTGCTCTAGCTCCCCATAACGAAGCGACTCACTCCCCCAACACAAGGCAATGCGGTCAGGCACAGCGCGTGCTCGGTCGCTGATCAGGCGGTGCAAGGTTGCAGCCCCCGGCCAAGATCGCTCGGTACGGTTCCAGTCAACCAACAACTGGCGACGGGCGTCCTCGGCAAGCAAGGTGAGTGCTGCGACCGGTCGCGAGGGGTCTGCTACCACACCGCGCAACAATTCGGTGAGGTGGGCCGTAAGCTGTCTCATCCGCCATTCGTCAAACAGATCCGAGTTGTACTCAAGGCTGCCCTCCAGGTCATCCCCTCCCTCACCAAAGGTCAGGGTCAGATCGTACTTAGCAACCGGATTCTCATGTTGCGCCGCACTCACTTGCAGACCATCCAACAGCGGCAAGGTCAACGGAGCGCTCTGCATGGTCAGCATGACCTGGAACAAGGGCGAATAGCTAAGATTACGCTCCGGCTGCAGCACCTCGACCAATTGCTCGAACGACACATCCTGATGAGAATAGGCATCCAACGCCACGTTGCGTACCGTGAGCAAGAGCTTTTCAAACGAGTCGTCCGGAGAGATGGTGAGCTTCATCACCAGGGTATTGACGAAAAAGCCGATCATCCCCTCTATCTCACGGCGAGAGCGGTTTGCACTCGGCGAGCCAATCGGAACGACGGTTTGCCCCGAGTAGCGATACAGCAGCACCCCGAAGGCCGCAAGCAACACCATGTAGAGCGAAACCCCCCGGCTATCCGCATAGTCGCGCAGACTGCGGTGGAGCGCCGCTGGGAGGGTAAAGTTCAGCGTCGCACCCCGATAGCTCTGCAACGCGGGGCGGGGACGGTCGGTTGGGAGGTCTAGCAATGACGGGGTTTCGGCCAATTGCCGACGCCAGTAGTCGAGCTGCCGCGCCAATTCGCCACCCGCCAACCACTGCCGCTGCCAACGCGCATAGTCGCTGTATTGCAACACCAGGTCGGGTAGGTCTGGCGATTTCCCGGAACACCGCGCCTGATAGCCCACAGCCAACTCACGCGCCACAATCCCGAGCGACCAGCCATCCGCAACAATGTGGTGCATGTTCAGTACGAGCAGATGGCGCCTTGGTGTAACGACAACCAGTGTTGCTCGAAACAGTGGCCCACGGGCGAGATCAAAGGGGCGCTCACTCTCCTCGATCAACCAACGATCGGCCTCCGTTTCGCGTCGCCGTGGTTCAAGCAAGGTCAGGTCGATCACCAGTGGTGGTGGTAAGAAGGCCAACAGGTGGCAGCGGGCCTCACCCCCAACATTGGAAAAGGTGCTGCGCAGCACCTCATGACGCTCACCGATTGCGGTAATGGCCGCAAGCAGTGCCGCCTGGTTTAACTCGCCGTTAAGCCACAATGCGACCGGCATGTTGTAGGCACTACTCGCCCCCTCTAACTGGTCGAAGAACCACAGCCGCTGCTGGGCAAGAGAGAGTTCGCGCACCACCCCCGGCCCTCTTGTCTCTCTCGTCATTGCCGTCAAGACAACGGGCACTGCGCCAACCTCTCGTGCCGACAAAGACGGCGTCTCGGAAGCGGGCTTGGCTTCGACAGACGCTGGTGGGTAGCCGAGTTGCTGCGCCATCCGCCAGCTCATCGCCCCCAGGAAGTCGTTTTGATAACGCTCACGCCAACGCTCGTTGACGCTCGCATCGATCCCTTGGTGGGTGTGGAACTTCACATCCCCGAGCATCTTCGACTCGGCATGGAGACCATCCGTCATCCGCCTTTTCTTCTGCTTCGCCTCGTAGAGGGCAAGCATCGACTCATCAAAGGGGAGACCAATAAAGGCACACAAGCGATCCATCTCTTGCCGTGGCGCAGCGGTGATGGCCTCAAAGCCCACCGTCGCATGGCGGTCAGCGGGGAGGGTCGCGAGAAAATCGAGGATGTTCTGGTGGCTGTGTACCCAGATAAGCTCCGCCAATTGCTGGCTCGTAAACTGGTGGGGGTAGCGGAAGAAGATCTGGTGAAGCTTTGCCTCCTCAAAGGAATTAATCATCCCATAGGGGTGGCGGTGCAGATGGATATAGAGCGGCCTATCAAAGGTCTCCTCGATACGCTCAAGGATGGCGCGATCGAGGACATAGGAGGGCGATTTATCCACCAGGATGCGCTCGCCAAGCCACCCCTGCAGCTCCCCATAGAAATCCTTGACGGTAACATCCGCCAACTCCCGCACCGCCATCAGGGCCTTGGCCTCGTCGGCACTCACACCGCAGAGTTCCATCACGCCCCGAAGCGTCCCTTCCAGCCAGAAGGCATCGCGTCCCGAACAGATCCGAGCACGCTCGCCGAGCGTATTGAACGGCATCAGCTCAAGTTCCGGCGGCGCAAACAACTCCGGGTGACCACCGAGCAAGACCCGCAACAGCGTCGTGCCCGAACGGGGTGGTGCCAACACAAAGATGGCGCGCCGATTCTTTGGGCCACTCGTACAGCGTGGACACGGGGCAAGGGGCGTAATCACCGCACTAAAGTTTGCCAAGTCCTGCTCATCTAAGCGGCGCTGCAGGGTGATAGCAAGCGCCCCTTCCCCTTCATATTGCCGCACCGCCTCTGGGTAGTGGATGCGCATGTAGGCAACGAGTTCGGCGATCGTTGGCGCTTCAAACAAGGCCACAACATAGAAAACACTCCCGATGCGCTCCTGCATACGGTTGGCGAAGATTGCGCCTTTGATGGAATTACCACCGAGTTCAAAGAAATTATCGTGACAACCGATGTTCTCGACCTGAAGCACCTCTTGCCACAACTCGGCAAGCAATTGCTCGAGCGGGGTGGTGGGCGCAACGAAGCGTGTCTCTCGGGTACGCCGGTCGCGATCGGGGGGCGGCAGGGCGCGGAGATCGATCTTGCCGTTCGCCGTCAAGGGCATCCGCTCGAGGGCCAGCAACGCCGAGGGCACCATGTAATCGGGGAGGCGCTGCCGCAGTTGCTCGCGCAAGGCAAGAACCGCTGAGTCACTCTCCACCCCTTCCTGAAAGCTCACATACCCAATGAGTTCCGGGCCGCTACTGCCTTCATGGACGGTGACAAGCGCATGGGTCACTCCAGGAAAGGCGGCCATCTGGTTTTGGATCTCGCCAAGCTCGATGCGAAACCCGCGAATCTTGACCTGGAGATCGATGCGCCCCAGGTACTCAAGCTGCCCATCGGCACAACGCCGCGCCAAGTCGCCACTGCGGTAGATGCGTCCCCGCGCCGGCTCCCCCCCGCCACTGACACCAAGCGTACTCGCAGCGACAAAGCGCTCTGCCGTCAGTTCTGGCCGGTTCAGATACCCTTCGGCGACACCAGCGCCACCAACCAGGATCTCACCCGCCACCCCGATCGGCACCGGCTGACCATAGCGATCGCGAAGGTCGAGGGTTAGATCAGGCAAGGGCGCACCGATCACGCTACCGCCCCGCGCGAGGTCAGCCGCCAGCAACCGATGGTAGGTGACATGCACCGTGGTCTCAGTGATGCCGTACATATTAATCAATTGTGGCTGTTCGAACCCATAGCGGGTACACCAGCCTTCGAGACTCTTGGTCTCTAGCGCCTCCCCGCCGAAGATCACCCAGCGCAACGCCGTGAGGCGCACCCCCTTACGGCGATCGATCTCCATCAACTGGCGGAAGGCCGACGGCGTTTGGTTTAGCACCGTTACCTGTTGTTGTTGCAGCAGGTCGAAGAAGGCGTCTGGGGAGCGACTCACCCAGTAGGGCACCACCACGAGCCGTCCACCATAGAGGAGCGCCCCCCACAACTCCCATACCGAGAAATCAAAGGCATAGGAGTGGAATAACGTCCACACATCGCTTGCGTCAAAACCGTACAGTGCCTCGGTCGAGTAGAACAGACGCACCACATTCGCGTGAGTGACCCCAACCCCCTTGGGCCGCCCAGTAGAACCCGAGGTGTAGATCACATAGGCGGTGGACTCAACAGCGAGCGCGAGCGCGAGATTATCGTGCGGCTCTGCGCTTAGGTCTGCTGCGCCCACATCCAGCAAACAGCTCACCGTGGGTGGCACCACCCCAATGGATGCAGGGTCGGTCACGACAACAACAAGCCCCGCGTCTTCGACCATAAACGTCAGACGATCGGGTGGATAGGTCGGGTCGAGCGGCACATAGGCCGCGCCAGTCTTGAGGATCGCAAGCAGTGCTGCGACGAGATCCGCCGAGCGCTGCATACACAAGCCAACCCGATGACCTGGCTGTACGCCGAGCCGTACCAGGCGTTGCGCAATGCGGTTCGCCCGAGCATTCAATTCCTCATAGCGCCAAGCAACGGTCTCACAGACGAGTGCGGTCTCGGTCGCGTGTTGGGCGGCCTGTCGCTCGAAGAGGGTTACCAGGGTCTCTGTTACCGGGAAGCTTTGGCCGCCACCGCGCCGCAGATAGTCAGTGTCGAGTTCGGCTTTGCTAAGAAGGGGTAACAGACCGATGGCCTGGTTGGTGTCGGCCAGCGCCCCATCCAGCAGCCGCAAGAAGTGGTCGGCCAAACGCACGATGGTGGCGCGGTCAAACAGATCGCTGTTGTAGCGGAAACGACCGCTGATACCTTCGGCTATCTCCTCCATAGAAAGCACGAGATCAAAGGGTGCTTTGGTATTCTCCGTCTCGAGCGGGGTAATGGTGAGCCCGCTGATATTGATGGGCTCGATCGGCGCGTTCTGGAGGGCGAACAACACCTGGAACAATGGGGTATGGTTCAGCGCACGATCGATGCGCAACGCCTGGAGCAGATCCTCGAACGGCACCTCGCCATGTTGATAGGCCGCCAGCGCGTGTTGTCGTGTCCGCTGCAGCGCATCAGAGAAACTCGGGTTGCCGGTGAGGTCAACGCGCAGCGGCAGGGTGTTTAAGAAGAGGCCAATCAACCCCTCGCACTGGGGATGCGGACGAACCGACATGGGCGTGCCAATGATGATGTCGTCTTGGCCGCTGTAGCGACTGAGCAGCGTCCCAAACGCCGCCAGCAACAACATGAACGGCGTCACACCGAAACGGCTGCAGGCCTGGCGTACCCGTAACGTCAGCGCCTGATCGAGCAGGAACGAATAGGTCGTGCCGTTGTAACTCTGGAGGCGGGGCCGGGGGCGATCGGTCGGGAGTTCCAGGAGGGTTGGCGCACCCGCGAGTTCGCGACGCCAAAAGTGGATCTGTTGCTGGAGAAAGACGCCCTGGAGCCGTTTGCGCTCCCAGGCGGCGAAATCACCGTACTGGATCGGCAGCGGCGACAGCGTGAGCGATACTCCGCGTTGCGCCGCCCGATACAACTCGGAAAACTCCGCGACCAGGATCCCCATCGACCAGCCATCCCCGACAATATGGTGCATGGTCAGCACCAGGATGTGGCTCTGCTCGGCAGTCCGGATCACACCGAGTCGCAGCAACGGCCCACCCCGCGTGAGGTCGAAGGTGCGCTCCCCCTCCTCACGGATTGTCGTCGTGATGGCAAGCTCCGCCTCGTGCTTGGCTAGCACACGAAAATCATAGTGACTGATCGACACCGAGCCCTTTTGCCCGGGCCATTGATAGGGGGCATCGCCATCGATAGCAAAACGGTTTGACAGCACCTGATGGCGCTGGACAAGCGTATCCATCACCCCCGGCAAGAGGGTTCCATCCAACGCCCCGTCAACCCGCATGACAATCGGCAGCATGTTGTATATCGGCGAGTTCCCACCGGCCATCTGATCGAGGAACCAAAAGCGCTGCTGGGCAAAGGTGAGCGGCAGCAGTGTGCCAGCAGGTTGTGGCGAAATCGGCGCGGCCAACCACTGTGCCGCCCGAGCGCGCTCGCGCAGCAGGGTCAGGATACCCTGCTTGTGGGTCTTCATCCGCGCCAGTAACGCCGAGTCAATGCCACCCTTGGGGGCGCTGTAGCGCAGCGCCTCACCCTCTAGGCTCAGTTTGATGTCCAGCACTTCCAGTTCCGCCACCAGATCCAGCACAGCCTCGTCAAGCATCGTCATTTACAATACCCTCGTTACCTTCTGCTCCAACACACTACTCAAGTGATAATAGAATCACCATAATCAGGCGATCGCGGCTCTCACCATACCCATGGCTCTCGCCCCCACAAACCACATGAATGATGCGTGATTAAGGGTATGATCAAGAAACCGCCACCCGCCAATTCTAAACCAGAAGCGGGTCATTCTTTACCCAATAAACTTCAGAGCGTTCTGTTGGCTTGCAGAGGTCGCGACAAGATGACATTGACAGTCTGGCGCATTGCGCTCACTAACGAAACCTGGACGACGCGCCTGCTGCCCCTGCTAGACAGCACAGAAAAAGCGCGGGCGGATCGTTTTCGGAGCCACGAACTCCGGCAACGCTTCGTGATTGCCCATGGCGCAACGCGGTTGTTGCTCGCCGAAGCGGCGCAACAACCCATCAGCGCTTTACGCTTTACCCACAATGCCTGGGGCAAGCCTGCGTTGGAAGGCACCGCGTCACCCGTCTTTAACCTAAGCCACGCCAAAGACTTGGCACTCCTCGCGGTGGCCGAGACTGGAGACATCGGCGTTGATGTCGAGGCGGTGCGACCCTCGCCCGTTGTGGAGCGGCTCGATCTGGTGCGGCGCTTTTTTAGCGCAGCCGAATACCAAGCCCTCCGTGGGCTCGACGAGCAGGCCTTTGTCTCGGCCTTTTTCAGCACCTGGACCCGCAAGGAGGCCTACATCAAGGCCAAGGGGCTTGGCCTATCCCTGCCGCTCAACCAGTTTAGCGTCACCTGCCAAGCCCCTCCGGCGCTACTCGAATCGGAGTACTGCCCAAGCGATGTGGGACGCTATCGGTTCTGGGACATTGCCCTTTCCGAGGGGTACTTCGGCAGCCTCGCCTATGATGGGCCAGCGTGTGGCGAATTGGTGTGCCGCGATTGGGAGTTAGCGTAGGGGGGGGGTTGAGGGGGTTGGCACCCCCAAAAACCTTCAATACCTCAGCCTGGAGGCGGGAATAATCAGGAATGCAAGTAGTGAGCCTTTGTCGCTTGCGTTCACCACAAAAAAACAGGGCCTACGCAATCCTCTTTGCGTAGGCCCTGTTGGTTACATGCGCTAACCACTACAGGTTATAACCGCGCTCATCATGTTGCGAGAGGTCGAGACCCTGCGTCTCTTCTTCTTCCGTGACCCGCAAGCCGAGGGTGAGATCGATGACCTTCAGGATGATAAAGGTCATCACCAGGTCATAGCCGATGGTGGTGCACACCCCAATCGCCTGGATCCCGAGCTGACTCGTGATGTTGAGGTCTGCCTTTGAGCCGCCCAGGGTGGCGGCAGCAAATACGCCAGTCAACAAGGCACCAACAATCCCAGCGACAGCATGTACGCCAAACACGTCCAGCGAGTCGTCATAACCCATGGCGCGCTTGAACTTGGTGGAGGCAAAGAAGGCGATTACCGCACCAACCGCGCCGATGGCGATAGCACCCATGGGGCCAACAAAACCAGAGGCCGGGGTGATGGCGACCAGACCCGCCACCGCGCCGCTCACGATGCCGAGGACGCTCGGCTTACCGTGCGAGATCCACTCAGCGAACATCCACCCCAAGGCAGCACTGGCGGTAGCGATCTGGGTTACGGCCATGGCCATTCCGGCGGCACCGTTAGCAGCAACCGCACTACCGGCATTAAACCCAAACCAACCAACCCACAGCAGAGAGGCACCGATGACGGTTAGGCCCAAGTTATGCGGAGGCATAGCGGTGGTCGGGAAGCCCTTGCGCCGCCCGATCATGAGTGCCGCCACCAAGCCCGCAATACCAGCGTTGATATGAACCACAGTGCCACCAGCAAAATCGAGCACACCGAGGTCACCCAAGAAGCTACCCGCCCCTCCCCAGACCATGTGGGCAATCGGCAGATAGACGAGACTCGACCAAATGCCCATGAACCACAGCAGCGCAGAGAACTTCATACGTTCCGCAAACGCGCCAACAATCAAGGCCGGCGTGATGATGGCAAAGGTCATCTGGAACATCATGTAGACTGTTTCTGGGATGGCGTTTGGCACCGTGGTGTCAGGCTGAGTCAAGGC
Organism: uncultured Thiotrichales bacterium; assembly: GCA_903881315.1. Lineage (GTDB taxonomy): Bacteria > Pseudomonadota > Gammaproteobacteria > CAIRSR01 > CAIRSR01 > CAIRSR01. The sequence goes on along the minus strand of CAIRSR010000022.1, from coordinate 22,190 downwards.
ACTCACGCCAACCCCTTGCAAGAACGCCTTGGCAAAACCACCGACAAAGGCGTTCAGATTGATTACCCCCTGAGCCATGCCGGTGGTGTCGAAGGCAACACTATAGCCGAAGAGCACCCACAACACCGTTACCAAACAAGTAACTGCAAAACACTGCATCAACACCGACAGGACATTCTTAGAGCGCACCATACCCGCGTAGTACAGGGCAAGCCCAGGAACCGTCATCAGTAGCACCAGGCCTGAGGAGGTAAGCATCCACGCAGTATCACCGGTATTCAGAACCGGCGCGGGGGCTGGTGGAGCATCTGCTGCAGAGGTCAGCAGTGGCGCTGCGGCGAGCAGGAAAAAACCTAACGCACGCAGGCCAATATCGTAACGACGTTGTGTCATGGAAATTCCTCAATTAGGACATTCAGAGGGCATCCGGTCCGGTTTCTCCGGTGCGGATTCGTACGGCTTGGTCTAGGTCGTAGACAAAGATCTTCCCATCGCCAATCTTGCGGGTAGATGCAGATTTAAGAATCGCATCAATGACCTTGTCTAGCATCTCAGCAGGAACGGCAACCTCCACCTTCACCTTGGGGAGAAAATCGACAACATATTCTGCTCCACGGTACAGCTCGGTATGCCCCTTCTGCCGACCGAAGCCTCTGACCTCGGTGACGGTAATTCCCTGTACGCCCACCTCGGAGAGTGCCTCGCGAACGTCGTCTAACTTGAATGGCTTGATGATTGCTGAAACCATCTTCATGGTAAAACTCCTCTTTTGGGTTAAGTGATCCGTGCAGTATACTGAAATGTGCCCCTGGTTTTGGACAAAAACTGCTGGCTTTTCTCGACGGCAACCATATCTTCAACAAATAGGCTACTGCTCTCCCCCCAAGGTTCCGCTGGCCCGTTAGGCATGGCGGGGCGACATCCGCTCGCGCTATACCACCGCAATCCTCTGCCACCTTAGGTCTGGTTTCCGTGAGCAACGCCTCTCCAAACACGAGTGGGCCAGCCCTTTTTTCCCCTCGTCATCCCTCGCTCCTGTAGTGCATCCACCTTGGCGCAACACAACCCTACTGCACGACCGTTCTTGATCGCCCTATCTTGCTGCCAGCTTCGGCCACTGCTTGTTCTGAAATCGGTGTTCGCTTGCTGTGTCTGAATCTCCTCCTTATCGCCACACCACGACCACTAGAAACACCCCGCCTATGCCATATGACCCAGCCATCTGTTGTCATCACCAGCATTTGCAAAACATAAGGGGGGCGTCCCCACCGCACCCCTAATCGACCACCTAACCCCTGCGCAGACCCTGCACACCACCCACTCCATCAGGCCTGACACCACTTCGGACGACGTTTTTTGACACCACCCGTATTGTTACCGTCAGAACTTGTACAACGCTTGTACCGCATACGAGACCTGCTCTTTCTTCAGAGCGCCGTTGGAACCGGTAAAATCAAGCTGATCCGATTTATCTTGGCGCGCCTCAACCCGCAGCTCGGTGCTTTTCGTTGGCATATAGGCAACGGTCAAGGTGTAATCCTTTACCTTACGCTTCACGCCATCCCCCAACAGTCGATAACCATCCTTGTCGTCGAATGACTCCGCTCTAAACGAGGTGCGCCATTGTTCGTTGATCGCATAATTGACATAGCCAACCACGGTATTCCATTTCGCCTTACCACCGGTAGCCGTGGCATTGACCTGGCTTGCAACATCGTAATTGAGGATAAAGGTGAGGCTGTCGGTGGCGTTAATGGTGCCAACCAAATCAAGGAGAGTCCGATTGCCTTGCGGCCCAGGAGGAAGGCTCGAAGAAGCCGACATTACCCTCGGCTCAACACCACTGTAACCAGTCGCCGCCAATGAAAACATCTTGTTTGGCGTCGCCGTCACACCCAGTTCCAGGGTTTTGTTACTATTGGCGTCCTTAAGCTGATCCCAGCCATTATTGATCCCCGCAATGAAGCTTACGGTATCACTCATCGCATAGGTGGCGCGCAGGCCAGTATGGGTATAGGGGCCGTAGGTAAACAACAGGGAGTGCGAAATGTTTGGATTCGATGGGCTCGTGATCAGCTCAGCCCCGGCAAGGGTCGCAAACTTACCCGCAATGACGGTCAATGGGCCGCCGGCGTAACTGACATAGCCCTGGGTGATGTCGAGATTATTGGTATCCCAACCAAATGATTTGGTAATCTTGGCGTCCTCGCCAGCGGTTATATTCAACAGTCCACCAAATCCTTCCTTTGGTTGCTTAGCAATGGTGAGCGCAAACTGATGCAGATCAAAACTATTCTTTTCCGTATCGAAGGCACGAAAGGTATTCGACCCTTTAGCGGTTGATAAATAATTGTAACCAGCATCAATATAGCCACTCATGGTGATACCAGAGGCATCGAGTATGTCACCCAGCGTCGGTACCGCTGGCTTGGCTGGAGTTTCGGCTGCCAACGTCAGGGTAGGCACAGCGACCAAACCGAGCGCAAACGACATGTGTACTAATTTGTTCTGCTTCATGATGAGTTACTCTCCTGCTGGACAGTGATAGGGCCCGGTCTTTCGCAACGGTAAGGGAGGTAAGACTAAAGGCTCAACAATACTCTTCAATAAATCTCCGCATCGGTCACACAGCAATTACCAGCCCACTCAAGACACAACACAAAGACAAAAGAAAAGGCAACAAAGAACCAATAAGCCTCGTACGCTGCTGTACTTAGCACAAACCTTGCCAAGTTGGTTTATCTTGTGTATTCAATGCAATATCTTATATGCCACTCATCAGGGCGGTGGTATCCTGCTAAAATGGTTCAAGAGGGTGGGGAATCCGCACCCCTTTGGTGCGCGATGGCGATGATGTGTACCTCGGTAGAACGACCTTGCCACCAGAAGATCCGCACAAGGAATTTTTGCGGGGACGAGTGATCGCGAACGCACCCGTGGATCCACAATTAAGGGGGGTTGATAGCGCTCGGTAACGCCATGCAGCGCCCCAGACAAGGTATGATCCTAATAAAGCGGGTCGCCCCAAACAAACCTGCACTGTCGGTCGGGCACAACTGCTGAGAGATCTGGCCCGCCAGACGAAGACACAAGCCCATCCCCATAGATAGCGGCATGGTCGTGCTCGACACCCCTCGGCGGTTAGCTAACTATGATCAGCGAGCGGTTTCTCATAAGGCAGGGTCACATAGCGCAGGCCGTGTGGCGCGTTCAATGACCGCAAGGAGATAGCACCGATTCGTTTCGCCATTGCAGGAGCGCCGACCAACTTGCCAAAGCGCTCGCTACGCACCATTGCAACGGCGCACACACCGCAAAAGACACATGAGGCGCGTTAGATCTACCATCATCATTTACCGCAGAAGACCATACAGCATCAATGCCCCATGGCGGTAATAAAACAGTGGCATAGCGAAAAAGGCCTGGCCTTCTTTATAAACATCACTGGAATCGTCCGCAACACGGCAACCCATTAACCGAACGATTCCTTTACTCATGACACCAGAAAGCAGCATCTGTTCCTAGCAACACTGTCTGGAGATCCGATGAATCACGAACAAGATAAAAATATCGGCAAGAAACTACGCGGCGTCAATCTTGGCGGCTGGCTGGTGCTCGAAAAATGGATAACACCTAGTCTATTCGCGGGACTAACCGCTCTCGATGAGACTTCGTACTGTGTCGAGTTAGGGGACAGCGCAGACGCGACCCTCAAGCAGCACTGGAACCACTATATCACCCGCAATGATTTTGCCTGGTTGGCGAAGATAGGCATCAATGCGGTTCGTCTACCCGTCGGGCACTGGGTATTCGGGAAGGACTATCCCTATCACCGTAGCTATGGAGAGAATCCCTATCCGTTTGTGGTGGGTGGCATTGAGATTGTTGACCGAGTATTCGACTGGGCCGAGGAGTTTGGCCTAGCGGTGGTGCTTGATCTCCATGCTGCTGCTGGGTGCCAGAATGGCTTTGACAACGGTGGTATCCAGAATGTTTGTGAGTGGCACACCGATCCTGCCTACATCGAGCATTCGTTAGGTGTGTTAGAACGGCTTGCGGAGCGTTATCATCAACGCCCCTCGCTACACGGAATAGAAGCACTGAATGAACCGCGTTGGGATATTGAGACGTCTATTCTAAAAAGATTTTACCGCGACGCCTATCAGCGGATTCGTCAATACTGTAAACCGGAAGATGTCACCGTGGTGTTTCACGATGGCTTTCGCTCCTACCGAGAATACCTTGATATGATGAGCGATCCGGCGCTTGCTAATGTCGTTCTGGATATTCATCGCTATCAGTGTTTTAGTCACGATGAGGTCAACATGGATATCCATCAGCACCTCCGTCACACGGTTGTTGATTGGCGGGAGGAAGCAAGCAATATGATTCGCGATGAGCAACGAGTCTATTGTGGCGAATGGAGCCTAGGACTGGATCCAACCTTTATCGCCTTGTGGGAGAAAGACCCATCGGGTAGTGGTATGCCGAGCATGGACAGTTTTCAGATAGACGTAGCCTATCGCGGCTACGCAGCCGCCCAACTCCTGGTGTTTGAGAAATATCTGGGTTGGTTTTTTTGGAATTACAAGACCGAGACCATGCCCGGCTGGAGTCTGCGCGATTGCGTCGAACGGGGGTGGTTCCCAGGCAATTTTCGCTAACACCAAGCGCCGCACAAGCATGACTTCAGCGGCGCTTGCCTCTCCGTGGCGTTGCGATCACGGTTGGGGCTGCCGGGCGGCCTTGAGGGCGGAACTAACCTCGGGAGGGGTGTACTTTTCATCGTGTTTGGCCAAGATCTCCTCTGCCGCAAAGACGCCATCGGGGCGGAGACGCCCCATCGCGACCACACCTTGTCCCTCACGAAATAGATCAGGGACAACACCTTTGTAGACGACACTGACCTCTTTTGCCAGATCCGTTACCAAAAAATGGAGGGTCAGCCCATCCGCTTCGCGGGTGAGGCTGCCTTTTTTCACCAAACCACCGAGGCGGAAATTGCGATCGTGTGGGGCATCCGTTGCGATTTGGCTTGGACTCACGAAGAACAACATGTTTTGGCGAAGGGCGTGAATGGCGAAGGTAACCGCGAACCCAACCCCAATCACGGTAACGACTACCAGGAGTAACCTGCGGCGGCGTGCAGTCATGAGGCAGATACGCTCCTCTCGTGGCGTTGGCGACGTGCCAAACGACGCAGGATGCGCCGCTGCTGCCATAATGGACTCACCAGATTAAAGACCAAGATCGCCGCAGCCAGACCGTAGGAGATCCACACGTAGAACGCATAGCCGCCCATGTAAAAAAAACTACTCATCGTGGTTACGCCAGTTCGTTGGATGACACACCCACACTCAGGGGGGCGATGAAAAACATGGTTCTACGTGGTATTGTGTTGGCCAATGCGCACCAACCTGTGCCCTCCAGTGAGGGCCGCAGCTTCAGGCCCGAAGGCACCCCAAAGACATGTCGATCCGTTATCGCCGTTTTCAAAAAGTCCTTCACACGCTGCGCACCCCCACGCTTGGGGGCGGCACCCTGCTCGCCGCACCTTATGCTCTCCAGGCAACAGTTCATTCAATAATTCCCGCGCCTACGCTTCTTGCGAGGACGAGGAGACTCCCTGCCATGGGTGTTATCGCACTGCTTGCCCTGTTCGCAACACTTTGGGTGCCTGCCGCAGCAGCGAACAGTTGGTCGCACGTCACCACCCCGAACCATGCTCCACCCGAGGTAATTGGTAGCCCCGCTGCCGGTTGTGTAAGCGGAGCGGTCATTCTACCCCCTACGGGTGTTGGCTACCAGGTCATGCGCTTGTCGCGCCACCGTAACTATGGTCATCCCTCTCTCATCCATTTTGTGCGTACGCTCGGCGAGGCGCTGGTTACGAATCATACCGGCGTGATGTTGGTCGGAGACCTAAGCCAACCACGCGGTGGGCCTACCGCGTCCTTGCATCGTAGTCACCAAAACGGGCTTGATGTAGACCTCTGGTATTGGTTGCCGGATGTGGCTAGAGAGCGCCATCTGGACGATGACGAAGTAGAAACCCTAGCGGCTCCCTCTATGGTGAATCGGGCCAGCCAATCCCTAGACCTAACCCATTGGACATCCGCACAGGTAGAACTGGTGCGTCTCGTTGCGACCTCCCCGGAGGTGGATCGCATCTTCGTCAATCCCGTGATCAAGAAAACCCTCTGCGAGCAAGAATCGGATCGGGGTTGGTTGCATACGGTGCGTCCCTGGTGGGGGCACGACGATCATCTGCATGTACGCCTGCACTGCCCCCCGGGTAACGAGGCGTGTGTCTCTCAGAAACCAATCCCCACAGGCGATGGTTGCGATTCTGAACTAGACTGGTGGTTACAGGCGATTGCGACAGCTCCCAAGGCCGCCCCGCCTCCCCCACCACCTGCGCCTGTTTTGCCAGCAGCCTGCGAGTCGGTGTTACACGCCCACTGAGACTTTCACCCGCTATGTCCACTCTATCACAGGAAGAACAAGAGCTTTTCAACAGAACCATTCGCGCTGCCGAGCGCGGAGAGGTCTGGGGCCAGTTCAACCTCGGCCTTAGCTACTATTACGGGAAAGGCGTCGATGCAGATTTTGCGAAAGCCGCACACTGGTTTAATCTCGCCGCGTTACAAGAAGACGCAGACGCCCAATTCTATCTCGCTTTTATGTACGCCAATGGCCAAGGCGTCCCGCGCAACGACCAGGAAGCGGTGAAGTGGTTTCGTCACGCGGCAGAACAGGGACATGCCGAGGCCCAATTTCACCTGGCCTTTTTGTATCTGCACGGCGTAGGGGCGGCCAAGGATATCGTCGACGCCATTAAGTGGTTCCGTCGCTCCGCTGAACAGGGTTTTGTTGAATCCCAGTTTCAACTCGCGCAACTCTGTCAGCGCAGCGAATCCTTGCGCTGGTTCCAGGAGGCAGCGCGACGTGGCCACGCCGAGGCAGCGTATCGCCTGGGCGAGCTGTTTATTAATGGCAACGGGGTTGCGAAAAATGCGGCAGAAGCGCTCACCTGGTTTCAACAGGCGGCCACAGCGGGACACAATCAAGCACAGTTTCAGCTCGGTTTGATGTACGCGACCGGCCACGACACCCCGCGCAACAGCACTCTCGCGGCGCGTTGGTTCACTGCCGCAGCCGAACAGGGCAACGCCGAGGCGGCGTATCGCATGGGTGTCATGTACCTCAATGGGAACGGTGTCGCGGAGGACATCGCCCTTGCCCTGCGCTGGATCCAACTGGCCACCAATGCGGGCCATGCCGGTGCCCAGTACGAATTGGGTATGCTCTATGCGGAAGGTCGTGGGGTACAGAAGGACGAGCGGGAAGCCGTCAAGTGGTTTGGTTTGGCCGCCGAACAATCGCTCGCACCCGCTCAGCACGAACTTGGGGTGTGTCTATTAGAAGGGCGTGGGATACGAGCCGAACCGGCGGCGGCAATGCGTTGGTTACATCAAGCCGCTGTGCAGGGGATAGCCGGTGCACAGTACCAGATGGGCCGCTTGTATCGACATGGTCTCGGTGTGGTGCAAGACCTTGGCGAGGCACGCGAATGGTACCGCCAAGCAGCTAACGCAGACCACATCGATGCCCAACATGTCTTGGGCCTCTTGTGCGCACGGGGCGAAGGCGGGGCGGTTGACGTGGCCCAAGCGATGGGGTGGTTCCAGAAGGCGGCAGCGGCAGATCATGCCGATGCACAATATGAGCTTGCGATGTTGCTGCTGACGCATGCGAATCTAACCACCGATGACACAGAAACGGTTCGCTGGCTACGCTGCGCGGCCTCTCAGAACCATGCGGCTGCGCAGTATCGTTTGGGTCTTATGTACCTGACCGGGCGCGGCGTTGCGCACAGTTGTCTTGAATGTCAAATCTGGATGGAGCGTGCTGCGACAGAAGGCGATCTACGCGCCAAAGAGTTCCTCCAACTAATACGGAAAGAAACCTGGTTTCGTTCCTGATAGCATAAGTTCATCGAACCAGCATGTTGGATAACGGGATGACTCACAGATGGGTTTTAAGGTGCAATGGTGATCAGTGACAAAGCGGAGCTAACGGAATCACCTCTCACGACACGGCCCATTCCGCGCACGGGTGAGCTAATCCCAGTGGTGGGTTTAGGTACCTATCTCACCTTCGATGTAGGTACGGCTCCCACTTCGCTCCGCACCCTGCGATCGGTGTTGGATCATTTCGCGGAACTCGGTGGGCGTTTAGTCGATACCTCCCCTATGTACGGCAACGCAGAGACGGTAGTCGGAACCATAGCGGCTGAGTCTCAGCTTACGCACCGCTTGTTCTGGGCCACCAAGATATGGGTCACGGGAAAGGCCGCTGGGGTCGAACAGCTAAAAGAATCCCAACGCCGCCTACAGGCACAGCCATTGGATCTCGTCCAGATCCACAATCTGATCGATTGGCGTACCCATCTTGCCACCCTGGAGGAATGGAAGAGCGAGGGCCGGATACGTTATCTCGGTGTTACACACTACCATCCTGGTGCCCTGGTAGAAGTCGCGGAGGTGTTACGCGAACACCCCGTTGATTTTGTGCAGATCCCCTACAACATTACCGCCCGTGAGGCAGAAAAGGAGATCTTACCCTTGGCTGCCGAGCGGGGGGTGGCGGTCATTGTCAACATTCCACTGGGTCATGGCGCATTGATGCGTACCGTACAGGGGCGACCACTGCCGCGACTGGCCGCTGATCTCGGTTGCAAGGATTGGGCAACCTTTCTATTGAAGTTTGTCCTCGGTCACCGAGCGGTGACTTGCACCATTCCGGCAACCTCGGATCTGGCTCACCTAGAGGCAAATCTAAGGGCAGCGGTTGGTGTTTTTCCGAGCGATACGCAACGGGAACAAATGGTGGCCTTGGTAGCTCGTTTATGATGGAATAGGGGGTGGTTACATCGGCGCGTGGTCGCGACAAGCAACCGCCCCGAACCATGCGGTGCAGAGGCGTCTCATGCGGGATTCTTTACACGAAAGACCATAACCATGAAGACCTACGCTGGTATCGATGACGACGAACAAAGCGGCTTGACTCCCATCGGTGGGTTGATCCGTGATGCCTGGGTGTTTGGCATCCTCCCCGAAGGCGAGACCTGCGCGGGTTGGACGGAGAACGCCATGGCGGTCATCCACGAGCGGGTCAGCGAGGCATGGGAACAATATGGATATGCGGTAATGAACCTCCCCACCGAGCTACGGGAGAGGCACGAGCGCATCTACCGACTCGCCATCCAGTGCGCCTTGACGCACGGCTGGGATCCATGGAAAGCGGATGCTGGGCAAGACCCGCCGCCATGACCGCGCAGAATCTTACCCCCTACGCCGACCTTACCCCCGACCTCATCCTAGACGCAATAGAGTCCACTGGACGGTGTACGGGTGGGTCGCTGATAGCGCTGAATAGCTATGAGAATCGCGTCTATCAGGTGAGCATAGAGGGTTGTGCGCCGATAATCGCAAAATTTTACCGTCCAGGACGTTGGACAGATGAGGCCATCCGCGAAGAACATGCCTTTGTCTGTGACCTCGCACAACATGAGATCCCAGTCGTGGCACCGCTCGCCAACGACAGTGGCGAGACACTCCTCTCGTACGCCTCTCATCGCTTTGCGCTTTTTCCCTGCCGAGGTGGGCGTTGGCCTGACCTCGACAATCTCGACAATATGCTAAGGCTTGGGCGCACCATCGGGCGGATCCATGCCGTCGGGGCGGTACGCCCTTTCGTGTATCGCCCTGATCTCACCATGACCAACTTTGGCGCTGAGGCCCTGGTCTTTCTGCTAGAGCACAGTTTTCCGCCCACACACCTCGCCTTGCGTTATCAACAAACTGCTGAACAGGTACTGACTGGGGTAGCCTCGGCCTATCGGCGTGCTGGTGAACATCAGAACATCCGCATCCATGGTGACTGCCACCCGGGCAACATCCTGTGGGCCGACCACGGGCCCAATTTCGTTGACTTTGACGATTGTCGCATGGGGCCTGCCATCCAGGATCTCTGGATGTTTCTCTCCGGCAATCGTTTTGAACGCACCCGCACACTCTCTGAGTTGCTCGCGGGTTACGAGGAGTTTCATCCGTTTGTCCCACGCGAGATCCATCTGGTGGAAGCCTTACGTAGTCTGCGCATGATCCACTACAGCGCGTGGATTGCACGACGCTGGAACGATCCGGCCTTCCCCAACAATTTCCCCTGGTTTGGCACCGACACCTACTGGGAGCAACAGATCCTAGCGCTAGAGGAACAAGTGCAGCTCCTAGAAGAACCACCCCTACAGGTCTACGGTTGGATCTAGCGCGGGAACCCACGAGGTAGTATGTCCACTCCATTGCTTGAAGTGCGAGATCTGGCGGTGGCCTTTGGGGAGCGCAGCGTAGTAAACGGCGTTTCCTTCACCATCCACCCGGGCGAGACGGTTGCGCTGGTGGGGGAAAGTGGTTCGGGCAAGTCCGTCACAGCCCTTTCTATCCTGCAATTGCTGCCCTATCCACTGGCGTCTCATCCACGCGGTAGCGTCTCTTTCCAGGGACAGGAATTGCTGGGCGCAAAACCAGCACTGCTGCGGGGAGTACGTGGCGATCGCATCGCCATGGTCTTTCAGGAACCCATGACCTCCCTCAATCCGCTCCATACCATAGAGCGACAGGTCGCCGAGACTCTGATTGTGCATCGCGGCCTGGATCGACGCGCTGCCCGCGTCCGTACCCTGGAGTTACTACAAGAGGTGGGCCTTGCGGATGCCGAGCGTCGCCTCAATGCCTTTCCGCACCAACTTTCGGGTGGTCAGCGCCAACGTGTCATGATCGCCATGGCGCTTGCCAATGAACCGGATCTCCTCATCGCCGACGAACCGACAACAGCGCTGGATGTAACGCTCCAAGCACAGATCTTGCGCCTACTCAAGACCGAGCAAAAACGCCTCGGGATGGCGCTGCTCATTATCACGCACGATCTCACCATCGTGCGCAAGGTGGCTGAGCGGGTCTGCGTAATGAATGCAGGCCACATCGTCGAGGCCGGGACGGTTGCAGAGGTTCTGAATAACCCACGCCACCCCTACACCCAACACCTCATCAAGGCCGAGCCCGGGGGACGCCCCACACGCACCGCCACGGAGATGCCGGTTGTGTTAGCCGCACGTAACGTGCGCGTCTGGTTTCCGATTCGCCGTGGGGTATTACGCCGCACAGTAGATCAGGTGCGTGCGGTGGACGGCGTTTCCCTACAGATCCGCGAGGGCCGTACCGTTGGGGTCGTGGGCGAGAGTGGCTCGGGCAAGACCACGCTCGGATTCGCCCTGTTGCGTCTTGAGCGGAGTCAGGGGGATCTGCGCTTTTGCGACGTAGACCTGCAACGGCTCACGGCCCGTCAGTTGCGGCCCTTACGGCGCGAGATGCAGGTGGTCTTCCAAGACCCCTTTGGTAGTCTCAGCCCACGCATGTCGGTAGAAGCGATTATTGGCGAGGGGCTTCAGGTACACCGACTCGGGCGTACTGCTTCTGAACGTGCCGTGCTGATTCGGGATGCGCTGCTGGAGGTTGGTCTTGATCCGGAATTTCGCCATCGTTACCCCCACGAACTCTCTGGTGGTCAACGCCAGCGGGTCGCCATTGCGCGAGCCATGGTACTAAAACCACGCCTGGTGGTACTGGATGAACCAACCTCGGCCCTTGATCGATCGGTGCAGGCGCAGATCGTGGATCTGCTGCGAACACTTCAGGCGCGTCATCAACTGGCCTATCTCTTCATTAGCCATGACCTGCAGGTCATCCGGGCACTCGCCGACGAGGTGTTGGTCATGCACAACGGGAAGGTAATCGAGCAAGGCAGTGTTGACGAGGTCTTCCACGCCCCCCGCGACCCCTACACCCAAGCGCTGATTGCCGCCGCCTTTGATCTTGAGGCGATCATCTAGGTTGCGCACACCCTAAGCGGTGCGCAGCACGCTATGTCTTTCCTGACGCGATGGCACCTTTCGTAAAGCGGTCATCCCCACCCAATAGGTCACCCACAAGGGCACTGCCCTGACCTTGGGCGGTCGCGCTGTTTGGCGTCTTCACCAGCACACCATTGGCATCGAAGAGCCCTAGCACCTGCGCCATCTGTAGCGCCATCCCGCCTTGATCATGGATTGCTGTACCCACACCAAGTAACAGCGCCCCACCAGCCGCCCCTGTCCCGATAAAGGACGACAACAGCGCCGCCATGTTAGCCACTTGCGATGGCGGCGCAGCAACTTGGCGGGCTCCCTCAAGTGTCTCGTGGCTCCAGTTTCCGAACGCTTGCCTGGTCGCGGCACGTAGACCAACGCGGATGGTCGGCACACCCGGGTTGATGGTGTTAAGGATAGCCGCCTGGGCACTGGTCAGTGCCGCCATCTGCGAGGTCGTGAGCGCACCCACCTGGTCAGGCGTCATCGCGCCGAGTTGCAACGTGCTCAACACCCGCATTGCCATTGTGGTCAATGCCGAAAGACTGGTTGGGTTAATCGCCGCGACCTCGGCTGTGGTCAAGGCTTTTACCTGATTGGTCGTGAGTGCCGCCATCTCATCCCCGCTAAGCGCGGCCACCTGATCGGTCGTGAGCGCCCTAATTTGGGTTGTTTTCATCACCCCAATCTGGTCGATGCGGAACGCTGCCACCTGTGAGGTCGTGAGTACACTGACCTGGCTTGTGGTCAAGGCAACCACCTGGCTCGTGGTAAGCAGGGGGATGTCGTCTGCCCACAGTGTTGCTACGGCTGCGGTCGTTAATGCCACGATCTGCGCGGTAGTGAGCGCCCCAATCTCGTCAGAGGAAAGGGCGGTGATTTGATCGGGGGTGAGGGCAGCGATCTGGGTTGTTTTTAGTGCTCTAACCTCGGTTGTGCTGAGTGCTGCGATCTGATCGGTCGTCAGCGCACCCACCTGATTCGGGGTCAAGGCCCCCACCTGCGTTGTGGAGAGCAGGGAGAGATTGTCCGCCCAAAGGCCTGCTAGGGCGGTAGTGGTCAGCGCCACGAGCTGCGTAGTCTTCATCGCGCTCAGTTGATCGACGGTTAATGCGCTCATCTGATCGGACGTGAGCGCCCCCACCTGGGCAGAGCTTAACGCCGCGATAGCGAGGGTGCTGAGCGCCGCTACTCGCCAATCAAGTGCCGCCACGTCCCCGGTGGTAAGCGCCATCACCTGTGAGAGTTTCAGGGCACCAATCTGGTCAAAGGATAATGCGACCACTTGATCGGTGGTGAGTGCTCTGACTTGGGTTGTCTTGAGGGCGCTAATCTGGCCGGTGCTAAGCCACGAGACTTGTTCTGGGGTGAGGGCGCTGGTTTCAGCAAGGGTCAATGCGGCAACCGCTGCGGTGGTGAGCCAGGGGATGTCACCCACCCATAGAGCAGATACGCCCCCAGTCGCCAACGCCACGATCTGCGCGGTGGTCATCGCCCCGACCTGATCCCAGGTGAGGGCTGCCACCTGATCCGGCGTGAGGGCAGCAACCTCGGTGGTGGTGAGGGCCGCCACCACCGCTGTGGTCAATGCCTGTACCCGCCAATCAAGCGCAACCACATCCGCTGGGGTAAACGCCGCCGCTTGCGAAACCTTCAGCGCCCCGATCTGATCCCAGGTCAATGCCGCTACCTGATCGGTATTGAGCGCCCTTACCTGGGTGCTCCTCAGGGCACTCGTTGCCGCAGTGCTCAATGCGCCAATCTGGTCTACGGTGAGCGCCCCGATCTGGATCGAGGTCATGGCCACCACTTGTGCGGTGCTGAACGCCCCGATCTGTGAGACATCGCCGCTCGTGAACGCAGCTACCGCTGCGGTGGTAAGCGCCGCTATTGCGCTGGTGGTCAAGGCAGGGATTACGTCGGTCGAGAGCACCACAATATCCGCCGTCGTGAAGGCCAATACCTGCGAAGACTTGAGTGCCCCCACCTGCACGCTCGAGAATGCGGCCACCTGGGAGGGATTCAACGCCCCTATCTGGGTTGCCTTCAGGGCACCAATCTGTCGGGTGCTAAAGACTGCGATCTGATCGGTGCTAAACGCCCCGATCTGGAGGGTGGTAAAGGCGGCGATCGTTGCGGTGCTGAGCACCGAGAGATTGGTTGTGCCGAGCGCCTCTACGTCCGCTGTGGTCAGCGCGGTTATCTGTGAAGACCTGATCGCACCAACCTGTACGGACGTGAAGGCGGCCACTTGATCGGCGGTCAGTGCGCCAACCTGGGAGGTGCTGAGAGCAGCAATCGCCGCAGTACTCAATGCGGCGATGCCTGTCATGCCAATTCCAGCGATTGCGTCAGTGCTGAGCGCAAAGACCTGCGAGGTCTTGAGCGTGCCGATCTGTGCGGAGGTGAGTGCTGCCACCTGGTCAACGGTGAGTGCGCGCACCTGGGTTGTCTTCAGCGCGACGACCTGGGTCGTGGTCAACGCGGTGATCTGATCGGGTGTCAACACGCTGATCTGGGTGGTAGCAAGGGCGGCGATGGCGGCACTACTCAGAGCGGAGATCTCCTCCGGCGCAATCACCATAACTACCGCTGTGCTTAAACCCGCTACCTGCGCAGAGCGAATCGCGCCAATCTGGGCCGAGGTAAAGGCGGTGATCTGATCCGGCGAGAAAACCCAAAGCGCTGCGGTGGTGAGCGCTGCGATAGCCGCTGTGGTGAATGAAGGGATACTGTCTGCCAGAATCCCAGTGATTGCGCTGGTGCTGATGGCGGCTACCTGTGCGGTGCGGAGTGCGCCAATCTGCTCGGGGGTGAGGGAGGCGACCTGATCCGAGGTCAGTACCCGCACCTGGTTTGTGCGCAACACACTAACCTGCATCGTAGTGAATGCAGCCACCTGAGAGGGGGTCAATGCAGCTATCTCAAGGGTATTCAGAGCGGTTATCGCTGCTGTGCTAAATGCCGAGAGTGCTTCTGGCGCAAATGCACTGATTGCTGCGGTGGTTAATCCCGCCACCTGTGAGGACTTCAGCGCCCCGATCTGTGCGGAGGTAAGGCCCACGACCTGATCGGGGGTAAGTGCTGCGAATTGATAGGTGGTGAGTGCTGCTATCGCGGTTGTGGTGAAAGAGAGAATCGTGCCCACCCCAAAGCCCGCCATTGCCGTTGTGCTAAAAGCTGAGGCCTGCGAAGAATTGAGCTCCCCAATCTGATCGGCACTAAGCGCCATGACCTGATCGGACGTGAGCACCCTAATCTGGTTGGTTTTTAGGGCACCAACCTGGGCACTCGTCAGCGCCGCCATCTGATCGAGGGTCAGCGCCTTTACCTGAGAGGAGCTGAGTGCTGCTACTGCGGCACTACTCAGCACCGCGAGGTTTGTCGCGCCAAGCGCCACAATATCTGCGGTGGTGAAGACGGCAACCTGCGAGGTCTTGATCGCCAAGGCCTGATCGCTCGTGAGCACCATGACCTGATCGGTGGTTAAAGCAGCGATCTGGCTGGTTTTTAGGGCACCAACCTGGCTAGTCGTCAGCGCTGCAATCTGATCGAGGGTCAGCGCCTTTACCTGAGAGGTGCTGAGTGCTGCTACTGCGGCACTACTCAGCACCGCGAGGTTTGTCGCGCCAAGCGCCACAATATCTGCGGTGGTGAGGACGGCAACCTGCGAGGTCTTGAGTGCCAAGGCCTGATCGCTCGTGAGTACCATGACCTGGTCGGTGGTTAAAGCGGCGATCTGGTTGGTTTTTAGGGCGCTAACCTGCCCACTCGTCAACGCCGCCATCTGATCGGTCGTGAAGGCGTTCAGTTGATTGGTCGTGAAGGCAGCTATTTGGGTTGTCGTGAGCAGAGAGACATTCACAACCCCTAGCGCCGCAACCGCTGCCGTGCTGAGTACAACCACCTGCGAGGTCTTCAGCGCATGGATCTGGTCTCCTGTGAGTGCGCTACTTTGGTCGGTGGTGAGCGCACTCACCTGGGTTGTTTTCAGGACAACAACCTGGGTTGTGCTGAATGCAGCCACCTGATCGGTGGTGAGCACAACCAATTGGCTGGTACTCAATGCAGCTATGGCGGCAGTGCTGAGGTAGCTTGGGCTAATCACGACCACATCATCGGTGGAAAGTGCCGCTACCTGCGCGGATTTCAGCGCCCCTATCTGGTACGAGGTAAATTGTGCTATCTGGTCTATGGTGAGCGCTGCCACCTGGTTTGTGGTTAGCGCTGCTGTAACGGCGGTCGTGAGTATCTGAAAATCTGCGGGAGGGATTGCAACAAGCGCTGCCGTGGTCAGCGCCGCTATTTGCGAAGACTTGAATGCCGCCACCTGATCCTGAGATAGCGTTACAAGATGGTCGGCGGTTAGTGCGGCTACCACCGCTGTGGAGAGATTGGGTATCTGGGGGATGGTCAGATCGGCAACGGAGAAACTCGCGAGATCCGCAACGGTTATCTTGGCGACAGCGCTGGTAGAAAGCGACGCAACCGAATTGGTACCAAGGTTGGTGATAACATCTGTGGTAGACATATTGTTCCCTCACCCATCAAAGGAATAGCCCGCGAGGAACTCCAGCATACCAACGACATTGGTTGTCTTTGCTAATTTCCATCAGCAGCAATTAGTCGTGGTAGAAGGACTGCGCATTCCGCCATCCTCCCGGTCAGGCCGGTTGGTCTCTATCCCCATCACAGCAACAATCATCAGCCTTATTGGGGGCTCACCATGAGGCGCGTACTGACCAAAGCAGCGTGGGCCCAATTGCTATTACCAGCCTGGGTAGCCGCTATGGTACAGACGCCAGCCGCAAGACCCGTAACGGTGCTACCATTGTCGCCACCGGTAACGCAAACGCGCAGCGTGGTGGAGCGGAAACTCACCGGCAACCCAGAAGTCGCGATGGCACTAAGCGTAGCCGTTCCCTTTACAGAAAGCGTCTCGGGCGTAATGCTGATTGGCCCAACCGTCTGTGTGCCGAGATTGACAATGATGGACTTGGTTCTTTGTGGTGCCGCAGAATAGTACGCATTTCCCGACTGATTAGCAGTAATGATACATAGACCAGGCGTGACTGGGATTATCGAATTGTCGGATACTGCGCAGATATTCGGTGTGGCCGAGGTAAAGTTTACGAAAAGCCCCGAGGTTGCGCTGGCGCTCATGCTAGTAATCCCACCAATTGCCAAAGTCGCAGGACTGAAGCTAATCGCGCTCATGGTCTGATTGGTCTTGCTGACCGTAAGATTCTTGGAGACTTGGGGGGCCGCGTAGTAATTGCCACTGCCCTCTTGGTTGGCGACAATGGTGCAGATACCGGCTGCCAGGCCGGTCACGGTGTTACCGTTTACCGAGCAGACATCCGGCGTCGTGGAATCAAAGCTCACTACAAGCCCGGAGGTTGCGCTAGCGCTAACGGTGGTCGTGTTACCCACCGTTAGCGTAATGGGACTAAAGCGAATTACACCGATGCTTTGTTTCTGTATGCCAAGCGTTGGCGTTACCCTGTCCGAGGGGGCTGATGCGCCACTCGTACCAGCGCTATTGGTCGCAGTGACGGTGAAGGTATAGGTCGTGCCGTTCAGGAGTCCCCTAACGGTGAGGGGGCTGGTACTACCGGTAGCGACTACATTGCCAGGATTCGAGATCACCTGGTAGCTGGTAATGGGGCTGCCGCCATCATTTGCGGGTGCGTTGAAGCTCAGGATGACCTGGGCATTACCGGCACTTACGTTGCTGATGCTGGGGGCGTCGGGAATGGACGCCGTCATGCCTTGCGTGTAGGCACGGATGTTTACATTCGCGTTCGGAGACGAGGTGGTGAGGTCTGACCAGGTCGTGCCGTCAGTACTGATATAGCTCTGGCCGCTATGCGCAGTAACAGAACTCGCATAGGTACGGAGCGGCTGTTCTACTGGGATAGGATAGGAGAGACTTGGTGTTGTAAAGCGAACGACGATTGCGAATTTCTGTTTTGCTGTCAAGGCGACTGGCCGCGATAGAGTAACGGTGTGATGACCGGCATAGGGAAATGCTCCTGTGGTATTCACCGATCGATTCTCGAGTGTGCCCGTCGAAGGCGTACCAGTTACATTGGTGTAGACAGAAATCTCGTAGCTTGTGTTTACCGTGAGCGCATAAATGGATACGGCCTGCAAGGTCTCGCTGGCCGCTGCGGTGAATACATTGGCTCCATAGGCAGTATCTGACTGATACCCGGTAGAACCGGTCATACCAAAAGGATCGTAGAGATAGGCATGGGAATAATTATGGATACCCTGCGGTGTACGGAAAACGTGTGCATCGCCAAGCTTTGAGTCGTAATAGGAGATATAAAAATAACCGTTGTCACCCCAAGAGGTGCCCCATTGGTTCTTGACGATAAAGGCACCATCCCCAGGAGGAGTGCTGTTAAAATTGGCCGCAGAATAGTTATCATCCCATCCAACCAATGCAACCTCGTGGTTTGGCTGCGCGGAACCATGATAGTAATACGAATTTGTGGTTGAATTCCAAGTGCTAGATCCCGCATTGCTAGATACACCGCTGGCCATGTACATAGCAATATCTACTGCGCCGTAGTTCTGTAGTGCGAATTTATAATTATCGTTATCAGAGCCACTTGCGCGGTCAGGCAAGGCCAGCACCTCCTGCATATGTACCCGTGGGAGGAGACCAGGCATGGAGGTTTTGACAATCCCGGTGTACGGATCGTCTGTCTCAAAGACCAGACCAGCAGCCATTGGATTGGTATCGGTATTGTCCCAACGGGTCTGGTAGGCGGTCGCGATATCGGCGTTGCCGCCCACACAGGCAGCATTGTCGAATCCGTGGCGGACATTTTGGTGGTTTTCCGAAAAATCAAAGGAACCAACCCCGCTCATCAGGGCATTGGATTCTGCGGAGGCAATAGTCGAAAACGACCAACAGTCTCCGCACTGGCCCTGATCTTTGACGCTGGTAACATAGCCGAGTGTGCGCAAATCGAACGATGGCGGGTACGGGGAAACGAAGCGCATACCCCTCGCAATCTCTGGTTTTAGGCCAATCATGTGCAATCGATTGGCGGGTGATGGCGCATATCCGGTGCCATGCTGCGAGAACATAGTGCTGCCACCAGAAATGCCTCCCAAGAGGATGCCGAACTGGGTTGCACTGCGCCCCTCCGGCGCTATTTGCAGGGCGGGGGATGCCGCTTGTTGCTGTAAGAATGCGGGATTCAGCGGGGCGAAGCGCGGCATCGACGCAGCACTACCCGCAATGGCTGGTAAGGCCTCAGCGAGTAGCAGAAAGGTCAGTATCCAACGCAGGCAATACTTTATCGGTATAGTGGTATTCACGGGATGGTACCTATTGCTGGCGGTTCTGTATCCCTACCCTCTTGGTAAAACTGGGCGTCTCGCTTACTCTCGCCACTCGGCTGGTTGCCTTGGGGCAGACCTTGAGCGAGTCGTTTCTGGATGATTCGAGCAGGTGGGGCAAAAAGACACATCGTCACTATGCCTTGTAACCACCTACCCGACAATCCTCTGTGAGGCTTTGTCGTACATTAAAGCAAAGCGCGATCACACACCCAGTATGCACATCACCCTCTCGTGGTGATGTGACAAAAGTGGGCACAGCAACACTTTACCGCATCAGCGCTTGCGCAGCGCAGAAATGGTGGGTATCGGGGGCAACACCAGATGACCACCAAACGGGTGCAACCAGAGGCACCGGATGAGCCCCATGGAGTGAGATGTCCTCATCAGGATGGGACGCGCTAACCGACCCGGTTTCTCTGTGGTCAGCGCTCATGCTGGGTAGCGATGTCACACCAAACGGGTGTGCGGTATAATCCCCCCCGTAATTGTGCGGAGTGCAAGGGTGGCCGACACCACGTTGCCAAAGACTTACCCGCCCAAGAATTGGCCAAGGCATTACAGTGGGACACGAAATGTGCCACAATCGCAGGGTGCCTACTGGAAACCAGAGCGATGTTCGCTCAGTCGCGCTGACACGAGGCGTACCAGGCGAGCGCCACGGCAGCAAACAACGGCGGGCGCGTAGCACGGTGCTATCGGCAAAAGAGCCTCGCCCGTTGCCCGGCAGAATCAAGCGGGGGAATACCCGTCCGTCGGTCGGCTTAATGCCCCTCCCTGCCCCACACTCAGCATGAGAGAACATTGTGTCCATACAGAGCTTTGATTTCGCCACAGGTAAGGTGGTGGAGACCCATAAACGGCAGGCGGTAATCCTATGCCAGGATAGAAAGACCTCCCTCGAGATCAATCGGTTGCTACGCGAGTTCGCCTATCGAATACTCGGCCAGAGCGACAGCGCACGCGAGGTGCTGCCGTTATTGGCCAAACACAAATTCGGTATCTTTATCCTAGACATGGACATTGAGGGCTTGGATGCGATGGCCATCTTGGCCGCCGTCAGGCACAGTCACCCCGAGTTCAAGGTGGTCATGCTGACGCGCGCCCCCACCAAGGAGAAATTGCAAGCGGCCCTTGCCGCTGGTGCCGCAAGCTTCCTTGCCACCCCTATCGACCGCGAACTGGCCCACAAGGTGCTTGAGAAACTCGCTCATTAAACACCTGACGCCCCCGATCGTCCATAACCGCAACGGCTGCTGGCGTGAGGCGTTGCAGTCGTCATCGGCGTCGCTCCACCCCAAGCGAAACAGCCCCCGCCCACGACAACCGAACGGGGGTGATGAACAGCTCACCTCACCCTCTGGTGCCCCCTCCTCACAAAAGCTTGGCCCCTCCACTACTCCTCATTGAGCAAGCGACGAGCGGGATCCTCACCCGGTAGGGTTGGATCGATCACCGAGCGTATCTCCCTGACCGTTGACTCAGCGCCCTGCTTGGCCAGATCGACCTCGAAGGGATGCAATAAAGGCATAAGCGACTTGTTGTAGAAAATCTTTACCCGTGGAGCCAAGGGTGCTCGCCAATTCACCTGGGTAACAACGCCTCGCTCTCCTGTGTTTAGTAATACCGCACTGGATGGCGGATAAACGCCCACCAAACGAATGAGCACCTTAACCAAAGAGGTTTCGTGTGATGACAACAAAGATTTTTTGTAGATTTCCTGGAGAGCACGGGCGGGAATAATAGGCTGCGCATCATAATAGCCATTGGTAGCACTATCGAAATGATCAACCAATGACAGGATACGACCCATGGGATGTATCTGCTCACCACTCAACCCCGCAGGGTAACCGCTACCATCATAACGCTCATGGTGTTGTGCAATAAGGCGGAACACCACTGGGTCGAAATCACCTTTTTCAAGAAGCCGCAAGCTATATTCGACGTGCTCCTTGATCATTGCAAATTCCGAATCGGTATATGCCGTCTGGAAGGTAAAGAATTTTTCTGGGAGCTTAAGCCAACCGATGTCCATCAACAAGGCGGCCAATCCTAACCGCCTTTGATCCTCCACGGCATATTCGAGATGCTGGGCGACCAGCAAGGCCATGCTCATCGTATTGAAAGCATGATTGTGAAGCTTACTGGAGGGGCGTTTCGAAAGAAATAGGGTAATCAGCGCCTGACTGTTCCGCGATAATGAATCAATCGTTTGGTCGATACACGGCAACACCATCTCAGCCTTCGGCGCACCACCTTCCTTTGCCAAGGCAAACAACGACCGTATTACCTTCTTTGTTGATTCCTTAACCTGCTTCGCGGTCTCTAGCTCACTCCTCAACGAGGTTGGTTCTGGCTTGTGACTAACGGGCGACGGGATTACCCCTTGCGGTTTCTGCCCCCCGCTAACTGGCTTTGCACCCTTTTCAGTATCAATCGTCACAACCTTAGCGCCACAATCCCTTAGCGCCTGCACTTGCGCCCCGTTCTCAATGAGCATGGCGTGCTTAAAAAATGGCGTCCTGAGCCAAGAGACATCCAATGCAGTAACAAACATCCCTATTTTGAGTTGTTCAATAGGTATTTCTTGTTTGGCCATACAGGGCTGATACATCCAGAGTAATGTTGACAAACAGCAGCATGGTAACCTTACCAGGACACCAAAAAACCTCGCGTCTCTGCCGTACAGCGCAACACCGACCGGGCACGGATCGCCATGAGTCGGTACTGGTCTAGTTTGATTCCTGCTTCAACCGCATGAATATGCTATACTATTCTCTAAATACATGAATATCAGATATTCTTGGTAATTTTTGTGAGGTAAATCTATGTTGAGCAGACGCACCTGTCCCAGTTGCAAATC
>CAIRSR010000021.1 GCA_903881315.1 uncultured Thiotrichales bacterium | reverse complement strand
TGCGTCTGCTCAACATAGATTTACCTCACAAAAATTACCAAGAATATCTGATATTCATGTATTTAGAGAATAGTATAGCATATTCATGCGGTTGAAGCAGGAATCAAACTAGACCAGTACCGTGGCCGCCGAGGTGCGGAAACTCGCTGAGCGCAGCCAAGTCTCGGCCCAAGAGATTGGCGAGTTGGCGATTAGTAGCGTACAACTCGCTGAGAGGGCCGGGCATTTGCTTAGCGAGATTGTGCCTGCGATCACCACGACCTCGGACTTGGTGCAGGAGATTGCGGCTGCCTCGAAAGAGCAATCGTCGGGGGTCAGCCAGATCAACACCGCGATGAGCCAGCTCTCGCAGCTCACCCAGACCAACGCGAGTTCCTCCGAGGAATTGGCCGCGACCGCCGAGGAGTTGGGCGCACAGGTTGTCCAGTTGCAAGACCTGGTTGGCTTTTTCCAGCTTGCCGACACCCAGAGGTCGCGGAGCGCTGGCGCTCGTCGGGGATCCTCGGCGCGGGACACAGGCCACGGTGGCGCACACTCAAAGGCTACACGCGCACACGGCGTGCCACCAGCCACCAAAGGAGCGGCCCCAAAGGCGAGTGGGATAGATGAGTTTGAGTCGTTTTAGGTGCGGTAGAATGGGGTTTGCGTTGAGGAAGACATGCCATGACTACAGCCCAATCTGTTGTGCCCGCTCACGGTGAGCGGGCTGCTACTGCGCTGGCTCTGCACGAAGAGCAGAAGCAGTATCTGACGTTCACTCTCGGCAAAGAGGTCTTTGCGGCGGCGATCCTGACCGTCAAGGAGATCCTGCGCTACAGTCTTATCACTGACGTGCCGATGACGCACCCTTGCCTGCTCGGGATGTTTAATCTGCGCGGGCGGGTGGTGCCAATCGTTGACTTGGCGGTGCGTCTTGGGCGCGACCCGACTGACATCGGGCGGCGCACCTGCATCGTGATCGCCGAGGTGACGAACAGTAATGGAACGGTGGAGGTCGGCATCGTTGTAGACGCGGTGCGGGCGGTGGTCGATATTCCGGGCTCTTTGGTGGAGCCACCACCGGCCTTTGGGATTCGCCTCCATGCGGATCACATGATGGGTGTGACTCGACTGGACAACCTCTTCGTGGTGCTGCTGGATCTCTCCAAGGTTCTCGCCATGGAGGAACTCGCCACCTTAAGCCAAGGGAGGGCGTGAGGGTTTGTCTCGATTGGTGCGATTAGGGAGGCGGCATTCGTTTGTCCCCTCCCAGTATAGATGAGAGCGCATTGAGTACTTGTCGCGCCGATTAGGCTAGACGGTCGGGGGTGTCGTGCCGTCCACCGAATCGCCTACGGTGGACGTATCCGATCAACTACTGTTTGGTTGTTGAGAGCCAACCAACAGTATGCTGTCAGGATTAGAATCTCGCTGCGCAAAATTATATATGTTGTGGAGGTTACGATGAGTTTGAGATTAAGGCAAATCTTCTCTTTTCCAAAGCTAAGAAAGGTTATTTCTTGCCCCAATACCCAATGTGGAAAGACAATTCGCTATCCACTATGCTCTAATTGTTCAGATGATAATTGGATCGTTAGTAGAAGCCCGCACGGCTATGGAACATATGTGTCTCGTTGCAATTCTTGTGGTTATGTGATAGAGGTGGAGGCAGTTTGTGCTCATTGCAAACGTAGAATAGACGGCGTTTCTTTTATAAGAAGACCTTGGTTTAGAAGGATGATATTTGGAGCTTCGCCAAAATTACCAGAATCATCTGCGAAAAATATCGATCGAATCGATGTAATGAAGCGCTGTGAAAAGATAAACGTATGCACGAAGCAAGGGACTTTTATGTGCATTGGTATTAGTTATTACGTGCATGATTTTTCAGAGCATGAGGAACATCTATATAACGAACTCGTCAAGGCATCAGTTATCCATGCCGCCAGTCTTTCAGAAAATCATACCATACCACTTAGAGAACAAGAACCAGACTGCCAAGAACAGATATTCATCGACACCTTACGAGATGTATCTATTCCCTTGTGTCTTAAGTCGCGTTTATTTAGTGCCGTGCAAGGTAGAGTTTATGGTATGGTGGTGACGCGGATCTCACCACCGTGTACTGATGATCTGGAGGATATGAGAAGATTAGTT
This sequence comes from uncultured Thiotrichales bacterium, assembly GCA_903881315.1. Taxonomy (GTDB): domain Bacteria; phylum Pseudomonadota; class Gammaproteobacteria; order CAIRSR01; family CAIRSR01; genus CAIRSR01. Next base: position 56,806 of record CAIRSR010000021.1, on the reverse strand, counting down.
ACTGAGAACTTGAACTCAGTAAATTCACGACTAGGTTAATGGTTTACAACGCACCTCATTGTTTTTCTATTGTTACAAGACACCAATGTGCGGAAATATCACGATTGAACGCAACGTGTATTTCCGCGATGACCGACGGTTGCTATATTGAAGTTGTGCGAGATCAGTCAATTAGCGCAGTAGTCTGCTCTGCACATAAGGTAGTGTTGTGGCGGTAATTACCTGACATACCATGGAGACGGCGCATCAATGTCGGTCTACGAGCCTTTTTTGCGCAGTGTTGGGTGATTTGTTGCGGGATTACTATTGCGGAGAAGTATAGCCATAATGGCCCTCATTGATTGGTCGGCTCTGCTGTCCTGCGGCATCGCCGAGATAGACGAGCAGCACAAAAAACTGATTCACCTCATCAACCGGATCGACGAGGCAGCCCACCTTGAAAAAGGGCCCGAGGTGTTGGGTGGGCTTTTAGCCGAGCTACTGCATTACACCGTGTACCACTTTGGCTACGAAGAACAGTTGATGGGGCAGTATCGATACGCAGAGTTCGCAGCGCACAAGCGCGAACACGCGAGGTTTACCAACCACATTGTAATCTTCAGGAAACGGTTTGCGACACGAGACGCCTTGCTAGATGATTCTCTCTTGAATTTTATGAGGGATTGGCTCACCGACCACATCATGAGCACCGACAAAAAACTCGGCCAAGCCCTCGGTAAACAGGTCGTCGAGAATGGCGATTATTCTCCGATGTAGCGCCTGCGTTTTTCTTCTTTGATCCGTGCTATCTCTACCAAGAGGAATCCGTCGATACATTCCTGAAAAGAGGTATCGACGTTAAAATCGAGGAACCGCACCCCCCCTGGTTCGCACAGTTCACTGTATTGCTTATAGAGTGTCGGGATAGTAACGCCTAAGGACGCGAGATGCTTTTTCACCGTGCGGAAATCAGCGTTATAGTCAGTGCCACTAATCAGCCGCGCACAGTGTTCTTGTTCGCGGCTACTAATACGGAAAGGATTGTGCGCCTCAGCAAGACCGCTCGCCTCACCGAAATAGGTACGATAGAGTTGCACCAATAGGGCCTTGGCGAGGATCGGATAGCTGTTGCTAATACTAACCGGCCCAAAGAGATAGCGCGTGTTGGGGCGACTCTTCAGGTAGGCACCAATCCCCTGCCACAAGTAATCGAGCGCCCTGGTTCCCCAATAGCGTGGTTGGACGAAGCTCCGGCCCAATTCTAGCCCTTGTTCTAGGGTGGGCACGAGGTCGGGGTGCAGCTTGAAAAGGCTGTTGGTATACAGACCCGCAAGACTGTAGCGGCTGATGATCTCGCCGGCCTCACCGATGCGATAGGCACCTACCACCTCTAGGTCGTCCGCGTCCCACAACACGAGATGGCGATAATAGGGGTCGTAGCTGTCCAGGTCGCGCCGCTGCCCACTGCCCTCGCCGACAGAACGAAAAGTAACCTCGCGCAGCCGCCCAATCTCACGCAGCAGGGCGGAGTCATTGGTGGCGTCGAACAAATGGATCCGCTTGCCATCGGCGGTCTGGCCGAGCCTTTCGGTCGCGTCGATCTCGCGTTTGATGGCGCGTCGGTCTTCGGGGTGGGCGATCACCCGCTCGGTTGGAAAGACTCCGCTTTTACCCTTGGCGATGCGGTGGAGATGGTTACGCACCAAGCGCACCTGCGCCTTGGTAGCAAGGCCAGTACGTTGCAACGCACGGGCTGGGATCGGCTCCCCTACCCGGAAGCGCACCAGTTTAGAATGCTGCTTGAACATTTCATGGACAAGCATTGCCGCCGCAAGCGGTTTATAGAGCATCGAAAGCCCATAAAAAAGCACGGAATTGCGGGCGTCAATGTACAGCGGCAGCAATGGTGCCTCGTGTTTGACGGCCAAGCGTAAGAACCCAGGCCGCCATTTTCCATCACGAATTCCAGCCGGACTCGCCCGTGAGACCTCCCCCGACGGAAAGAAGATCACCGCCTCCTCATTTTCCAGCGCCTCGCTAATACCCTGGATTCCCTCACGGCGGGTGTTGCCGGCAAGATTATCAACGGGTAACAAGAGCGGGCGCAACGGCGCGAGGTTCATCAACAGATCGTTTGCAACCACTTTGACATCGCGCCGCACCTTGCTGACCAGGCGAATCAGGGCCAAGGCGTCTAATGCGCCAAGCGGGTGGTTGGCAACGATAATGACCCGCCCAACCGCTGGGATATTATCGTGGTCGATGTTCGAGACGGCGTAGCCGAAGTTAAAATAGCCAAGCACCCGCTCGACGAACTCAAAGGCACCGACATTACTGTTCTGCGCAAGGAATTGATTAATCTCGCGCTCGTGAAACAGAAGTCGCAGGAATTTGAGGAGTGGCGCAGTTACCAGTTGTGGCTGGTGAGTGAAAAAGGTCGGAAACTTGGCAACCAGGGCCTGTTCGACGCTCAACATACGGATCACCTAACGAGAGGTTTGGGCAGTCCGCACAGGGTAAGGGCCGAATGTAAAAGGATGGCTACCGTTCTATGAAGGATTCTTGATGGTTATAGTGCATCCGTGTTACAGCGAGGCTTTAGGCGATACCGAGGAGTTTATGGGTCTGGAGACTAAGATGCCAGCGCGGATGGCGTAAACAGTACGCCACGGCAAGTGCGGTATTGTCCGCCAGGGTAAGGCCATCCATGGGCTGCAGGAAGAAGTGCTTGAAGCGTAAGTCCTCTAGGTCTTTTGGATCAAGCCCTTCTTGAGGAAAGACGAGTTTTAGTTCATCGCCTTCGGTCTGCGCCAAGGCAACCCCAGCCTTGGGGCTCACACAGATCCAGTCCACGCCAACGGGTACGGGCAGGGTGCCATTGGTTTCTACCGCGACATCGAACCCAACAGCGTGGAGCGCATCAACAAGCGCACGGTCGAGTTGTAGCAAAGGCTCACCACCCGTACAGACCACGTAGGGTTTGCCTTCATCGTTTGACCAGGTTGCAGCAATCTTTGCGGCGAGTGTGGCTGCTGTGGGGAAATATCCACCGTGTGGGCTGCTGTAACCCACAAAATCGGTGTCACAGAAGCGACACTGTGCAGAGGCCCGGTCTTCTGCACGGCCCGACCACAGATTACAACCCGCAAAACGACAGAAGACAGCGGCGCGACCAGTCCGCGCACCTTCTCCCTGAAGGGAGTAAAAGATCTCCTTTACCTTGTAGGCCACGGCGATAACACTAGAGCAGGATCGCTTGCTGGCGCAAGCCAGGATATGCCCCGCAGAGGGGTTTCAAATAGATCGATGCGACTAAGAAGCGGTAAGAGTGGCGTTGCTCGGTCACGGATCCAGCACACTACGTTACTCAAATCGGTTGCGGTGAGGCCAGGTAGATCATTCAAAAGGTGATGATCGAGTTCGGCGTAGATTGGCAGAAAAAGATTCTTTACGTCACCGTAGTCAACCGTCCAGCCCATTACCTCGTCTAATGGCGCAGACAAGTACAAGCGCAACAGATAGCTATGGCCGAGCAGACGACTGGCGTGGGCCTTTGTGACGGTAGCGCCAGAGAGGGCGCTTTCAAAATACATCGCCTTCCAGATGTGATAGCTTTTGCCGTCATATAGGCAAGAGGATGTAGCCGTCTCGTGGATGGTCACGTACGCTAACGAAGGTAACAAAGGTTTGGTGCGTTGCCAGATCCATTCGGCAAGGATCTCGCTTGTCGGATTCTGAAGCCCGGGCAGGTCGTTTAGACAACTCCCATCCAAGACCTCGTGCAAGCTACGTGCAACCGCGACCAAGGCAGTCATCGGGTCGGTGCTGGATGGCATTGGGGATGCGAGGGCATCGTTGAGGCTCTCGACTACCTGGAGGACAACCTCGAAACCATGGCCGTGCATCCGTCCACAGGGATGCTGTGGCGCGACCTGTGGCAACCAATGGGCCGCCTCGAAACGAAAGCGATACCAGAAATGGGTACGCTCATCCTGAGCTAATGCAGCGCCTTGGTCTTGCTGACTACGAATACCAACCACCGTGTTGGATAGGCCTAAACACTGACGTAGCCAGTGGGCAAGGTTCTGGTCGGTGGGGAGGTCAAGCGTATCGTTCAAGAGGCTGTAATCGAGGCGGGCTGCGCAACTGGCCAAGAGACTCGCTAGGACGGATGGTTCATCACCACCCACACAGGCGGCACGCGCCAAAAAACTATGCCCATGCAACCGTCGGGCGGGGTGGTACAATGGTAGGTCAGTAAGGATACGAGCGGCCTCAAAAGGAGCGGCCGCAATCTGGTAAAGCTGTCCTGTTCCCATGTCTTTCATGCAGATCGATTTGGACGGGTATTCTAACATCTGCTTTTGTGCGTGGGTCGTGAACTTGCCTACCCAAAATGGAGGCTGCCACATCGTTCTCATAACGTACTGCGTCTTCGGGTGAAATCCTCAAGCGCAGGGTCAAAAGAATGGCAAGGTTTGTTGCAGGCACACGGGCTTTCGGTTTTGTGGCGACTGACTTTGTGGTGTGGAGTTTGCCTGCTTCACACCCCTCTGTGTAGGCTAGCGTGCGACGGGCGGAGCGGCTCGCAACAGATGACGGCGTAGGTATCTTGCCACAGACAAAACTTGGTTCTCGCATCAATCAACCATTACCCGGGATGCAAAATGAAAAAATTCCTGCTGATCGCCTCCTTTATTTTTGTCATGGGTTTTGTCGGTGTAGCACAAGCGAACCCCTGGCACCACCGACACCACCACCCACACCACTGGCAACAGGGCCAATACCACCACCATCACCACTATCACCACCATCGTCATCATCCACGCCATCGTCGCTACGATATGCGCTAAGCGACAGGCCACAGAAGCCCCCCATCTGCCGTTACTGCGCATCAAGACCCGTTCCGCACCACAGGGATAGCAGTACCTGGCGGTTGGGGGGTAACCTTAAGCCTCTTATCGAGCCCCCACGCAGGGGATACGATTAGGTTTCAGGTAGATAGTTCTCTGTCGTGAGGGGTGAACCTCCCTTCTTTTTTAGTCAGCTCTTTTACGGTACTGTTCGACGCGGGGGTGGGTATCCAGGCACGGTTCTGCGCACTTGCTGCAGCGCACGTAAGTCTACATGCCAGTATCAACACCGATGGATATACCAGACTATCGAATCATGCGGCTGGTATAATATCCAAAAGCAGTTGGTTCTTTGTAACAAAGGCACCCCATGATTCCAAACATTCATCGGTTACTCTCCGCAATCACCTCTCGTCATCCTCACGCTATCTTCAACTTTTAATGACACCCACACCACGAACTGCGCAGCACGTACCCGTATCCGGCATCGTATGGGGGCCTAACCGTCCCGATCTGCTTTGTGAAGAAACCTTACCCGACATTCTCGAAACCACGGCGCAACGCCTGCCCGATCAAACCGCGCTGATCTTCGGTAACCACACGCTGAGTTACGCCGAACTAAACCATGCTGCCGATCGTGCAGCGCACCATTTGATTAGCGCTGGGGTTGGCCCCAACATATTTGTCGGTCTCTGGCTGCCGAGGGGCAGCGATTTGCTGGTGATGCAGCTCGCTATCACCAAGGCAGGGGGTGCTTGGCTGCCCTTCGATGCTGAAACGCCGCTAGAACGTATTGCCGTGTGTCTTGCTGATGCTAGTGCGATGGCCATCATCGTTGCCGACGAGTGGTTCGAGAGAGCAAGCGAACTCACCATGGCCCAGGTTATCAGCCAGCAAGCGCTGACACACGAGCCCGCTGGAGAATGGCGGAGGTGCTGCGGCTTGTTGCCAAGCCACCCGGCATACGCCATCTACACCTCTGGCTCTACCGGAAAACCAAAGGGAATTGTGATAACCCATCACAGCATCTGCCATTTTCTGCGTAGCGAGAACAGTGTGCTCGGGATCAACGAGCACGATCGGGTGTACCAAGGATTTTCCGTGGCATTCGATATGTCGTTCGAGGAGATATGGATCTCCTGGTTAGTCGGCGCAACCTTGTGGATCAGCCCGAAGTCGTTAGTCACCGACATTGATGCACTGCCCGTAGCGTTAGATGAGGCACGGATAAGCGTATTGCACGCAGTACCCACCTTGCTTGCGATGTTTCCCCGCGATGTTCCTGGTCTTCGGCTGATCAATCTCGGGGGAGAGGCCTGCCCTGAAGTCTTGGTCGAGCGTTGGGCAAGACCCAACCGCCAACTGTTTAATAGCTACGGCCCCACTGAGACAACCGTTTCAGCAAGCATCGCCTTACTACAGAAAGGCGAAACGATCACCATCGGCAGGCCGCTGCCCAACTATGGCATGGTGGTATTGGACGAAACAACGCAGCCATTGGCTGTTGGTGAGATAGGTGAATTGTGCATTACCGGCCCAGGTGTCGCGGAAGGCTATCTCGGACAAACCGAACTCACCCGCAAACGATTTATTGCCAACCCGTATGCAACCTCAGCACAGGATGCGTACCTGTACCGCACCGGAGATCTCGCAAAAATCGATGAGGATGGGTTGATCCATTGCCTTGGTCGTACCGATGACCAGGTTAAGATTCGCGGTTTTCGTGTCGAATTGGGCGAAATCGATGCACTTCTAACCCAACAACGGGGAGTTATAGCAGCCGCTGTGGTCATGCGCGAAGAGTCTGGCGTGAGTCAACTTGTGGCGTTCTGTCTTCCCGAAAATGAAATCATCCTGGACACCGTAGCCATACGCTCGGCGCTTAAGGCCAGATTACCGTCCTACATGGTGCCAACCCGGATTGAACTCCTGTTGCAAATGCCGTGCCTTGCTTCGGGCAAGATTGACCGAAATCGGCTACGCACCCTACCGCTCGCGCCCACCACGCCAGAATTAAGCGACGATCCAGAAACCTCGGCTGAGGTTGCGCTATTTGAAGGACTGGCCCGACTCTTCCCTGGGCAGGCGATTACCCGTGGGGCTGACTTTTTCGACGATCTGGGCGGACATTCGCTGCTTGCCGCACGACTTGTGTCTCATCTGCGTCAAGACCCACGGTTCGCACGGATTACCCTTGGTGAGATATACCGCAGTCGACGTATCGGTGTAATCGCCGAGAAATTGGCAGAACTCGATCCAGAAACGCATTCAACGGATGGCGCGTCTGACGCAGAAGCGAACGAGATGCTGCCCCCCCTGTCCATTCCAGCATGGCATCGTATTGTCTGTGGTATTGGTCAGGGATTGTCGCTGCCGGTTCTCCTCTGTCTCCGCATAGTCCATTGGCTAGCGCCATTCTTCACCTATCATTTCTTTACCGGCGATCCCGACGATAGTGTTGTCCGCGCTGCCACCTATTCCATTTTAGTCTTCGTGGCGGGCCAATTACTTGCCTTTGTTGTTGCCGTTTTTGGTACTCGGGTAATCTCTTACGACATTGGCCCAGGCCACTATCCGCTTTGGGGTTTTACCTATTTCCGCTGGTGGCTCTCAGAGCGACTGGTTGATGTTGCCCCGGCCTATCTCTTGTCTGGTTGCTCACTACAAAACGGGTTCCTGCGCGCCCTTGGGGCAAAGATCGGGAAAGACGTTGTGGTGGGTTCCGTAACACTGCGCGTACCCTCGTTGTTGACCATTGACGATGGCGCAAGTCTAGGCAATGCGGTGAGTCTTGAGAATGCTCGTGTTGAATGCGGTAGGCTGATTGTTGGCCGGATCCATATTGGCCATGAGGCCTCGGTCGGATCGTATGCCGTTCTAGAAGGCGGAACCGCCATTGGCAAGTACGGAAAAATCGAGGGTCTATCGACCCTGGCCGAAGGTCAGGCCATTGGCGATTACGAGCGCTGGGCTGGTGCTCCGGCTCGCCAGGTCGGGGTTATCGATCCTGTGCGTCGCCCCCAGCGTATGCCAGTGACCAGTTTACGACAGCGTCTTGAGGTTGTTGGCTACTCGCTTGGCGCGTTATTGATTGCCATCCTCTTCTTTATTCCCATCTTTCCCACCTTCATGGTAGTGGACGCGCTTGATGACAAGTGGCTTTCTTGGTTGGCGAAAGACAGCACTGCCTGGATCATTGCCTTCCGTTATTTTCTCTTGGCGATTCCGGCCAGTGCTATGCTCATCCTGCTCACTGCCCTTTTGTCTGCCGCTATTCGTTGGTTGGCGCTACCCCATTTGTTGCCCGGTAGCTGGCCAATACATAGCGAAACATACTACCGGAAATGGCTCGCAAATCAGATTCAAGAATGCAGTATGCACATATTGCACGGCGTATATGCCACGGTCTACGCACCATTATGGTATCGGCTGCTTGGGGCGCAGGTTGGAAAGAACGCTGAAATCTCAACAGCGATGGGGGTCGTACCCGATATGCTCACGCTTGGCGATGACACCTTCATTGCCGATGCGGTCATGCTAGGGGATGATGAGATTGATGGTGGCTGGATGACTGTGCAACCAACGGTGATTGGGAATCGCAGTTTTATCGGCAACGGTGCCTATGTCCCTGATGGCACAATACTGCCGGAAAATGTGTTGATTGGCGTACAGAGTTATACCCCAGAAACGAGGCAAATCCACGAGGGCGACACTTGGGTGGGCTCACCCCCCATTCGTCTACCGGCCAGAGAAACGCTGGGCGGTTTTCCTGATCACCTAACCTATAGCCCATCTTGGCGTAGACGAACAGGTCGCGCCCTGGTAGAGGCGATACGCATTGTACTACCGCTCGCTACCACCATTGGGGTTGGTTATCTCATCGTCCTCACGACGTTTGACGATGCCGTCAATGAATCCATTTTTGTGTTCTCAACAGACCTTGCGATTGGCGGACTTGCCTATGGAATCGGCACATTCATTTTTGTGCTGGCCTTAAAGTGGATCTTGCTCGGTCGCTATGTCCCCCGTGCCGTCCCGATGTGGACACCGTTCGTATGGATTTCTGAGGCGGTCACGAATCTCTATGAGGCGATTGCTGTGCCCAATTTCCTTGATGTTCTGCGCGGTACACCCATGCTCGCACCCATGCTTCGGGGCTTAGGCGTCAAGATCGGACGTGGCGTCTATCTCGATAGTACGGATATTACCGAATTCGACTGTGTAGAGATCGGGGATTACGCGGAACTCAATGCCTGGGCTGGCCCGCAAACCCATCTCTTCGAGGACAGGATCATGAAGATTGGTCGCGTACGCATCGGGGCCCACAGCACCCTCCGTACCCGCAGCATTGTGCTTTATGACGCAGAGGTGGGTGACAACGCCCTCCTTGGCCCACTCACCCTTGTGCTCAAGGGGGAACGTATCCCGCCTGGGACGGCATGGATTGGTTCACCAGCGCAACCTGGCCGCCGCTAGAAAAAGCCACCGAGCCCACCGCAAACGCTAAACAGAAGGCCTAACAGTAGGGGGCCTTACGTTTTCTCGCTTTCAGCACGGTGGAGTGCTGCGATGAGTTCCGCCTCGCCTCGGGCCAAGCCAAAGGTGCTAACGAGCTGATCGACATTTGCCCCCTGGTGCGCAAGGCGGATGGCAGCGCCATAAGAGGTCTCGCCAGGCTCGCCGACATGAAGCTGTTCTTCTTGACGGCGTGCTATCTGGCGTAGCCGTTGCTCGGCGGCCTCTATGCGCCCCTCTATGGCCCGCAGGTGCTGTTCGCGGGCCAGGGCGCGTTCCATCGCATCCACTTGACAGGCGCTCAGTGCCGCTATGTCGCTTTGCATGGCACGCAGACGTAGCTCCAACAATCCTTGGTCATTACTGATCCGGCGACGAATGAACCACAACAACCCCACCCCGCCCATAAGCAAGGCAGTAATACAACAACAAACGATGAGCCATGGGAGAGGCACGGTCTTACAACCCGCCAACCTCAGACCATTCATCGTCGCTCAGCAGCTTGTTGAGATCTACCAAGATCAGTAACACATCACCCCGACTGGACACGCCCAGGATGTAACGAGAGGTTTCCTCATTACCTACATTCGGCGCTGTTTCAATCTCAGAGGCACGCAGATCGACAACCTCAGCAACACTGTCGACCAAGATACCAACTACTTGTTTGTCTGCCTCAATGATTACGATACGCGAGGCATCGTCAGGATCCCGTGGCGAAAGATTAAAACGACGGCGTGCATCAATCACCGTGACCACGTTGCCACGCAGATTGATGATGCCTAGCACATAATCGGAGGCACCGGGCACTGGCGCAATCTCAGTGACTCGCAAAACCTCCTGAACCTGCATTACATTAATGCCATAGGCCTCATTGTCCAGCCGGAAGGTAACCCAACGCAGTACAGGATCCTTATTGGTTGCGGCAGTGGTGTTCATCTGTTCACTAGCTCCTTACAAAGTAGGCAGGGAATGAATTGATACAATTCTAACCATCAAGATACTACGAGTTCGGCTCTTCCAGACGCCCAACCTTCAATAACCGAACCAAAGACGGAACCTCTAGGAGAGCGCATAGACGATCCTTTACTGTACCAGCAAGCCAGGGACGACGCCCACGTTCTCCGCGCCAATGCACCTCATCGGGTTTTATAGAAACAACCTGATCCACGCTGTCACAGGCCAGGCCAAAGCGCCCCCCACCGAGCACGATCAGATAACGTGGTTTGGAACGAGAGCGACTTGCTTCACGCAAATTTTCAGGGACAAATAGCCCAATGCTATCTACCACCACGAGGTTTTGATCGCGGTGACGTATAACGCCAAGCCCCCAAGAAGGCAGACCAGGCACCGCCGCCAGGCGCTCGGGATAACGTAAGATCCCATTCAGTTCAACCAACGGCACCGCAACCGTAAGCCCTGCGATCTGAAACAGTAGCGACTGAAACGGAGCCGTAGGGACAGGGGCGGCTACCGCAGGTTCGGGGGTTGTTGCCTTGACCGGTGTTGGCTTCGGCGTTGGCGTTGCCTGTGGTGTCGCCTGCGGTGTTGGCTTTGTGACTGGTGTTGCTACCGATGTTGTTACCGGTGTTGTTATTGGCGTCGGGGTTGATTTCGCGCTCGCGGTCGCTGTAGCCACCACGGGCTCTTGGGAAATCTCGAGATCCCGCGTGCGGATTGGTACCGGTGCTGCAACCACGCTACCCGTTTCGACGGGAACCGTCGTACGAGTCGCGGGGGGTGTCGCTCTGGCAACCGGGGTTAGCGCACGATCTGTCGCTACCTCGGCGGAGAGCGGTGGGGTTTCGCGGAGCAGCGCACTCAAATAGAGATCCAACGCCAATTCAGGGTTGGCGAGATCCAACACTACGGTACTCATCGTCCCTCCCCTCCCATCTTTTCTCCCTTTGCTACGTCTGGGGAAGAATCTGCCGAAGCCAACCGCCGACGACCAGTATTGGTGGCTGCAGTGAGGGCCTCAAAAAGTTCACGGTAGGCAACTGCCCCAGGACTTGGTCGCATCAACGGCGTGAGGAGACCCCCGCCCCGATCCACCTCGCGAAGCTGCGTATCCACAGGGATCATTCCTTCCCAGATTCGCCCAGGAATACCATGCTGCATTACGGACGCATCAATGGGGGTTGGCGAGCGCAAAACCGCGAGCGTTTCCCGCGAAACCCTGGTGCGACGATCGTACAGGGTTGGCACAACAAGACAAGAGAGCCCTGGTCGGCGCGTACGATTGACCAATTGCAGGGTGCGTATCATGCGCTCTAACCCGTGCAGGGCAAGCGGCTCGGTTTGGACTGGCACGACAAGATAATCAGCCGCAGCCAAGGCGTTAATCATGAGCACCCCAAGCATCGGTGGACAATCCACCAGTACCCGATCGTAGTGTCGGAGAGGATCGGCCAGTGCGCGCGTCAATACCAGTCCCATACCTTCGCGGGTACTTAGCTGTCGGTCGAGGGTCGCAAGCGCAATCGCAGCCGGCAACAAAGACAATCCCGGGGTACCGGTCGCCCTCACCAAGTCTTCTGGCAAAGCGCTTCCGTTTGCCGCTGCCTGAAACAGGGTGTAGGCACTAGTACCCAATCCATCCGTATCAAGACCAAAATAGGCGCTCAAAGAACCGTGTGGATCGAAATCAACCAGAAGCACCTTTTCACCACGGGAAACCGCCCACGCAGCCAGCATAACCGCTGTTGTGGTTTTCCCAACCCCGCCCTTCTGATTGGCTACGGTCCAAACAATCATTGACTATCCAATCCTCGATTCAGTTAATGCGTTGTTGCCGCTCCTTGCTCGATCCCACGGATCCGACTGGCTTCGGCCTGGGCAAGGATCTGCAGTACCACGCGACGGTTCTTACTGCGTCCCTCTGGGGTTGAATTGGTATCGGTCGGACGAAACTCCCCATATCCTATCGCCGCCATCCGCTCTGGCTTGACCCCACTCTTGCTAAATAGATGCACGACAGTTGCCGCTCGTCCAGCCGAGAGTTCCCAATTCGATGGATAGACCACCGAACTAATCGGCACATCATCGGTGAACCCCTCAACTTGAACGGGGTTTGGAAAATCCTTCAAGATGTTCGCCAATTCTCCAAGGATAGGCATGGCTGTCTGCTCTAGGGCGGCACTCCCACTGGGAAACAGGATACTGGTTTTGATCTCAACTTCAAGCCAAAGTTTGTCGCGACGTATGGAAATTAGATCCTTTTTGATCAAAGCGGCTAGGCTCTCCCCGATCTGTTGCGCGATACTATCCAAAGCTTTCTGACCCTCAAGATCCTGAGGCACCTGATCAGCTGGCCTTTGATTTGCCGAGAGGTCGGCATGCACGACAGCTTCTTGCGAGTGCTTGCCTCCGACTCGTTCGACCACACCCACTGCAGGTGATCGCACCAGCTCACCCACCTGTATGGGCGCAAGACTCCTTGCTGGGGTGTGAAAAGCACTAACCAAAGATTCTGATAGGACGCGATATTTTCCTTCATTCAAGGAAGAAATAGCGTACATTACCACGAAAAAAGCAAACAACAATGTAACAAAGTCCGCATACGATACCAACCAGCGGTCGATGTTTTCGTGCTCTTCGTGGCGTTTGCGACGACGCATAACTACTTGAGATAACTCAACCGCATCATCCCTCGCGGACGATAATCGCGACGATTTGTAATGTTCTCGTGAGCTTCCACCACCGACTGGCTTACCTGTGAACTTTTGATTGCCATCCAATATCTGCAATGTAGTAAAATCGTACGGCGTAAGCTCTCCCCAGCCACGTTCTCTATCCTCCGGAACATCATGTGTTTTTTTTGCCATACTTACTCAAGATACCCAGCTAGCTTTGTCTCTATGATGCGGGGATTGCTGCCCTCAGCAATTCCAATTAGGCCCTCCACCACCATTTGGCGCACAGCGCTCTGCTCATAAACGACTGCCTTAATCTTATTGGCAATTGGCAACAAGATGAGATTCGCAAAGCCAACACCATAGATGGTCGCCACGAAAGAAGTCGCGATACCGGAACCCAATGAACTCGGATCTGCCAGGTTGCTCATGACATGGATGAGTCCCATCACCGCACCAATAATCCCTATCGTCGGACTATACCCGGCCATGCTCTCAAACACTTTAGCTGCTCGCAAGTCCCGTTCCTCACGCGTATCCAACTCAATCTCCAAAATACTGCGCACGACCGCTGCTTCTGCGCCATCCACCAACAGTCGCAAACCCTTCTTAAGGAAAGAATCCTGTTCGGATTCGGCAATACTCTCGAGACCCAACAAACCCTCTTTGCGGGCAACGGTACTCCATTTAATCAGCATCTCCACCAGGCCCCGTTGTGGCCCGGGCGGCCCACGTAAAACCCACGGTAAGATGTCAATTGCACGCACAAAGACAGACAGCGGAGATTGCACCATCACCGCTCCAGCGGTGCCACCAATCACGATAAAAGCGGCAGGGAAATTGATAAGGCTAGTAAGGCTGCCCCCTTCCAGAAATTGGCCAAACAAGATACCACCGAATCCCAGCAAGAAACCAGCAATACTAAGGCGATCGATGGCCATTTCTCGTGCGCCCTACACACTGGCCGTTAAGGCGGCCCCAAACTCTGATAACGGCAACACCCGATCGGCGAGGCCTGCCTCCACAACCGCCATCGGCATACCATAGACAACACAACTCGCCTCGTTCTGCGCCCACACCGTAGAGTTTCCCTGTTTCAGTAAACGCGCTCCGGCGCGACCATCTGCCCCCATACCCGTCAGAACCAGGGCCAAGACATGCCCAGGAAAAGCCCGTGCTGCCGAGGTAAAGGTCACGTCAACACTGGGCCGATAGTGCAAGGCAGGATCCGATTCCCGCACCAACACCCGCGTTCCACGATCATCTAGCGTCATCTGCTTGCCACCTGGGGCGAGCAGAGCGGTGCCACGCTCTAGGAGATCACCGTCCTGCGCCTCGCGCACCCGAACCGGGCAGAGTTGGTTTAGACGTGCCGCGAATGTCGGCGTGAAGGTTGCGGGCATATGCTGTACTAACAACAACGGTAACGGAAACGAACTTGGTAACTGGGTCAGTATCTCCTGCAGAGCCACCGGCCCGCCGGTGGAGGCACCGATGACAACCAAGCGATAATCCCGCTTTACCCGATGGGGCGCTGCGGGCGGCACGGCATGAGAGGTTTGGGTCTGTTTTGGGAGAGGCGGGTGGACGATCGGTCGTTGCGATAAGGGCCGCCCACCGCGCTGCGCGATCTGGCACACCCGCTGGCGTAGCTCGTCCAACGCGCGGGTACGATCCGCCGGACTCTCCTCAAAACTTTTCGGAAGAAAATCTACGGCACCTGCATCCAGCGCATTCAAGGTTGCTTCTGCGCCTTCAGTGGTCAGGGCAGAAAGCATCAGGATCGGTGTGGGTCGCAGCCGCATAATCTCACGCACCGCCGAGATCCCATCCATCACCGGCATTTCAACATCCATGGTGATCACATCGGGATGCAAGGCCAGCGCCTGATCCACTGCCTCGCGCCCATCACCAGCACTCCCCACCACCTGTATCCGAGGATCGGCGTTCAGTATGACCGTAAGGTGTCGGCGGAAAAAACTGGAGTCATCTACCACCAGAACCCGCACGGGCATAGCCTAGTCCTCTACCTGAGTTCTACTCGGGTGCGCATCAGTGCTGGCGACCATAGACCTTGATCAGGCTCGGCACGTCAAGAATAAGCGCAATACGGCCATCCCCAGTAATGGTCGCACCCGATAAACCCTGTGTACCGTGCAACAAGGCACCCAAAGGCTTAATCACCACCTCTTCTTGGCCAATCAGTTGGTCAACCACGAAGCCAAAGCGTGTGGTGCCAACATTGACGACGACCACAAAACCACTGCCGAGGTCATAGTCACTGCCATCGTGAATAAGCCACCTGCGCAGATAAAACAAAGGCAATGGCTTATTGCGCACGACAACCACCCGCTGGCCGTCCACCACGTTGGTTCGCGAGAGATCCAGATGAAAGATCTCACTCACATTGACCAACGGTAAAGCAAAGATCTGATTGCCTAGCACAACCATCAGGGTTGGCATGATGGCCAGCGTGAGCGGCACCTTCATCACGATGCTGGTGCCAAAACCAAGACGCGAATTGATCTCGATACTGCCATTCAGTTGGTTGAGCCTGGTTTTCACCACATCCATGCCAACACCGCGCCCCGAGACATCCGAGATCTCGGTCTTGGTAGAAAATCCTGGCAAGAAGATAAGCTCAAAGCACTCGCGGTTATCGAGACGCGCTGCTGCATCTACATCCATAAGGCCTTTTTCCACTACCTTTTGGCGTAGTTTCTCTGCATCCATGCCAGCCCCGTCGTCAGCAATGGTCAGCAGGATGTGATCGCCCTCTTGGGCAGCGGACAAGATAACCGTCCCAATCTTGTCTTTTCCGGTCTGGGCGCGCACATCAGGGGACTCAATACCATGATCCACAGCATTGCGTACCAAGTGCACCAACGGATCAGCAAGGGCCTCTACGAGGTTCTTGTCCAGATCCGTATCCTCTCCCTCCATGACCAGGTTGATCTCCTTGCGGAGCGAACGGGCAAGGTCTCGAACCACGCGCGGGAATCGACCAAACACCTTCTTGATGGGCTGCATCCGGGTCTTCATGACCTCGTTTTGCAGATTAGCGGTTACCAGATCCAAATGTCCCACCGCTTTACTCGTCTCGTCATCACCGCGCCCACCCTGGAGCGTAACCAAACGGTTGCGTACCAGGACGAGTTCGCCCACCATATTCATGATATTATCGAGCAGGCGGGTGTCAACGCGAACGGTAGTTTCTACGGCGACCGCCTTGGAAGGCTCGGCTGCTGCGGGCGGCTCTGCTGCTTGTGGGGGCGCTGGCGGAGCACTCGGTGTTGGGGGCGGCGGTACCCGTGCGAGTGCAGCAGCCGGTGGCGGCAAGGTGGCCCGAGCAGGTGCCTGTGCTGGCACAGGTTGCGGAGAAGCGCCGCGACCATGTAGCTGATCGAGAAGACCCTCAAACTCATCATCGGTGATGAGGTCGTCTCCACCCCCCGCCGCTGCGCCACCCTCTGCTGCGGATGGCGCGGCATGAATAGGTGCGACATCGCTTGGTGCGGCAGTCTGCCCCTTGCTGGAGTGCAAGGCATCAAGAAGGGCTTCAAACTCAGCATCCGTGATGTCGTCGGGAACCTCGGCCATGTCCCCCCCATCGGCCACATCCACTGCTTGACGCACGACGACCTGCACCGGCGCGGGAGGTGGTGGTGGAGGAGGCGGAGGGGGTGGAGGCGGTGGTGGTGATGCCGACGCCGGTACGGCCAAGGACTGCAAGCGTGTGATAAGCGACGGACTCGCCGGAGTGAGAGACTCCCGTCGCTTAAGCTGGTTGAACATGCCATTCAGGCTATCCAACACCTGCAGTACCGCATCCATCAAATCCGAGTCTACCTCCCGCTGCCCTTGGCGAAGACAGTTGAAGACATCCTCTGCTTGGTGGCAAACCTCCACCATGGCAGTGAGGTTAAGAAACCCACCGCCACCTTTGATGGTATGAAAGGCGCGAAAAACGGCGTTCAGCAACCCCATATCGTGAGGCCGCTGCTCTAGATCGACGAGTTGCTCACCTAGGTGCTCCAGCAACTCCCCCGCTTCGACCATGAAATCTTGTAGGATCTCGTCGTCCACAGCAATGGTCATATCGGCAACTCTCCGCATCCGGCACATAGCCGGCATCGGCAAAATATCACCGGGACGGTCAGCAGTCCCGAACCTATTAGTTTTTTTGGCTAAGGAATAGAGGCGTTAGTATATAATACCCTAAATATGCCGTTTCCTGTTCCCGTATCCACTGCAATGTCAAACTCATCTGCCATCATCTTTGCCACCATCGGGCTCTTTGTGGTCGCCGCTGTCTGTGCAGAAGGGGTGAACGTAGGCAGCCCCTCGGTAGTACGCAACCTTGTGTCCGCAGCCGATCTGGAGCAGCAGGCTGGGCTACAGTATACCCAACTTGAACAGCAAGCCGCCCGTCAAGGTGCACTGGTCAGCGAGAGCGACCCGGAGACGCAACGCCTGCGCAGGATTGCCGTACGCATTATCCCCTTCACCGAGCGCTGGAACCCCAGAGAAAAAGAATGGAAGTGGGAGATAAACCTACTCCGCTCCAACCAGATCAACGCATTCTGTATGCCTGGTGGCAAGATCGCGTTCTATACGGGCATTGTAGACACTCTTCACCTCAGTGACGATGAGGTGGCCATGGTAATGGGGCACGAGATCGCCCACGCACTGCGAGAACATGCCAGAGAGCGCTTGGCCAAGGAAAAGCTAACCCATGTCAGCGCCTACTTGCTTGGAGCATATTTTGGTGGCGGCAAGTTTACCAGTGTTTTTTCGCTCGGCGGCAATCTTCTCACCCTCGCATTTTCTCGAGAGAACGAGACTGAGGCTGATGTGGTGGGGCTCGATCTCGCAGCGCGCGCTGGCTTCGACCCCCATGCTGGCGTTAGCCTCTGGGAGAAGATGACAGCATCCAATAAAGGCGCACCACCCCAATGGCTCTCGACCCACCCCGCCGGGGCAAATCGCATACAGGAGATCTCAAAGCACCTCCCCGAGGTGATCCCGCTCTACGAGCAGGCGCGTTCGTCAAAAAAATGACTTT
The DNA here is from genome assembly GCA_903881315.1 of uncultured Thiotrichales bacterium. GTDB lineage: Bacteria > Pseudomonadota > Gammaproteobacteria > CAIRSR01 > CAIRSR01 > CAIRSR01. Next base: position 38,762 of record CAIRSR010000021.1, on the reverse strand, counting down.
CCTTTACGTTTCTTTAAGGTACCGAAATAACTTGGTAATCATGCGTTATCTCCGCCGTTTTGCCAAGCATTACCGAAGCGGAACAGTATTTTTCAGCCGACAATCGGATCGCACGCTCGACGTGGTGTTCTTTCAGATCACGCCCGGAGACTAGATAATGTACATGAATACGAGTGAAGACCTGAGGAGGATTATCGGCGCGTTCCGCTGACAATTCCACAACACAGTCGGTAACCTGTTGGCGTGATTTTTCTAGTATCGAAATCACGTCAACTGCGGTACAACCACCCATGCCGAGCAGCAACATCTCCATGGGACGCATACCGAGGTTACGCCCACCCACCTCCGGAGGGCCATTGATAACGATGGCGTGCCCACTGCCAGATTCGGCGACAAAGGTGCCTTGCTGAACCCACTTTACTCGCGCTTTCATAGAACTTATACCCTATAAAGTAATGACATTCAAAGATTCGGAGAACTTGTCTGTGAAGAAGACTTATTTTGGCACCGATGGTATCCGTGGCAAGGTTGGCCAGTTCCCAGTCACCGCTGAATTTATCCTTAAACTTGGCTGGGCGGTAGGTCGAGTGTTGGCAAAAGGGCATGGTAGCCATGTTCTCATCGGAAAAGATACGCGCATCTCCGGGTACATGTTCGAATCTGCCCTACAGGCAGGACTCTCCGCCGCCGGGGTCGATATCCGTCTCCTCGGGCCGATGCCAACCCCGGCCATTGCATACCTGACCCGCACCTTTCATGCCCGTGCTGGAATTGTGATCAGTGCCTCCCACAACCCCTATTACGACAATGGTATCAAATTCTTCTCCGCACAGGGCACCAAACTACCGGACGAGGTTGAACTCGCGATTGAGGCTGCCCTGGCGGAGCCTATGGAGACCGTTGACTCGGCCCATCTCGGCAAGGCCGAGCGCATCCTCGACGCTGGTGGCCGCTACATTGAATTTTGTAAGAGTACTATCCCAAACAGCGTCGAACTCAATGGCCTCAAGGTAGTGGTCGATTGTGCGAACGGTGCCACCTATCGAATTGCCCCCAGCGTCTTCCAAGAACTCGGCGCTCAGGTAATCTCTACCGGGGTTAAACCGGACGGCCTCAATATAAACGCAAACTGCGGCTCCATCCACCCGGAGCAGGTTCAGCAACTGGTGCTAGAACACCAGGCTGACGTCGGGATTGCACTCGACGGTGATGGCGATCGGGTTGTTATGGTCGATTCCAAGGGCGAACTGCTCGATGGCGACGAGCTTATCTATATTATTGCCCGCCACCGCGCAAATCGAGCGGAACTTGGCGGGATCGTAGTCGGTACGGTGATGAGTAATCTAGGATTAGAGCACGCCTTGACCGAGATTGGCCTACAACTTAAGCGTGCTGCTGTCGGTGACCGCCATGTACTCGAGGTGCTGCGTAAGGGGGGATGGATCTTGGGCGGGGAATCCTCCGGTCACATCATCTGCCTGGAGCACACCACAACCGGAGATGGCATCATCGCAGCACTCCAGATCCTGGCTGCCATGGTACAAACGGGGCGCTCTCTGCACGACATCAAACAGGGTATGCGAAAGTATCCACAGCATATGATTAACATCGCTACCGTCGATGGTAAGAACGTGATCGCCCACCCGCAGGTAAAAAGGGCCGTGATCGACGCAGAAAACGCCCTAGCAAACAAAGGTCGCGTCCTGCTCCGCCCCTCTGGTACCGAACCCTTGGTGCGGGTGATGGTAGAGGGCATCGACGCCGCCCAGGTGAAACAGGTAGCGCTGCAGATAGCAGACGTTGTGACCGCAGCGACCGTTGATGGTGTTTCCTAAACTCTTTCCACGGTACATCTAGTCAGCGCTTAACAGATTGTTCAGAATGCGTCTACTCCAAGAAAGATATATCGCTTCTGTCGATATCAGGTTGAAATAGTAACCTGCCGATGGGGGCGTTTGACGAAGAGGATTACCAAGACATGAAAACTAAAAAGGTATGTATTCTCGGTGGTACTGGTTTTGTGGGTCGGTACTTGTCCCGCTCTTTGGTTCAACGCGGCTACCAGGTTCGTGTGCTGAGCCGCCATCCCCAGCGACATCGTGACCTAGCCTCAAGGGAGGTAGAGGTACTGCTAACCGAAACCTACGACGAAAGCCAGCTACGGGAGTGCTTCGTCGGGATGGATGCCGTGATAAACCTGGTTGGCATCCTCAACGAGTGGGGTTCTGACGGCAGTGGCTTTCAGAGTGCCCATGTATCACTGCCCCGCAACATTGTTGCCGCCTGCAAGGGTGCCAAGGTCGCTCGGCTACTCCACATGAGTGCGCTCAAGGCTGGTGATCCAACCGCCCAGAGCCACTACTTCCGTACCAAGGGGGAAGGTGAGGACTTGGTTCACGCCGAGGCAGGGTCTGAGCTTGCCGTTACGAGTTTTCGACCATCGGTTATCTTTGGTCGCGGTGATAATTTTCTAAACGTCTTTGCCTTCATGCTCCGTCTCGCGCCGTTCCTACCGCTTGGCTGTAGTGAGTCGCGGGTTGCGCCCGTGTATGTAGGGGATGTGGTGGCTGCCTTTGTCGCGGCGCTAGAGGATCCGACGAGTCGGGGTAAACGCTATAACCTGTGTGGGCCAAAGATCTACACCTTGCGTCAGATCGTAGAGTATCTCTCTGAGATCATGCAGTTACGGCGCATCATTGTACCGCTCAGCCCAGCCCTCTCACAGCTACAGGCCAAGGTGCTGGGGCTGATACCGGGCGCACCGTTCTCAATGGATAATTATCGCTCCCTCCAGACGGAGTCCACCTGCGCCGTTGGTGAGATGTTACCCTTCGCCATTACGCCAACACCCCTTGAGGTAATTGCGCCCTATTACATCGGCAAAAGCAATCAGCGCGCCCGTTACACCCTACTGCGGAGCCAGGCGGGCAGAGAATCTAGGTGAAGCTGGTTGGCTCATTGTGACCAATTGATTGCGAAGGACAAAAACTTAAGACCATGAGATCAGCACATCTATGATCACGCTAGTGGGAAATCTTAAAGGCGGGACAGGAAAGAGCACCATTGCTTTTAATCTGGCGGTGTGGTCCGCTTATCAGCAGAGGCGTACCCTGTTGGTGGATGCCGATCCCCAACATACCACGTCTGATCTTGTCGCTCTGCGCCGCGAGGAAGGTCATCAACCGATGCTCTACAGCCTCATCGCGGAAGAGCGCCGCCTCGGCGAGGAGATCGGTAATGCGGTGCATGTCTTTGAGAGCATCATCGTTGATATTGCGGCAGGAGATCGGGAGTCCTTCCGAGCGGCGCTAAAAGACGCCGATCGGCTGGTGATCCCGCTTTTGCCTGGCCAAGCGGATGTGTGGGCGCTGCATAACTTTATGGAGTTGGTCAATGACGCCAAGAGAGAAAAACCCTCGCTAATTGTCACTGCCGTTATTAATCGCGCCGACACAAACGTCCAGATCCGCGAGACCCAAGAGACCGAAGATGCCTTGCACAAAATTGGGCTACCAACCTCTAAGGTACAAATCGGGAATCGAGTTACCTTCCGGCGTAGTCTCACCGAAGGCTTGGGCGTGATGGAGTGGGAACCGCGTTCTCGTGCGGCGCAGGAAATGGATGCGCTCGCCCGCGAGGTGTTATTGTGATGCGAGACGCTTAAGCACAAGATGACAACCCACGTACGGCGACCTATGCCCCATACCCCCGTCTCTACTGATCGTGCGCCACGAGCCATTGGTGCATACTCGCAGGCTATTATGGCCGGATCGACGGTTTATCTCTCCGGCCAGGTTCCGCTTCATCCTGAGACAATGGTCTTAGTCTCCGGTAGTTTCCGCGATCAGGTGCGCCGTATTTTCGATAATCTCCAGGCGGTTGCAAATGCCGCTGGCGGATCTCTCGCCGATGCCGTTAAGCTCAACATCTATCTTACTGATCTTGCGAATTTTACGGTTGTGAATGAGGTCATGGCGGAATATTTTGTGCCACCCTATCCGGCCCGTGCAACCATTGGCGTGCAGGCACTACCCAAAGACGCACCAATAGAAATAGACGCAATTCTAGAATTAGGGTGACGCGCCTTGTCTTTTCTCAGATTCGCCGTAACTTCTTTATTTTACTTTGCCATTTCCTGTGTCGCGGCGGAGGAGTCGGTTCTTCATACCGATGCGCCCAGTTCAGGAGAGAGTCCCTGGCATTGCGGTGACGCAGCCTCGCCAATCATGGAAAATGCGCTAACTGCCACCAGTGAACTACCGAAAAACAACAAAACACCTGCTGACGACGAAACCTCCTGGAATAAGACATCCTATTCTCTTCGATCCGCGACACTTCCTAGTACTTCGGCAACGGCGTCATCGGTACCCTTTCCCCTTGCTGGTAGCGTGTCGCACCGCAAATCTCGGTTCGATTGGTCATCTTGCGCCGATTCCAACACCCTGCAACTGGATCCCATCACCAATCTACCCCTAGATCGGTCAAGCCCTATCGATATTCGCTCGGATCACGCCACAGTGTATGAGCAGGACACCGCAGTGTTATGGGGGCACGTACGCTTAACCCACCCAGGAGAATCGCTCGAAACGCCCTGGTTGCTCTATGACCTCAGCTTAGATACCGCAGAGGCTCAGTATGGTCTACTCTACCGTCGCGGTGGTCTCACTGTTGAGGGAAGAGAAGGGTTGTTCGATCTTGAATACGGGCGGGGATCCATGGATGACGCCCGCTATTACCTTCCTTCCGCCCATGCTCGGGGTGCTGCCGCGACCGCGCAGATGGCCGATAGAACCCATAGCCACTACACTGATGCCACCTATTCTACTTGTGTCCCAGGACATGAGGACTGGGTGCTCCATGCAGATTCTCTTGATCTAGACCAGACCAACAACCTTGGGATTGGGCGTGGCGTAACGACCTACTTCAAGGGGGTTCCACTGTTTTATACTCCCTATTTCTCCTTTCCGATATCCGACAAACGGGAATCTGGTTTGCTCACCCCAACGATCGGTAGCTCCTCTCGTTCGGGCTTAGATCTACGACTTCCCTACTACTGGAACATAGCGCCTGACCACGACGCCACCTTTACCGCTCGTTATCTCAGTCGACGTGGAATGCAATTGGATGGGGAATTTCGCTACCTTACTCCCCACAGTAATGGACAAGTCGTTATTGAATACTTACCGAATGATCAGCTCACCAAAAAGGATCGTGGTCTTTTCTCTTTCCAGCATCTTAGTGATCTTAGTCCGCGCACCCATGCTGACTTCCTTTATAACGCGGTGTCTGACCAAGATTACTTCCATGATCTTGGTAATTCTATCGCGCTGACCAGTATCAGTTACCTTGAGCGTCATGCCGAGATCACCTACGCGGGAGATAACTGGTCAGGATTCGGGCGTGTCCAAGGCTTCCAGACGCTGGACGGTAGTCGCCCATTTGAACGTATGCCCCAATTCCAGTTCACCCTTGATCCTCTGAACGGAAGATGGGATACTGATAGTAGGATGATAGGTGAGGTGAGCAATTTTTATCGACCGAGCATTGTTGGCGGCACAAATACTAATCAGAATTATACCGGCACTCGTTTATGGCTTCAGCCGTCTATCGCCTATCCAGTAACTGGGCTAAAAGGATTCTTCACGCCACGACTTACTTTGCATCATGTTGATTACGCATTAACGGATATTGCGCCGGGGCTCGCGTCTAATCCAAGTGTAACTGTTCCGGTTTTCTCTGCCGACGCCGGATTGTTTCTTGAGCGTAATTTTTCGTTTGGCAACCAAAAGCTCATCCAAACCTTAGAGCCGCGAATATATTATCTCTATGTGCCTTACAAGAACCAGCAGAATCTGCCAATTTTCGATACTACGCTTCTTGACTTCAATATGGGTCAGCTTTTTAGAGAAAATCGTTTCAGCGGCCCAGATCGTATCGGTGACGCCAACCAACTGGCAATGGCGGTAACGAGTCGTTTCCTGGATGGTAGCAATGGTGTGCAGCTTTTGTATGGTAGCCTCGGCCAGGTTATCTATTTTAAAGATCGTTTGGTCTCCCTTGGTTACGGGGCACCTACCGCCACCGTGGCCACAACGAATGATGGAAGCTCAACCAGTCGCTCGGATACCGTAGCAGAGGTGGGTGCACGCCTCGGCAGGTATTGGACGGCAAGTAGTACTGTTGAGTGGAGTCAGCAACAAGGCCAACCGGAACAGCGTTTTTTGCGCTTGCGTTATCAGTCGGATCGTGATCATATCGTCAATTTTGCCCTTAACGAGCGCCGCGATCTATTAGATCAGACGGATATCTCCCTGGTATGGCCAATCGCTCGCCAATGGCGGGCGGTAGCACGTTGGAATTACTCATTAAAGGATAGCCAAACCATGGAGTCGTTTGTTGGGGTGCGTTATGAAAAATGCTGTTGGGCGATGCAGGTAGTCGCCCGCCGCTATGTTGATTTGCCTAATGCTGCACCGGTGAGCAATGTTATGCTGCAATTTGAATTAAAGGGCCTGGCTAGCATAGGTGAGAAACTGGATCCATTACTAACGAATAGCATTCTTGGCTATGAGTCTGTGAACCGTGCGGATCCACGCTTCCCAAATAGCGCACCGTAATCTTGCCATAACAACTGATTACCTTGGTACCACCAGCAGGTTAGTAAACGGGTCGGCGAATACGAAATCTACGGAGATGGTTACTGCTTTCTCCTGTCTTGACTATGTGGAAACTACGTGGGGCTATGTCGTTTATGAAAAATCTTTTTGTTGCGATTGCTATCGCTTTCGTTGTATTCACGCCGCCAGCAATGGCTCTGCATGATGTGAATCGCATCGTCGCCATTGTTGATGACGATGTCATCGTCCGCACAGAACTGAACGAGGCTATCGTTACGATTTCCGCTCAGTTCCAACAACAAAACGCAACACTCCCTTCTCCGGCAGTTCTCGAGCGGCAGGTGTTAGAGCGATTGATCCTCCAGCACATTCAGCTACAACTTGCCTCGACTAGCGGCATCAAGGTGGACGACGAGACGCTTGCGGCGGCTATTAGCAACATTGCCGAACGCAACCACGTATCGCTTACTGAATTTCGTGACACGCTAGAACACGATGGGTATAAGTTTGACAAGTTTCGTGAAGACATCCGCAATCAAATCATTATCGGACGGTTGCACCAACGCGAGGTTGTCAATCATATTACCGTTACCGATCAGGAGGTCAATGATTTCCTGGCAAGTTCGCACTCAGAAGAAGCTGGTAGCGCAAAGGACGAGGGTGAATGGAAGCTTGCACAGATCTTGGTGGCTGTACCTGATGGTGCGAGTCCGGAACAAATCCAAACCGCCCGCACCAAAGCAGAATCTCTCTTAGCACGTCTGCGTTCGGGGGAGGATTTTCGTACGCTCGCCATCAACGAATCGAATGCCCGCGATGCGCTAGAGGGCGGTGATTTGGGCTGGCGTCGAGCGGCTCAGATCCCGTCATTATTCTCTAGCATAGTGTCGGGTATGCGTAAGGGGGAGGTTGTCGGCCCAGTGCGTGGCCCGTCTGGTTTCCATATTGTCAAATTTGTCGATTACCGGAATCAGGCCGTAGGCACTGTAACCCAAACCTTGGTGCGACATATTCTCATCCATACCAGCGAAAACGTGACCGATGAAGAGGCGCGTGCGCATCTCGCCCAATTACGCATTCGCATCCAGAGTGGGGAAGATTTCGGGGAACTCGCACGCGCCAATTCTGAAGATACCGCAAGCGCTGCCAATAAAGGTTCCTTGGGTTGGGTCAATCCAGGCGATCTCGTGGCTGATTTTGAAAAGGTCATGGATGGTCTTATCCCAGGTGCGATTTCCGAACCATTTAAAACCTCTTTCGGCTGGCATATCGCTCAGGTTCAGGAACGCCGCCAACAGAACAATACCCAAGAAAAGCTCCGCACCAACGCTACAGAGGCCATTCGGACTCGTAAAACAGAAGAAGGGTTGGATGCTTGGTTGCGCCGCCTTCGCGAAGAGGCCTACGTAGAGATTCATTTGGACAGCGATGGCTAAACCATCACGATAAGAATGCTTTTGCTGGGGCTAGCTCTGTGGGTGGTGGGATGATAACTCCTTTGGGTGAGATTGCTGGTAGTATCTTTCTTCACGATCTAACCCTTGGCTATGAACGCCACCCAGCCGTACATCATCTGTCGGGGGGCTTCGCTGCGGGTAGTCTTACTGCGGTGGTGGGCCCTAATGGTGCAGGCAAATCAACCTTACTAAAAGGGATGATGGGTCTGCTGCGTCCTCTCGCGGGACGTGTCGATTGGCGTGGGACAATTGCCCGTCATGCTGCTTATCTCCCCCAACAGGCCGAATTGGAGCGCGACTTCCCGATCACCGTTGAAGGGGTTGTGTCCCTCGGGTTGTGGCACCAATTGGGGCTCTGGCGTCCACTAACGGCATCACTGCGCAAGCAGGTTCAAGAGGCATTAGCAACGGTGGGGCTTGCCAGTTTCGCCAAACGGGAGGTGAGTTCACTTTCTGGGGGGCAATTCCAACGGATGCTCTTTGCTCGCATGATCCTCCAGGGGGCATCCGTGATCCTTTTGGACGAACCCTTTACTGCCATTGATCATCGCACCATTGAAGATCTGCTGGCGGTCATGGATCGTCTGCACCGCGAAGGTCGGACGGTAGTCGCTGTACTCCATGATCTAGACCTGGTACGACACCGATTCCCACAAACTTTGTTGCTCGCACGCGAGTTGGTCGCCTGGGGCCCAACAGCAGACGTACTCACCACGAACAACCTGAAACGAGCGCAAGCCTTACAAGAGGCCTGGGACGAACAAGCGCCAGTATGCGCACGGGGCGCAGCATGACTCTTTGGGAAGCAACCGTTCAACCTTTCGTTGAGTTTTCCTTCATGCGCCGCGCCTTGGCAGGCTGTCTGTTCGTAGCCATAGGTTGCGCGCCGATTGGTGTGTTCCTGCTGTTACGGCGCATGAGCCTGATGGGGGATGCCATGTCCCACGCCATTTTGCCGGGTGCGGCAGTGGGCTTCTTGCTGGCCGGGATGTCGGTCTCCGTCTTAAGCCTTGGCGGCCTTGCCGCTGGCCTCGCCGTAGCGCTCGCAGCCGGCGTGACAACACGAACCACCATCCTGCGCGAGGATGCAAGTCTTGCTGCTTTCTACCTGATTTCACTGGCGCTTGGGGTTGTTCTGGTCTCCCTCAAAGGGAGCAACGTAGATCTGCTCCATGTCCTATTCGGTACCGTGCTTGCCCTGGACGACTCAGCGCTACTATTGTTGGCCGGTATAGCCGCCCTCACGCTGCCACTGCTCATCCTCATCCGTCGACCACTGGTAATCGAGTGTTTTGATCCAAGCTTTTTGCGGGTGGTAAGCGGTTGTGGGCCGGTAGTTCATATGGTGTTCTTGGCACTCGTGGTGCTAAACCTGGTTGGCGGCTTTCAAGCCCTTGGTACGCTCATGGCGGTTGGTTTGATGATGCTACCCGCGACGACCGCCCGTCTTTGGGCACGCACCCTTGGCGGAATGATCGGCGTTTCCCTACTCACGGCATTTGCTGCAAGTTATCTCGGATTATTGTTTTCCTACCATGCGACCTTACCTTCGGGGCCAGCCATCGTCCTTACTGCCGGCATGTTGCTCATCCTCTCACTCTTTCTCGCACCTCACCGTGGCCTATTTAGTAGGTATTGGGCGCATTCTCACCTTGAGGGATGAAAGCTACGTTAGCAACGACAAGAAGCGGTTGCCATTTCACCTTGATGTGGTTGCTTGATTCACCATGTAGAAGAGGGTGCGCGCATCTTGCTTACCTTAAAACCGCCCATCTACCCGTCTCACCCGGTTCTTGGTAGCTGGTCGCATCAACAAACCTACTCCCTGAGCGTTACACAAACAGTTCGACTGCAGTACACTCGTAGGTGCTATGACAAGCGTTCTAGTGGGGCACTACACGGAACACGGTAACCTATCTGGTTCTACCAACAAAGTGATAAGCGCTTACTTCTTGCTAGGAACACCTTAGTTACCGTACTACGCCCTAAGTCCTGGCTGCGCTGTAACCTTGTCAACCAACACAAGAGGACTGATCATGAAGACTCCTGTACGGGTGGTTTCTGTCTTTTTCCTGCTGGTCTTTCTGGTGGTCATTGCTGCGCACTATCCTGCCATCCGGGTTTTTCTGAATCCGTCAGCCGCTACGACCACGCACACCCAAGAGGCTCAATCAGGGAAAACCCAGCTAGCGGAGCAGAACCGCATCGTGGTAAGTGTGCCCGGGCCTCGCAATCTTTCTTATCTGCCAATCGACCTAATACCAGCCATCGGTGCCGACAAAGCAGAAAATGTTGACTTGCGGATCATGCACACTGGTGGTGGTGCCGTTGCATTGAACAACATGGTAAAACATGCTGCCGATTTTGCGGTGGCTGGTGTACCTGCTGCAATGTCACTCCGTCAGAATGGCGGTGACGTGGTGGTTATTGCTCCGGTCGATGACGCGCCCTTGTTCGTGCTAATGGTGCGTATCGGTCTCAAGGGGAGTGTGGCCCGCATCGCCGATCTGAAGGGCAAGGTCATTGGCGTCAACACCAGCACCAAGTCCAGCAAAACGACTTCACAACAATTGGGCGAACTGTTGCTCAAATCGGGTGGTGTGGCCATTGATGCGGTTCGCATCGTACCGGCGGGGCAGAGTTGGATAGAACAATCTTCTTTGATTATTTCCGGACAGGCCGACGCGATTGTTGGTGATGAGCCCTTTGCCTCACGCCTACTTGCCGAGAATAAAGTCTTCTTTCTTGCTCATCTGGCGCAACCAGAAACCATTCGAGATATTCAGGGTGGCCATTTTCTCCATGCAGCCCTTGAAACCCGTAGCGATGTGATCGCGAATGAACCAGCAAAGGTCGAAAAGATGGTGCACATGCTGAAACAAAGCCTCGCATGGATTACCAGTCACACGCCGGAACAAGTGGTCGATACCTTGGGCGTCACCGAGCAGGAGGAGCGTGCCGCCCTCATCCTGTCGTTGCAGAAATACCCAAAGGCCTTTAGTCACGATGGCAAATTTTCTTCTCAGCAACTCAAGGAAACCGATATCTTCTTCCACGCTGGCCTAGAAGGCAATGCTGTCCAACAATTACTAAATATTGAGCAGATGTTAGATGATCGCTGGGCTGGGCGCATAGAGTGAGGCACATAGAGTGATCGTTCGTAACTCTATCGGCCACCAGGCAGCGATACGTCTTGTTATCAGTCTCGGCCTGTTGGTCACCTTGATTGCCACCAGTTCGATTGGTATATACTGGGTCGCGTTGGATAATGCTGCCCAGCAACGCATTAACGAATTAACCAGCTTCTACGTCTCCCGTCTTGCCCAGATCGATCGGGAGGGGGACATTCGTGCCCGCGATTTTAAAGTACGCATTGAGGTCACTCGTCTCCTGGAAGATAGCGCAACCGCCGAGATAAATTTGCAGGCATTCATGACTCTCCAGGGAGCCGATCGTACATTCCAGTACCTGCTGATCCAAACAGCCGACAGAAAGAAACTGTTTGATTTCGGCAAAGACATTCTCCTACCTGAGATTCCATCCTCTATCAGTGAAGATGTCGGCTACTACTGGAGTTCTGCAAACCAGCAACTGTATCGGGTATTCAAAAACCCAATCTGGCTTGGTGCGGCGGGAATGGGGAACATTGCCGTTTTCTTTCAGATAGATAACGCGCTACTCTATCAAATGAGCACGCCAGGTCTATCGCTTGGGGTTTTGTATAACAATCAAATAGTAGCCAGTTCCGGTGGTCAACGTGACATCGACCTTATGAATCATGGCAAAGAATCTCGTAAAGATAAAAACAATCAGTTACCCTGGGGTGGACAATCTAACGATCCTGTTCGGTTAGTGATTGATGCGCCAATCACCACTTTGTTCTCAAAGACTGAACTCTCGGTCAGTATTAGCATGATCCCAATTCTCGATGGTTTGGTGCTGTGGTTCACTGTTGGGCTGTGGTTAATGCGACAGGCACGACGGATCTCTACCCTTGGCGATGCGGTTGCTCTCTATTCCGAAGAACAACGGATGACCGATGCCCTGATGGCAAGAATCACGCACGCGACATTAGGCCAGAAAGATGAGATTTCCGAAGTAGCCATCGCCCTGGAGACAATGGTCAGCGCCATTGCAGAACGCGAACAGGAACAAAAAGAAGCAGCCAAGAAGCTACTCGCTTCCGAATCAATGGCTCAGATGAAATCGAATTTTCTCGCCAATATGAGTCATGAGATTCGTACACCGATGAATGCTATCATTGGTCTGTCATATCTTATGGGTAAGACTGAATTAACTACTCGCCAGCAGGATTACCTACTGAAGATTCAGGCGTCCTCCCAGCACCTATTAGGTATTATCAACGATGTTCTTGTTCTCTCGAAGATCGAGGCGAACAAGTTGACAATCGATCGATTGGAATTTGATCTCGAACAAATGATTGGTAACGTCATTAGCTTGATCGTTGAGAAGAGCACGGCCAAGGGGCTTGAGCTAATCATTGATATGGAATCAACCGTTCCTCGTTCTCTCGTCGGCGATATGCGACGGCTAGAGCAAATCCTCATCAACTACGCAAATAACGCAGTCAAATTCACTGAACAAGGCGAGATCTGCCTACGTGTGCGGGTCGTAGAGGAAACCAAGCGGGAACTTCTTATTCATTTTTCGGTTCAAGATACCGGAATTGGTTTAGATGGCGAACAGATTTCCCGATTATTCCAGAGTTTTTCACAGGTAGACACCTCGACCACTCGTCGCTTCGGCGGCACTGGTCTTGGTTTAGCTATTTGCAAACAACTGACTGCCCTAATGGGTGGCGAGGTTGGGGTAGATAGTATTGCGGGACAGGGCTCGACCTTTTGGTTCACGGCGCGCCTGGGTCGTGGCAACGCGGCTCCATACCTATTGCCGCCGCAAACCAATTTCAGCGGTCGGCGGGCCTTGGTGGTGGATGACAGCGATCTTGCCCGCTCAGTCCTTACCGAAATGTTGATCGGTTTACACTTTGAGGTTGAGGGGGTGGCATCAGGCCAGGCTGCGATCGATGCGGTGCGTGAATCAGTGGGTAATCGCCCATTTGACCTGATTTTTCTTGATTGGAAAATGCCAGGGATGGATGGTTTTGACGTAGCAAAAGCGATTCGCGCCTTAGGGTTGATGACAACGCCTCATCTTATCATGATCACTGCCTATGGCACCGAGGAGACTTTTGCACAAGACAGTGACGTAGGGATAGAGGTGTTGCTTGTGAAACCTGTCAGTCACTCGACACTACTCAATGCCACAATGCGGGTATTCGGCGTTTTGCCCGAAGAAGGATCAGCAGAGATCCCCGCCCCCTTGTTGTCCGCTGAACTCGCGGCACGCAAAGGGGCGCGCATTCTATTAGTCGAGGATAATGATCTTAATCAAGAAGTGGCCATGACCTTGCTCAAGGAGGCGGGTTTTGTGGTCGATCTGGCTGTCAACGGTGAGAACGCGGTACAACAGGTGCAGCAAGTCGATTACGAGCTGGTTTTGATGGACATGCAAATGCCCATTATGGACGGTATTAGCGCAACACTGGAGATCCGTAAAATAAGTGAATTGGCTAATCTGCCAATTGTTGCGATGACGGCAAACGTCATGGCGCAGGATCGTGAACGATGCCTTGCCGCAGGAATGATCGATTACATTACCAAACCAATAGAACCGACTGAGCTTGAGCGCATCCTATTACAATGGATTAAGCCGCGCACACTCCCGCTGAGAACTGATAGAAAAACAATCTCGGCACTAGCCTCCATAACAGCATTGCCAAAGGTGTACGGATTAGATGTAGCGGTGGGTTTGCGGCGGATGTTGAATAAATCTTCGCTCTATCTCTCGATGCTGCGCAAATTTGTCTCGACACAAAAAACAATGCCAGAGGCTATTAATTTCGCACGTAATGCGGGGGACTTGGTTTCAGCGATACGGTTGACCCATACACTCAAGGGGGCGGCAGGCAGTATCGGGGCGCACGAATTGCAAGACAAAACCGCCCAACTAGAAGAAGCCATAACCAAAGCCACCCCTGCGCAGCCACTCCAATGCGAAATCAATGAACTCCTCGCTGCTGTGGAAACCTGCCTGAATCCGCTGATCGCGGAACTAGAAAACCACTTCGCAACGACCCCAGAGATTCACCACAATCGCATTAAGCGCATTTTCGATACTGAGCTCGTGCGGGAGGTTTGTGCCAGCCTTGCATCGCGGTTGGCTGACGAAGATTTCGAAGCCAACCGGATCTTCGAGACCAACACACAATTGTTGCGTTCTGTCTTCAAGGACAGCGACTACACCGAAATTGATAACAGCATCCGTCAGTTTGATTTTGATAAGGCTTTGTAGGTACTGAAGCGGGCTGCCGAACAATCCCACGTCTTCAAACAACGGAAATCAACATAAACTAACACCGCTCTCGTTTCTGATAATATCTCAGATAGAAAATAATTGTTGATTGAGTGAATTATAATGTGCGGCCATGGTAGTCTTATTCCTTTGTGTTCGTATGCAACCGTCGGTTATTTCTCGCGGGTCTCAATAATGGCTATCTGCCGGAATACAAAACCATCCCCGAAATTCCATAATCCTATCTACTGCAGAGATCCGGTCTATCCTTCTCAAAAGGAGGTATTGTTGTAATGAAATTAAGGGCAAACAGCAGAACAGTACAGGTTGATGACTTTCTATCTGCAGGCAGTACCTATAAAAAGAATCATAACTCCATTCGGGAGAACTCCCCGGCAACCAATAGGCTACTTTGCGAAGGATGCGCGAAGTGCTGTATGCACATAAACCATGAGATCGATCCTCCGCGTAACGATGAAGATTGCGACTATATTATCTGGTTTTTACTTCATGAGAATATATCAGTCTGGGTGGATGATGAGCATGTTTGGTACATAGAATTTAAAACGCCCTGTAAGGGGTTGCAAAACGAGTTGTGCAGTATCTATGATAGACGACCTCAGGTTTGCAGAGAGTATTCACAAGAGAACTGTCTAAACACTGAGCTTGATGACGATATCGTTTTTAACACCCCTGAGGAATTTCTCGAATACGTTAGGAAAAATAACTTACATCAGTACTACGGCTTCTATAGGGGTCAGAAAAAGGCCACACGCTTGCGACAAGCGGCCATTCTTCTGGGGTGGGTTGTGGGCATATTATTTATTGCCCTGGGTATGGGTTATGCTCTGTTTCTGCTTGGTGTTATGACACCATTGGCAATAGCGCTACTGATGGGGGTTGTCGGTATCTCATTTTTTGTTCTACTAAGTAGAGCCACTTTCAGGCAGAAGAAACAGGCTAAAACACCCAAAGAGAAGTCTACCACTCAATAAGGTGACTGTTTAGATGGTCGAGAGGGGTAGGGGGTGCAGGTTGTCTTCATTAATTTTGCTTGGCGCTTGCGTAGGTGCTAACTGTCCGAAAAACCAACACCACCAAGCATTTCTTTCAGATACTACCTATTCGTATTGATATCCAGGAAATTCCCGCTGGTCGCTGGTTATGCAAGTGATCCAATCTTTCTTTATTCATGGTTGAATTTTTCATCGGGTTGGCTATCCTGCGCGGTTGCTCTCTGTGCATTTCACATTCTCTGTTCGCGTCGAAGACAGCGTTACGCCCTGCCCCGGTAGCTCAGTTGGATAGAGCATCCCCCTCCTAAGGGGAAGGTCAGCCGTTCAAGTCGGCTCCGGGGCACCAACTAAATTAGTTTGTTGCGTGCGGGGCCCCAGTAACCAGGCTGTATTTCTGGGGTTATATCTGTGCCCTAAGCGATCGTTACCCCTGATTGAGGAACAATCAGGGTAGGTTTCTGCCGTGTTGCACGGCAAGAAGGATAGTGCCCCGTTTACGTGCCGATGTAACCAAATGGTACGCGACGTTGTGCTATCCAGCGCCGAGGGCGTTCTGCCTTCAGTTTGATGTAGGCCATGGCGGTCATGATGGCGTCGGAGCGTGCGTTATGCACCTCAAACAAAGGTAGTTCGAGATCTCGTACGAGCGATTCGAAGCGTAGATCCACCGCCCGTTCGGGGTGACGACTGGAAACATACTGATGATAGAGGCCAGAGATCTCTATCTGGCGGTTAGGCAGACCAATGCCGAGCCAGGGACGCAGGTATTTTTCGATCATGGCAATATCAATCTGTAGAAAATAACCCACTAGCGGTCGCGCTCCGATAAATTCGAGAAAACGGCCAATGGCTACCCGGGGCTCCAGACCATGCTGAAGGTCTACGTGTCGGAGGTGGTGAATCTTGATGCTGTCGGCGCTGATGATCCCTTGCGGTTTGAGTAACAATTCCAGCGCCTCTCCTGCGTAGATGCGGTTGCCGCAGAGGCGCACTGCACCGATAGAGAGAATTTCCGCAGTGGCTACGTTGAGACTGGTCACCTCGGTGTCGAAGGCGACCACCTCGTCCCCGTCATTCCCATCGAAGAGAAAGGCGTAGGTAGGGTCACGTAATTGCCGACGTGCAAGAAGACGTGAGATCACGAGGCACCGTATTGGGTCACAACATTCTCTCCAAATGGAAGTGAAAGGTGAGAAATGCTTTGAAGGTGGTCACTACCTTGAAAGAATCCTTCAGCAGATCCTGCAGATCCTTTGATAGAGACAGCGGTTGGATGCAGTGATCAGGAGGTAGCCCCATGTCGACCTTCGCCATATCCGACTTTAGACGCAGCTCGCTCATAAAATCCAGCGCCTCCAGTAAATCCTGTGCAAGCCCCTGATCCAAAACCTTTTGCTTGGCAAGGATCTCGATACGCTCGGCGGTATTGGTCACTCGTAGGTGCTGTTGGAGGGCGAGGGCGCGCACCCCATGAACGATGGGAAAGATCCCGCTCTGCTTTATGTCCAAGGTATTTGCGTGGGCACCGCGCTCTAGGTTGAATCTGGGAAACCAAGTGGGGATCTCTACTGCAACGGCAACTCTTGAAAAAAAGGCAAGATAGGACTCATCGTGATGTACGAGATCGAGCAATTCGTCCCGCACCTCTTCAAGCAAGGTCGTTTCCCCAACCACCGCTGTGGCATCGGAGAGTAGGGCGAGATTCAACCGATTTCTGTAAGTGTCGCGATTAACCCATCGAAAGAGGTCATGACGAAGTTCCGCAACCGATTTTACCCAAGGAAAAGCTTCTCGTCCGGGCGGATACCCTAGCAGGCGAATCGCCTCATGGAGAGCGGTGGTAACTTGCGGCAAAACCTTACAATCGAAGCCATCCCGCAGCAGAAGGAGATGATCCTGGCGGCCCTTGCAAAGGCGCTCAGTGCGCCCTTCGCTCCCCATCAATACCAGGCAGGTGTTCGCTAACAGCTCCTCTAAGAATTCTGAGGGGGCGAGCATCCCGTAGAGCTTGCGAAAGATCTTGTGGTCGAGTTCACTCGCTAGGCGGGCTACGTTTCGCATCCTTACCCCTTTCGCTTTCAGCGACCGCATCACCCCCATTGCGGCCTCCGAAGGATGAAGCAGATCCGTGACCTTCGTTGCTCGCTCTATGTGCTGATTCACCAAATACGAGTGACTAGAGAAAAAAGAGAGCAGATTAACCTGTTCCAAGACCCCAATCACGACGGAATCACGGGTAATCACAAGATGGTTCAGGCTGTGCTGGGTCATCCGCAGTAAGGCATCGAAAAGAAGTGCGCGGACATCAAGGGTTACGAGGGTAAAGGTGGCGTACGAACCTACGGGATCCTCTCGGGACACGCCGCGAACGAGGACGGCATCATTCAGATCGGCGGTAGTGATAATACCAATATCGACACCTCGGCGAACCAATACCGCACTGGCTCGGCGCTCATTCATGAAGCGCGCCACCTTGCGCAGCGGTGTTGCAGCTTCCACGTAGAGTGGCGCATGAAGGTGGGTCTCTTCGATCCGCGCCGTCATGAATGAGGACATGTCTTGCGCTTCGTGGTGCTCTTCCCGCGACGCTAGACGCACCGAGAGATCCCCAGAGTAATAAGCGCGGAAGGTCGGATTGGTCGCGCACAACTCTTGGAAGAGCGCTTGCGGCAGGAGATAACAGATCAACTCCTCCTCGACCACAAACCGGTTCTGGGTCTGTCCATTCAACAGCGCCCGGCCATCAAAGGTATCTTGGCGCAAAAGATGGCCAATGCTGCCATCCTCAGCAATTTCCTGCACAACACCCTTGAGAATAATGTAAAGGTACTGAGGGGAAATACTAGGCTTGAGTAGCTCCTCTCCGGATCGGAAATAGGCAATATCCATGGCCTTCTGCGCATTCAGCCGCTCCGATTCACTTAGTCGGCTAAATGGTTTAACAGTCGCAAGGAAGGCATTTTGATCAACGATGGTCATGTGCTAGCAAACACGGAAGGATTATAGTAGATTCTGGATGGCAGGGAGACGACAAGCAAGTCTATCTAACGGAGTAGACAAACAGATACCATTTCACCCTCCATCACTAGGGCCATAGGGGAGAGCAATATGTCATCACGTAGGATGAACTGGATTGCTATTGAGGCGGATCCCAGGTTTCAGCTTTTGCGTCGCAAGAAATCGCGATTCCTGTTGGGGCTGATGCTGTTCTCGGTAGTCTACTATTTTCTGCTACCCATTGGTGCAGGTTATTACCCGAATCTATTCAAAATCAAGGTCTGGGGTGTGGTCAATGTGGGAATTCTTTTCGCTCTTTCAGAATTTATCGTTGCGTGGGGCATCGCCTGGGTTTACGCGCACCGAGCCAATACTGAATTTGATGCGATGGCAGAAACCATTGTCAATAACGCGCACGGGATTGGAGCCTGAATATGAGCCGACTTAATAAAGCATTTATTTATGGCGTTATTGGTCTTGCTACCCTGTTGACAGCCTTTCCGGCACTGGCTGATGGTGGTGCTGTGGCTGAGCAGTACAAATGGCTTACCTTCCTGGTTTTCGGAGCCATTATTGCTGTCACGATGTACATTACCTACTGGGCGGCCACTCATACCCACACCACGATTGAGTTCTACGCTGCGGGTCGATCAATCTCTGGTATGCAGAACGGATGGGCCATTGCCGGTGATTACCTATCGGCTGCCTCATTCCTCGGTATTGCTGGCCTCATCTCCCTCTATGGGTACGATGGCTTTATGTACTCGGTTGGCTGGCTGGTGGCCTACATTACCGTGCTGCTGTTAATCGCGGAGCCCTGTCGTAACATCGGCAGATATACGCTCGGGGATATCCTAGCCTTTCGTAACAATGTCCGCGCTTCCAAGATCGTTGCCGCCCTGTCTACCATCACGGTTTCCACGTTCTATCTGACTGCCCAAATGGTGGGTGGCGCGGTACTCATCAAAACCTTGATTGGCATTGACTACGAGATCTCGGTCATCGGTGTGGGGGTGTTGATGATGCTCTACGTGGTGTTTGGCGGCATGATCGCGACCACCTGGGTGCAGATTGTCAAGGCAGTACTGCTGGTTACTGCTTCGCTGCTACTCGTTGCCTTTATCTGGGCTCCCTACGGGTTTAGTTTGCCGGGCTATCTCCAGGATGTTGTCAACAACCCTGCCATTCAGGCCCAAGTCAAAAAGCTGTTGGGCGATGCCGCCATGGGCATGAGCGCTACGGATCTCGGTCAACGCTTCTTAGAACCGGGGCTGTTCTTGAAGGATCCGCTGGATCAGATCTCGCTTGGGATGGCTCTGGTGCTTGGCACTGCGGGTATGCCCCATATCTTGATGCGTTTCTTTACGGTGCCGACTGCCAAGGATGCCCGCATCTCGGTGATCTGGGCCATGGCCATCATCGGGGGTTTCTACATCCTTACGTTGTTCTTGGGTACAGGTGCTGCCATGAAGGTCGGTTCCGCCAATATCGCAGCCATCGATAAGGGGGGTAATATGGCTGGGCCCTTACTCGCACAGGCATTGGGTGGCGGCCCGGATTCCTGGACAGGCAACCTGTTCCTTGCGTTTGTTGCTGCTGTTGCTTTTGCCACAATCGTGGCCGTAGTAGCAGGCCTGGTTCTCGCGGCGGCATCGGCAATGGCTCATGACATCTACGTGGGGGTTATCCGTGGTGAGGAGGCTACCCCACGCGAACAGGTGGTCGCTGCCCGCATCGCCTCTTTGGTGGTTGGTGCCATGGCGATTACGGTTGGCATCTTGGCCAAGGGGCAAAACGTCGCGCACCTGGTCGCATTGGCCTTTGCGGTGGCCGCTTCCTCTAATCTGCCCGCAGTTCTGCTCACACTCTACTGGAAAAAGACCAATACTGCCGGGATTGTGTTGGGCATGGTGCTGGGTTCGATTAGCGCCATCGGACTGGTGATGGTCTCTCCCAATATGACCTACCCGACACTGGTACGTCCGGTGCAGGAAAAGGTCGTTACCGCCGCTGATGCAAAACTGGTGTCGCTGAACGCCGATCTTGCCAAAGCCGCTGATGAGGCCACTAAAGGAAAGATTAAAAAGGATATTGCTGCACAGGAAAAGGCCAAGGCAGTCGCGAAGGGCATCCTTACTAACCTTGGAACCGATACCACCAGTATCGTAGGGCTTGATAAGCCTTGGTTTACGCTGAAGAATCCAGGGATCATTTCGATTCCCTTGGGGTTCTTGGGGGTTCTCCTCGGTTCGTTGCTGTTCCGTGAGCGCCGCCCTGAGGATCTGTGGGAGGAACTCTGTGTCCGGCAGAATACCGGCATTCATGCCCACTAAGCGGTTGAGTAATTGTCGATCGTAGTCGATTTGCTTTTTTGCTGATCAAGCCCCTCACCATTGACCTGGTGAGGGGCTTGCGCAAGGGGTCGCTCCTTGCCGATCGGGCACCTGCTAGTAATACCAACGTGGCCGCAGCCAATCGCTAGATTGGTATCAGTATCTCGAGCGGCGTTTTTGACCTTGAATCTCTCGTGTTGCCGAAAGGGTAGGTGTTCGTCCCTTGTGTGGCGATTCCCTAGAATGTTGCCTTCCGATTGAGGTGTTTCCCGCCCCTCATCAATCTACCAATGCTCCCAGATGGGGCGTATGCCGTTCGGCAGGTTCTCACGTAGCCCGATATCGGTATGTGGTGACTCGCAACTATGGAAATCCGACCCCAGTGAACCCGCGAAGCCAAAGGTGCGTGCATGTTGGGCCAAGGTGTGGGTGCCATTCGTGTTGGGGGCGATCACCTCGATGCCCTCCCCACCAAGTTCACGGAATTGTTCAAACAATCTCCGTAAGCGTGGCGCGGTAAGCGGGTAGCGTAATGGGTGAGCCAGTACCGCCTGACCACCAGCCTTCCGGATCCAGTGGATACATTCCGCCAGTGTCGCCCATTCTCCGGCCACGTAGCCTGGTTTACCAGGAACCAAAAACCGCTCGAACGCATCGTTCATATCCCGACAATTCCCTGTCGCCACCAGAAATCGGGCAAAATGGGTACGCGAGACAATGTTACCCTTGGCCAGCGCCCGTGCGCCCTCAAAGGCACCCGCGATGCCACAAGCAAGCAAGCGTCGCCCCATCTCTTGTGCGCGCCAGAAGCGGAAGCGATGTAATCGTTCTAGTCCTTCTTGTAACAGAGGATTTCCTGGATCGATACGCAGCCCTACCACATGAAGCAACTGGCCCTCTTCCCAGGTAACCGACATCTCCACGCCTGGGATTAGCGTCAAACCAACCTTCTCTGCTTCGGCCATGGCCTCTGCTATACCGTCGGTACAATCGTGATCGGTGATCGCCATTACCTCTACGCCACGCGAATGGGCGCGACGCACCAGCTCACTTGGCGATAGGGTGCCGTCAGAGGCGGTAGAGTGGGTATGGAGGTCGTAGCGGTTCATCCGAAATCAGTCTCTTCCAGAATGTTTACCCGTGTTCCGACGGGGACACGATCAAAAAGATCAATAAGTGCCTCATTGTGCATGCGGACACAACCATGGGAACTGGGGATGCCGAGCGGATATTCCTCTGGACAACCATGGATGTAGATATAGCGGGCCATGGTGTCAACCCTACCCAGCCGATTGCGCCCAGGCTCAAGACCCGAGAGCCACAAGATGCGGGTCAGGATCCAATCACGCCCGGGAAACTTGTCCTGTAGGGCGGGCGAGTAGATCTCACCGGTGGGGCGACGCCCAACAAAAACCGTATTCGGCAAACAACCCGCCCCAATTCGCGCACGTATCTGGTGCAAACCGCGTGGTGTCTGCTCGCTGCCACGCTGTTCTCCGGCCCCCTTACGGGCAGTAGCAACATCTGCGGCCATCAGCAGCCGTTGTCCCTGCACAAGCCGTAACCGTTGCTCGGCGATACTGATGAGCAATAGGGGTTGGCTCACTTTTCCACCCAACGGTCGAGGAGTAGCTCTTCGGCAAAACCAAAAAGGCGCAGATCACGGATGCGATAGGGGTACAGGATACCATCCAGATGATCGCACTCATGCTGCACTAGGCGTGCGTGGAAATCTCGCACTTCACGCCGAATTGGCACCCCTTGAATATCAGAAGCGCTATAGTGGATGTGGTTATAGCGCGGGACTATTCCACGCATACCAGGAACCGATAAGCAGCCTTCCCAGGCCTCGTTCATCTCGGTACTTTGCGGTTCTAGGACTGGATTGATCAAGACCGTGAAGGGAAGGGCCTCGACATCGGGATGGCTGGGGTGACTGGCAACGCTGAATACCACAACCCGAAGACTGACCCCAATCTGCGGCGCGGCGATACCAACCCCTTGACTTGCAACCATGGTATCGCGGAGATCTCGTACTAGGCCATGAAGCTCTGGGGTATCGAAGTGGGTAACGGGTTCTGCGAGTCTACCCAATAGGGGATGGCCCATCCGCAAGATAGGACAGATTGCCATTGTTCATAGTCTCCGCAGGAGAGGTTCTATAAGTGATTTTAGCTTGTCCATGGCAACGCCCAAAACCCGTTCGATCTCAACCAATTCGATGGGGGTTCCGCCGCGCCCAGCGGCCCAATTGACCACTATGGCGCAACAGGCGTAACACAAGCCAATCTCTCGAGCGAGGGCGGCCTCTGGCATACCGGTCATGCCCACCATATGGCAACCATCCCGTTCCATGCGGTCGATCTCGGCCCTGGTCTCAAGGCGCGGCCCCTGAGTAGCACCGTAGGTGCCGCTGCGATAGACGTTGAGCTGAATCTCGTCCGCAGCAGCAAGGATCTGTTCTCGCAGTTGCTCACAATAGGGTTCGGTGAAATCGATATGGGTGACGCCAATCATTCCGCCCCTTTGCGCTGCAAGAGAACCTGCCTGCGCTTCCGGCCCGCTTGCATCGAAAAAGGTATGTGCTCGGTCAGCGGTGTAATCAATAATCTGATCGGGGACAGCAATTCGCTCTGGCCCGAGGTCGTGGTGAATACCGCCGACCGCGTTGATCGCCAAGACTTGACACGCGCCCGCCTCCCGCAAGGCCCAAAGATTAGCGCGGTAGTTGATGCGATGGGGTGGCAAGGTGTGCCCAACACCATGTCGGGCGAGGAAGACAACCTCTCTGTTGTACAAACAGCCCCGCAGCAGAGGCCCCGAGGGTATCCCATACGGGGTTTCAATCCCTGGTATTTGGCGAACCTTCTCAAGCTCGGAGAAGGTGGTGAAACCGCTGCCGCCGATGATGGCGAGGGCTGGCCCGTGAGGTGTGGGCACGCTCATAACCCCCGAACGGCATAGATGCCTGGGGCATTACGCCAATAGCCACGGTAGTCCATGCCGTAGCCAAAGACATAACGGTTAGGGATCTCCAAGCCGACAAAATCAGGACACAGTTCTACCTGTCGCGGACAATCCTTGCGAACCAGCACGGCGGTGAATACCTCTCTGGCACCCGCTTTGCGGCAGTATTCGATAATGGCGGCCATGGTCAGCCCCTCATCCAGGATGTCGTCCACCACCAGCACCGTGCGGCCTACTAGGGGGGTTGTGGGATGTGCTATCCACGCAAGCTCTTTGCCATGGGTTTGGTTGTTGTAGCGTGTGGCGTGGAGGTAATCGAGTTGCAGGGGAAAACAGAGGCGGGGCAGCAATTGTCCAACCAAGGCAATGCCGCCGGTCAGCACACAAAGGACAAGGGGATTACACCCCGCTAATCGCTTCTCAATTGCGTCTGCAAGGCCATCAATGGCTTGCTCTACCTCCACCTTGGGACACAGGCATTCCGCCGTAGCGAATACCTCCTCCATTGCGTGGCTCATTCAATCCTCAGTTCGGCTGAGAGCGTTTGATAGAGGTAATCGGAACAACCACCTCAGTCGTTTGGCCCACCTCGTCCTTGAAATACGGCCTCTCTACCTGGGGGCGTCCTGCAACAATCGCGAGTTCTCGTTCCCTGTCCGTGATCAAGACAAAGCAGCGGCGAATCTCATCGCGAGTAGCGGCAGAAAGCGGATGCGGCATCCCTGATCGTACGGCGGTCTCGCGGATGACATCAGTCAGGACGGTCTTGACTGTACGCAGAATCACTTCTTCTTTGGCAAGGGTGGCGCTCGACAGCTCTTCATTCATGACCTAGTCCCTGTGTAGCGAAAGATACGACTCGAGTTCAGGCAAAACAACCAACCGACCGTGAACCCTCATGACGGCGCGATACCAACTGACCGACAACCAACACGGGTACACGGACGACAGAACGGGCCTTGCATTACGAATGGAACCCACGAGACAACAACCCATCCACCCCGCTCACCTGTGCGACTGCCAATAGCTGGGCCGGTAGGTTACTGAAGCTCACGTTGGTTTTTTCTTGGCGGCGGGCTAGGCGAATCCAGCCAAGCAACAAAACCAATGCCGCACTATCGCTCCGCGTGATGCCCGCAAGGTCTAACACCAGCGGCCCGGGGGTCGTGAATAACCGCTCTGTACTGGCCCATACATCAGGCACCGTGGCAAAACTAAGCTCGCCAGAAAGCAGGTAGCGACCAACCCCTTGGGGTTCGACACGGATCCGCGCCTTCTCCGTAGCGGTTGTTTTCGCGGCGGATTTCGTTTGGCAATGGCCTTCACAACAATGCAAGGTTAAGTCCTCGGTACGGTTTTAGCCCTTCTTTCCATCGGTGCCCTGGTTGCGGGTGGCTATCTTGCTGATCAAGCCATCCATCCCGCCATCACGGATCTCGTTGGCAAAGGAATTTCGATAGTTCGCAACCAGACTCACGCCCTCAATGGCAATATCGTAGACCTTCCACTCGCCATCCTTCTTGTACAGATCAGAATCTATGTTGATGGTATTGCCGTGGTGGCGAATGTTGGCGCGCACAGTCACTTCCCCTTTCGCTGGATCACCGCGCGACGGGAGGAACTGGATCTTCTCATCAGTATAGTTCAACAGGGCGACACCATAGGTGCGTACCAGAAGATTGCGAAACTCAGCAATAAAACGGGTGCGTTGAGCAGGGGTCGCCTCGTTCCAGTGTTGGCCCAATACCCAGCGCGACATCCGCTCAAAGTCAAAGTGCGGCAGCACCAGGGTCTCTACCAACGCATAGATGCGATGCGGATCGCTGCGCATCTCCTCTTGATGGCCTTGGAGCCGAGAAAGAAGGCTATCGGTAATGTCTTGCACAAACTGTTTTGGATCGGCGCTTGACGGCTGCACTACTGACGCTGCTGCCCCGACATCCCCTGCTACAACAATGGTTGAAAACCATAAGCCGACAATGAGGGAGAGGACTATTCTCGTAAGATAACTCATTTCTTTTCAGTCTCCTGGGCCTTGTTATAGAGGAATTGTCCAATAAACCGTTCTAGAACCAGTGCAGATTGCGTGATGCGGATCTCGTCGCCTTCTTTCAGCAATACACTGTCACCACCGGGATCAAGGCCAACGTACTGTTCGCCTAATAACCCAGAGGTAAGGATACTTGCCGAGGTGTCTTTGGGGAGGGTGCTAAAACGGCTCCCGATGCGCATATGAACTACGGCCTCGAAGGTTTTGCTATCGAGAACAATCTCGGTGACCTGACCCACCCGCACACCGGCAACACTCACCGGCGACCGTCCCTTTAAGCTACCGGTATTCTGGAAACGGGCGGTAATCTCATAACCCTTATCGCCACCAAAGATACCAGCGCTGCTCAAGTTGCTCACCCGCATGGCGAGAAAAAACAGGGCCGCAAAACCGAGCACCATGAACAGCCCAACCGCAATCTCCAGTTTTCTCTGCTGCATCATATTGTCAAACCTTATTGAACATCAGTGCGGTAAGGATAAAATCCAGCACCAACACGGCCAAGGCGGTATGGACGACGGTGCGGGTGGTTGCAAGACTCACCCCTTCTGCGGTAGGCACCGCTTCATACCCATGAAACAGCGCTATCCAAGTCGCCACAACCCCAAAAACGGCGCTCTTAATGATACCATTCACGATGTCGTCGTGAAATTCGACCTTACTCTGCATCTGCGACCAGAAAGCACCATCGTCCAAACCCAATAAACCAACTGCCACAAAGTACCCCCCCAACACCCCGACCGCGCTGAAGATAGCCGCCAACAACGGCATGACCATCACCCCCGCCAAGAAGCGTGGCGCTACCACCCGCTCAATGGGGTCAACCGCCATCATCTCCATACCGGCAAGCTGTTCGGTGGCTTTCATTAAACCAATCTCAGCGGCCAACGCAGAACCCGCTCGCCCGCCATAAAGCAAGGCGCTCACTACCGGCCCCAATTCTCTCACCAACGACAGGGCAACCAATACCCCAAGCGATTGGGCGGCACCAAAACCCACCAGGGTATTGTACCCCTGTAGGCTCAAAACCATCCCGACAAACAGTCCAGACACGACGATAATTACCAGCGAGCGTACGCCAATCGAATGCACCTGGCGTACCATCTCGCGAGGCTGCCGCACCAAAGCAGGTAGGGCAAGGACAATATAAAACAAAAGCATATGGGCGCGCCCCAACCGCACCAATAGGTCTAAACCACGACGACCCACCGCCACCAACCAGTCGCTCATGCGCTCCCCTCCCCCAGTAGATCTGTGGTCAAATCCAATGCCGGATAATGGAATGGCACTGGCCCCTCGACTTGTGCGTGCATAAACTGCCGCACCCAAGCGGAGGCACTGTCACGCATCTCCGAGGGGGTTCCTTCGCCCACCACACGGCCCTCTGCGATCAGATACACGTAGTCGGCAATGGCGCAGGTCTCTTGGACATCGTGGGAGACAACCAGGCTTGTCAGGCCGAGGCTATCGTTGAGGCTGCGGATGAGGCGCGCCAATACCCCGAGAGAGATGGGATCCTGTCCGGTAAAGGGCTCATCGTACATCACCATCATCGGGTCGAGGGCAATCGCCCGCGCTAAAGCGACCCGACGCGCCATCCCCCCCGAGAGCTGCGAGGGCATGAGGTCACGCGCCCCACGCAGACCCACCGCCTCAAGTTTAATGAGCACGAGATCGCGGATCATGGACTCTGACAGTCGGGTATGCTCGCGCAAAGGGAAGGCAACATTGCCAAACACGGTGAGATCGGTCAGCAGCGCACCCGCTTGGAACAACATCCCCATGCGTTTGCGCAGTTCAAACAATTCACGTCGTTTAAGCTGATGAACATTGCAGCCATCTACGATAACCTGCCCGGCATCGGGGACAAGCTGCCCGCCGATGATCCGCAGCAAGGTGGTCTTGCCGGTTCCGCTTGGCCCCATGATGGCGGTTACCCGCCCACGCGGGATCGCAAGATCCACACCGTCGAAGATAAGCCGCCCCTCGCGCATAAAACGCAAACCACGGATCTCTACGAGAGGAACACGGCACGAGTCATCTTGGGGGCGGGGTTCAACCACTGCTATTGGCCGGAGGATTAAATGAAGGGTTCTATTGTAACGGAAACTGACCTGTCAGAGAATAAGTAAAAGATGGGGTCGCAACGGGAGGGCCCATCTTTAAAAACTGATACCTCAGAATGGCGCATATATAAAGAGATTAGTTATGAAAGTGCTTGTTACCGGAACCGCTGGTTTCATCGGCTCATCGCTGGCGCATCGCCTCTTGGAGAGGGGTGACGAGGTCATCGGCATCGACAACCTAGACCCATACTACGATGTCGCCCTGAAACAAGCGCGTCTCGCCAGGCTCGCCCACCCCCGCTTCACCGATGTGCGGGTGAGTATTCAAGACAGCAAGGCGATGTCGCAGGTTTTTGCCGAGCATCGCCCCGAGCGGGTAGTAAACCTTGCCGGACAAGCGGGTGTGCGCTACTCCCTCACCAATCCACTTGCCTATATCGAGAGCAATCTCCTTGGTTTTGCCAACATACTAGAGGGCTGTCGTCATCATGGCGTTCAGCATCTGGTGTACGCATCCAGTAGCTCGGTCTATGGTGCGAACCGCAAGATGCCCTTTTCGGTACAGGATAATGTGGATCACCCACTGAGCCTCTATGCGGCCACCAAAAAATCGAACGAGTTGATGGCGCACACCTACAGCCATCTCTACCGCATCCCCACCACGGGTCTGCGTTTCTTCACCGTGTATGGCCCGTGGGGGCGACCTGACATGGCGCTCTTCAAATTCACCCGCAGCATCCTTGCCGGTGAGCCCATTGAGGTCTACAACAACGGACACCACCGCCGCGACTTTACCTATATCGACGATATTATCGAGGGAGTGATACGGGTACTTGACCGCATCCCCGCCCCCAATCCAGCCTGGGACGGCAATGACCCCAGCACCAGTCTCGACCCCTATCGTTTGTACAACATAGGCAACAATCAACCCGTTGATTTAATGCACTACATTAAGGTTCTCGAAGATTGCTTGGGGCGTGTTGCCGAAAAACGCTTTCTGCCCCTCCAAGACGGCGACGTACCGGACACCTATGCCGATGTTGATGCCCTGATACAAGATGTGGGCTTCAAGCCAGCGACCAGTGTCGAGACTGGTGTGACGCGCTTTGTGACCTGGTACCGAGAATACTATCGGCAGTAGCGGTGGTGTGTTGCAGTGACGTAAGGTTGTGCCCCCTCCGAAAAGCCAAAAGTGGTGTTTGCGGACGCTGCTAGGTTCTCTAACGTGTTGGTAATAGGGGGCTGTTTCCTGCGGCTCACTGTCTCTCGGCGCACAAAATCGGCTTTTCGGAGAGGACTCACGGTTGCGCTGTTTCTGGTCGATGACGCTTGTAATCGGTTGTGGTTGTCTGGACAGAATGGCAGATTCATTGATACAGCAACTCGTTATTGCGAATGCAAAGGGTTGAAGACTCGATAAATCGGCAAATCAGCACGCTACCCCGCAGACGAGGCCTGGACAGGCTGACTGGGCTCACGAAACGTAGTATCACCCGCAGGCAATAAAAGATACCGCGCAACGGTTAGCTTTGAACTGTGTTGCCATGCGCTTACCGTCGCCAGGACTTCTGAAACGCCCAAACCGTTGTGGATTTCGGGTGAGGGGAGGTAGCTGACAAACTGTCCGGTTCTTTTCGTCATTATCGAACAGGTGTGTGCGCGGTCTTTGACTGCGCTATGGTGTAATATCTCCCCATGTTCCATCCATCTGCAGTTTTCATTGGGTTGCGCTATACCCGTGCCAAACGGCGCACCCGCTTTATCTCGTTTATTAGTGCAAGCTCCATGCTCGGTGTTGCCTTGGGGGTCACTGCGCTGATCACCGTGTTGTCGGTGATGAATGGCTTTGAGCAAGAGCTGCGTCACCGCATCCTCGGCATGGTTGCCCGCGCGACGCTGACCGGCCCGAATGATCGCCTGTCGGACTGGCGGGCTGCCGCCGCGAGCGTTGCCCACGATCCAGCCGTCGCTGCCTCGGCCCCCTACGTGGAGGGGCACGGGATGCTGGTCGAAGGGCGAACCGTGACCGGAGTAACCGTGCGTGGGATCCTGCCCGAACAAGAGCCTTCGGTGTCAATGATTGCCGCTAAAATGCAGGTAGGGGTGCTTGGCGATCTGCGGCCTGGGATATTTGGCATCCTCCTTGGGCGCGATCTCGCGCTTCATCTCGGCGTGACCATCGGCGACAAGGTGACGTTGGTCACACCGCAAGCGATGGTGACCCCTGTGGGTCTGATGCCCCGACTGAAACGCTTTACCGTGGTCGGCATCTTCCAAGTGGGGATGTACGAATATGACAGCACACTTGCCATTACCCACATCCAAGATGCTGGCCGTCTATTCCGGTTTGCGCCAAACGAGGTCAGTGGACTGAGTCTCTCGCTTGTCAACCTTAATGATGCGCCTGACGTTACCCGTCGCCTCGCAAAGGGATTACCCCCTTCGTACCGATTCTCTGATTGGACGACCGATCACGCAAGTTTCTTTCATGCCATCCATACCGAACAGACGGTCATGTTCGTGATCCTTACCTTGGTCGTCGCGGTTGCGGCCTTTAATATCGTCTCTATGCTGGTCATGGTGGTGACCGAGAAAGAGGCGGACATCGCCATCTTGCGAACCCTAGGCTTGGCACCAAGGGCAGTAATGGCAATCTTTGTGGTGCAGGGCACTATTATCGGGACAGTGGGTACTGCGCTCGGATTGTTTGGTGGGGTTGAACTTGCCACCCATGTGGGTAGCTTAGTGGCGGCGCTGGAACAATTTTTTGGGGTGCATCTACTCTCCCCAGATGTTTATTACATCACCAAGTTACCCTCGGCGATGCGTATCTCTGACGTTGTTCGCATTGGTAGTATTGCCTTTATCTTGTGTCTCTTGGCGACGCTCTATCCCGCTTGGCGCGCCTCCCGTGTCCAGCCGGCGGCGGCGCTGCGCTACGAATAAACTTTTCTGACGACTGTGAGCGCTGCTATTTAAATGACGAACCTGAATAAAAATAATACGAACCTAAGCGCCCCTCCGCCGGGGGTAGTGGTGTGCAGAGGTCTTAGTAAAACCTTCACCGAGGGGGATCTGCGGGTCGAGGTGTTACGGGGCGTGGATCTTACGGTAGGACAGAACGAGCGATTGGCGATTGTCGGGTCATCGGGCTCAGGAAAAAGCACTCTGTTACACCTCCTTGGTGGGCTGGATGTTCCGACTGCAGGCGCAGTGTGGGTGGACGGGGAGGATCTAAACCGTTTAGGCGAGGCCGCACGAGGCCGACTACGCAACCGCGCCCTTGGGTTTATCTACCAATTTCATCACCTCCTACCCGAATTTACCGCACTCGAAAACGTGGCCATGCCCTTATTGATCCGTGGGGTAACACCGAAGATAGCAAGCCAACAGGCGCGGGATATGTTGGGTCGGGTGGGTTTGCGGGAGCGCCTTCGTCACAAACCCGGCGAGCTTTCTGGTGGAGAGCGGCAGCGTACTGCGGTTGCGCGCGCCCTGATTACTGAGCCGCGCTGTGTACTCGCCGACGAACCAACGGGCAATCTTGATCAGGGCACAGCAATGCAGGTGCTTGAGCTGATGCTAGAACTCAACCAAGACTTTGGTACCAGTTTTGTGATTGTGACCCACGATCTGGGATTAGCGAAACGCATGGATCGAGTGCTAACCTTGGTGGATGGTAGGTTACAATAGCGTATCTGATGGGCTGCTTCCCTTCCAACGAACCTGGTTTGTCCATGTCTACACACCAATCCAGTGAACCGCTTCAGATTGATCTCCGGTTCTCGTCCCATTTGGCGCTGTTCTTATTACTTATCCATGGTGGTGCCCTGGCGGTAGCGCCATTGCTTACCCTGCCACTCTGGGCGGCCTTTGGGGTAATGATGGGGATCACCATGAGTTTGGTGACAACGCTCTATACCCACGTCCTATTACGCGGAAAACATACTGTGGTGCGTTTGATGTGGGGCGGCGATGGGCAATGGGTGCTTGTCTATGCGGACGGCGTAGTGCGTGATGCTGTGTTGGTGCCGGGGAGTTTCGTTCATCCGCATCTTGTGATCCTTACCTTTACTCTCACCGGGGAGGCCTTTCCGTTCTCCCAGCGTTCTGTTGTCATTGTTGCGGATGCGGTGCATCCTGCCACTTTTCGTCGTTTGCGGGCGCGGTTGCGGGCTGGATTCTAGTCACTGCGCAGCCACGCCAGGTCTCTATGTTTCCAAACGCCTGTTCTTCGTCTGGAAGCAGTGAAGTTCTCTACGTGCAGTGTAACCTTGCGGGTGATAACGATGATGCTTGTTCCCTACACAGTCGCCATCTTGGCGGTGCTAATTGGCGTTGGTACAATCGGTGCTTTTACCGTATTTATTTACATAGGCTCATTCCATTTCATTGTGCTGCCGCTTGAGAATAGCGAGATACTGGCGCTTGATGCCGGACTTGCTGCCCTATTCTTTATTCAGCATAGCGTCATGGTGCGTCCGTGGTTTAAAGAACAGTTATTAAAGGTTGTTCCTGCTGCGTATTACGGTGCTGTCTTCTCGATCTCCTCAGGGATGGCGTTACTCGCCCTAGTGATATTGTGGCAAGGCTCTGCCAGTACAATCGTTTCTATTGATGGAGTATGGCGCTTGGTGTTGCGAGGCGCTTTCTTCCTCGTATTGTTCCTACAGACTTGGGCGCTATGGACGCTCAAGGCTGTGGATCTGTTTGGTAACCAGGCGCTTGTGGCTCGCCGTGATGTAGCGCTAAACACGGAGGGCGGCACCATACTCATGGTCGGTGCCTACGGGTGGGTACGCCATCCCATCTATTCTACCAGCATCTTGCTGTTGTGGTGCTACCCAGATCTAACGGTAGATAGGCTACTCCTCAATAGTATGTTTACGATCTGGATTGTTGTTGGCGCGGTACTCGAAGAGCGTGACTTGGTTGGGATCTACGGAGATCAATACCGCAATTACCAGCGGATGGTGCCGATGCTGGTTCCCTATCGAAAACAACGGTAACTGCTAAATAGCGTTTCGGCGCAGTCTGTGCGATGACAACAGTCGCAACCACGCAGATGCTATCCTAATTATAATTCTGGTTAGCAAGGATTCGATTTATGATTACCGAAATCGCTATCAATAAATTTAGATGCTTTAGGAATTCAAGGATTAGTGGCTTTAAGGCAGTGAATCTTATTGGAGGAAAAAACAATAGCGGAAAGACCGCACTCTTGGAAGCTATCTATCTAAACCTTTCCCCCAGCGCCAGCACAATACAGTTTCTCAATCAATGCAGAGGAGAAAGCTCTGAATTCGCGAAGATTATGCCGGACAGGGCATGGAATAATCTTTTCTTTAATCTTAATAATAAGGAAGAATTAAGTATCATATCCTATGACTCAACTGGTTCGCGTAGCAACATAGAATTATCGTGCGACAAGTCAACCGATCAGTTTAGTAGAGTGTTTGAAGAAGAGAGGCAATTAGAGGGGGTGCTTGTTGATCTAAGAGTTTTGCCTTCCGGGGGGGATTTTAAGCGATCGACACTAAATATCGATTTGATAAAACCTGACGGAGAGAGGCTTTCTTTGGTCTCATTGATCGCTCACTCAAAAGGAGTATACGTTAAGGAATTAACATTTCCTGATGGCAGGAAGCCCCATTATGTACCAGCCGCATTAAGATCCGCAAATGAGGTTCTTGCGCGAGAATATGATATGGTGGATATGGCGGGGAATTCTCAGAAGGTATTCAATGCTATTAAAACAATAGAGGGCTCGTTGACGGGAATAAAGACATTTAACATAGGAAAGGCGGGCATCTATTTAAAGAAATCACAAGACGACTATCTTCCGATACATATGTTTGGCGAAGCTACGCGCAGAACGGTGGCTTTTATTCTGAAAATAGTGAATAACCCGTGCAGCGTTCTCCTTATAGATGAAATCGAGAACGGCATTCACTATTCTAGTCAATGCGAACTCTGGAAGAATATCTTTGAACTATCGCTGCTTTTTGATGTGCAAATATTTGCAACTACGCATAGTTATGAAATGATGCAAGCCTTTGCGGATGCCGGTTTGTCAAAAGATGACTTTAAAGGTAACGCATCCTACCTTGAAATAGTAAAAAGCATCCAGTCTGGCGAGATAATAGGTATTCCCCGGGATCTAGAAGCCCTCAAGTACGCAATAGATCGGAAGATGGGGGTTCGCGGTGAATAATCTTTTGATTGTTGAGAGCAAAAATGATGTGGTCTTTATCAGGGCGTTGATTAAGCATTTAGGTATTGATTGTGGCGATGTGGATGGGCAACCAATCTGTGAAATAGATGATTTTGCGTGTTTGGGAGGCCTGGATAAAACCACGCTTGTGAAAAGATTGAACGAAGTGAGAGATAACTTGCCAAAGAAACGTACCCAAGCGATCGGGATAGTTCTTGATCACGATGGACGGAGGAAAGAGAGGATTCAACTGATAAATGACGCGGTGCGCGAGAGCTTTGGGACGCAAGCAAGTATTTCGAATACCGGAGAGTTCGTCTCAGTAGAAACAGTGGCTGGTGGTGAGCGCTTTGTTCTCAATGTGGCTTGTTATTTAGTGAATGTCGATGGGAAGGGTGAGCTTGAAACCCTGCTTAAACTGATTAAATCGAAAGACTCTCCTCACGCAGACTGTCTCGAGGATTGGAGGCGATGCGTAGCGGCGCGGGGTGCCGAAAACAAATCAAATACGGAACAAAAGATTATTACCGATAAAGAGTTTGATAAATTCTGGCTTAACAATTACATTAGATTTGATACCTGCGCACCCGAAGAGATGAGACAGGCTGGAAGAAAGTGTAGCATTGGGATGTTCGAGAATGTATTAGAGAATAAAAAAGATATATTTAATCTCGATCATCCTATCCTGGATGAATTCAAGAGATTTTTGCAATTGTTTCAGGCATGACCTGGTTCGGTTCAATCTTGGGGAGTACGAAACATGGCTCAATGGGTCGCAATAATGCGCAGGATGATCCTGCTGGTTCTCTCCATCGGTGCGCTTTGTGTCTGGCCGGGGATGGTGCTGGGCGATGGCCTTGAATTGCCCGGGCTTGGGGCGGATGCGGAGGCCTATGTCACCGCCCTCCAGGCCAAAGGAACATCTAAGGCAGACGCAGTGGTTCGTGATGAGGCGGTACGCCAGGCCAACGCCGCACTGGTGAATCACGATGCACGCGCAGCCGTCACGGCCTTCGAGCGGGCCATCGCTGCCCGTGACGATCGCGCTACGACCTGGCGCTCGCTCGCAGAAGCCCAGGCGGGCCTGACCCCGCCGAACCTCGTCCGCGCCCTGCAGGCCGGTTGGCTGGCCTCGACCAAGGCAAGCCCAGGCGCTGAGCGCATTGCCGATCTGCTATGGATCTCACAGCTCCTCGATGGGCCGTTGCAGAGACCACAAGACGCCATGCGTGGCTATCAGGCGGTGTTGTTGGAGGCCAAAAACAACAAGACCCCGCTACCCGAGATTGAGCGTCGGCTGAGTGAATTGCGGCTTGTGGTGGGGCTCACCCTCAAGAACATCACCGCCAAGACCGCTGAGTACCCGGCACGGTTGTGCCTTGGTTTCTCTGACCGACTGAAAGTGGGACGCGATATCCACTTCGAGGATTTTGTGCGTTTGGATCCGGCGGTTTCGTTCACGACCTTTGTCAACGACAGCGAAATGTGCCTCTCTGGTCTGACGCATGGGGCGAGTTATACGGTTACGGTACGCCAAGGACTGCCTGGCGTGGATGGGCTGGTGCTGAAACACGATGAGACCCAAATCGTTCGCGTTGACGACCGCCCGCCCTCGGTCGCATTTCGTGGTCAGGCCTTTATCTTGGTGCGTGGCGACGGTGGCGGCGTGCCAGTAATCACGGTCAATCTCGATACGATCGGCATTGCGCTCTATCGCGTTAATGATCGTAACCTCGCAAGCCAAGTCAAGGAGGAGAAGCTGCGCGGTCTGCTTTCGACGGGGGACAGCCACCAGATCAGCGATTCCGAGGGCGAGTTGTTGTGGCGGGGAAAGCTTCCGGTACACGGCGAGCGCAACAAAGAAGCAGTGACTGGGATTGCCATTCGCCAGCTAATACCAAACCCCAAACCTGGGCTCTATGTCGTTACCGCCGGGCCAGAGGATGTGCCGGATAGCCAAAAACCGTGGCAGAAGGCAACCCAGTGGTTGATGGTGTCTGACTTTGGCCTGACGACCATGCGCGGCGCGGATGGTATCCATGTCTTTGTGCGTTCGCTTGCTTCCGCGAAACCAGTAGCCGGGGTCGATGTTGCCCTGATCGCACGGAACAATAACGAGCTTGGTCGCGTCACCACTGACCAAGAGGGTAAGGCCGTTTTTGGTGCGGGCCTTACACGAGGCAGTGGGGGGCAGGCACCGCTGATGGTGACCACCTACGGCCATGATGGCGATTTTGCCATGCTTGATCTCACCTTGGCCGCCTTTGACCTCAGTGATCGAGGGGTTGGCGGTCGCCCCACCCCGGGTGCGCTCGATGCGTATCTCTACACCGATCGGGGTGTTTACCGGCCTGGCGAAACGGTCAACCTAACCGCACTGCTGCGCGACAACAAAACCCTTGCCGTTGATAGTTTCCCATTGACGATCAAGGTACTACGACCCAGTGGCACGACATTCTACACAGGCGTACAGAGGTTGGTGGCCGGTGGTGTGGCCTTGCCGATACGTCTCACCGCGTCTGCGCCACTCGGCGGCTGGACGGTTCAGGCCTACGGCGACCCAAAGGCAGACCCGATCGGTAAGGTTGATTTCCAGGTCGAGGAGTTTGTCCCAGAGCGCCTTTCCGTTGAGTTGCAGACCAAACAGACCGTTATCATCCCCGGTAAACCATTCGATCTACTGGTCTCTAGCCATTTTCTCTATGGCCCACCGGCGGCGGGTCTCGGGGGTAGCGCAGAGGTAGCGCTTGAAGAGGACGGGGATCCGTTTCCCGAGTTTAAGGGCTATCGGTTTGGGCTTGCGCAAGAACAGGTAACTGCCCGTACCAGCGAGCTGATCCTCCCCGTGAGCGATGTGGCGGGTTCGGCCCATCTTCCGGTGGAGCTACCGCCACAACCAGATACCACCAAGCCGCTACGCGCCACCATCCGGGTTGCGGTGGCTGAACCCGGCGGACGCCCCACCCACAAGGCGTTGACCCTGCCAGTACGCACCCAGGCCTATGCCATTGGCATCAAGGGCCGCTTTGATGCGGGTCGCGTCAACGAGGGAGAGGCGGCCGCCTTTGAGATCATTGCACTTGATGCCGAGGGTAAACGGGTCGCAAGACCAAACCTGCATTGGGAGTTGGTGGCAGAACATCATGATTTTCAATGGTATTACGAAGAGGGCCGCTATAAATACCGAGTGCTTGACCGAGACGAGTCGATGCGTGCTGGCAACCTGGCGCTGACCGCCGCCGGGCCAGCGCTCCAAGAGATTGGTGGGCTGCCTTATGGTCGTTTCCGGTTTGAGGTCACTGACCAAAGCTCTGGCGTCGCCACCTCGTATCGGTTTTTTTCCGGCTGGGGGGAAGAATCGGGCGCGAGTGATACCCCCGACAAGGTTGAGGTCTCGGCTGACAAACCCACCTACGCTGCTGGGGAGACCGCGCATATCCGGATCCAACCCCCGTTTGCTGGCGAGGTTCTGCTGACGGTCGCAACCGATAAACTGTTTTCGACCCGCACCTTCAGTGTCCCCAAGACTGGCGCGACGGTCGATGTTGTCGCCGACAACAATTGGGGGCCTGGTGCCTACGTTACCGCGAGCCTCTATCGACCACCCGTGCATGGCAAAGACCGGCTGCCGGTTCGCGCCATCGGTCTGACCTGGCTCACGCTAGACCCAGCCGCACGCACCCTCGGCGTTACGATTCCCTTGCCTGAGGTGGTGCGGCCCAACCAAACGATCGAGGTGCCGATTCAAGTGACTCCGGTAGCGGCGGATACCTACGTCACGGTGGCCGCAGTCGATGAAGGCATCTTGCAGTTAACCCAGTTTGTCTCGCCCGACCCAGGCAAATACTTTTTTGCCAAACAGGTGCTTGGTATCGACATCCGCGATGATTATGGGCGCTTGATCGATACCATCGATGGGCCGCTTGGTGAGTTGCGTGAGGGCGGTGATTCGTCAGGCCTAGCCGGCGGACTTCCTAAGGTGCCGATTACGGTAGTGTCACTCTTCCAGGGGCCAGTAAAACTCGATGCGGAGGGCAAGGCCCGTATTTCCTTCACCATCCCCGACTTTAACGGACAGTTACGGGTGATGGCGGTGGCGTTCAATGGTCAGCGGCTTGGTTCTGCCGCGACCAAGCTCATCGTGCGTGACCCGCTGGTCGTGGAGTCAACGCTCCCCCGCTTCCTCGCGCCAGGCGACGCAAGCCAATTGACCCTGTCCCTGCACAACGTCGATGCACCACCCGGGCATTATCAGGTGGTGGTCGATGCCGAGCCACCATTGCAGGTAACTGGTGGTAGTCAGGTGATTGAACTTTCACAGGAAGCTCGTCAGACCATCACCTTGCCATTAACCGCCATTGGTGCCGGGATTGGCAACCTTGGGGTTGCTGTGACGGGCCCCGTTGGACTGCCAGTGACCACGCAACCAACTGCGGGACAATCAACGCCGCCCACAGTTGGACAGGCAGCGCAGCCAACAGCGGGGCTATCCACACAGCCTGTGGTTGGTCAGTCGGTGGCGACACAACCCACCGTTGGTCACTCCATGGCTTTGCAACCAGCGGCGGGACAGGCAGCGCAGCCAACAGCGGGGCTATCCACACAGCCTGTGGTTGGTCAGTCGGTGGCGACACAACCCACCGTTGGTCACTCCATGGCTTTGCAACCAG
>CAIRSR010000020.1 GCA_903881315.1 uncultured Thiotrichales bacterium | reverse complement strand
GATTTGCAACTGGGACAGGTGCGTCTGCTCAACATAGATTTACCTCACAAAAATTACCAAGAATATCTGATATTCATGTATTTAGAGAATAGTATAGCATATTCATGCGGTTGAAGCAGGAATCAAACTAGACCAGTACCGCATATTCGCCGCTACTATGAATGGGTTCTTCTCTACGGATCGAATGACGAGAAGGGTGATTTTCTCATCGATGCCCGTGGATCTTCTTCTTTGGTGGATAGGGATATTCAGAGGCGAGCAATCCTGTCTTTGGGCGCATATGTTCTGAATCCAATCTATGGCGCAGATCCCGAATTATGGTTTGAAGAGGCGCTACGCGCTAACAAGATTGATCCCTTGCGCCTGAAGCTATCAGACAAAAAGAAGGCGAACATCCAGCAAGAGGCGGTAATGAGGGCGCAGGCGCAGGCTAATGCCGTTGCTCAACAACAAGAGAATGCGCAATATCAGATACAACAAGAGAAAGATAAGCTGATATTGCAAGCGGCACTAAAGGATGCGGAAATAAAAAAGGATATTATTGTGGCGCATATTGCGCATCCAAAGTCATGATTATTTCTATTTTCCGCTATCGTGCCTTTTGTTTGTTATTCTTTATGCAGGTTATTATTTGATTAGAAATGATTGAAGGCTTATCAGTCTATGTTGAGTTCTATAAATGTGTTGGTGAGGTTGTGCAAACAGTTAATGCGAGGAAAATTATGGACGCAATAGTTATGTTCTCGGCGAACGCCTCGCTCATTAAATCCTCCCTTTCTGTTATAACGGCAATTGCTCTTCTAAGAATAGAGGCAAATATTTGAGAAACAATGGAGACGCCACTTGAGTTTACCCAGGATGAGCGACGTTGCACGTTTGCTCTCAAGTTGGAGCAATACCTAATATCAAGGATTGATGGATTGCGTAAGCAGAATGATGGAGACCGCAATTGGGATGAAACAGCAAAGCTACGCGGTCGTATTGCTGAGTTAAAAATATTGCGTGAATTGATGGCAAAGGAGTCTGCTGTTCTGAGGGAATAGTTAGGGATGCAATGTTAATTGCCACACCGGCAGTTTCCATAACCCGCTTGCTGCGGGTTTTCTTCGTCATCCTGCTTAGAGCAGGATCTAATGGGAGTATTTATGACAAAAAATGTTGACATGAATGATCTACGCTTGGATGTGCCAGATCCATCAGAAAGTACCGCTCAGGATGACTTCGAGACTGGATTTAGGGGTGTTTACGGTAAGGCCGAGAAGAAACTGGACGAGCTGGGTGATAGTGCCGCTTCTTCTAATACAATGCCGATTACTGTTGACCAGTTTCAGATTCTGGTCGCAAAGGCGCGCGAGGTTGACTTACTGTGGAATGAGCTTGCGCAAATCAGACAGATTCTTCAGCAGAATGCGGTTGCTGCTGCGCAGGCGCAGAGTATCGCAATGGATCCGCAGGAGCAACCAACCGTTGGGACAATACGTGACAAATGTGGCGCAGAATTTTCGGACATGTTGTCAAAGCAGATTGCACAGGTTGTGCGACCTCATTTGATTCAGCACGTCAATGATGTCGAATCTCGTCTTCTCGATTTGCATGAGCCTGATTGGCGGAAGATTATTAGAACTTCTGAGTTTAATAAGTGGTTTGCAACATTACCGCGTGAACAACAGAAACAGTTCCGTAGTACCAATCGCTCTGATCATATCATAGAGCGAATCCGGCATTTTCGTGCGAATCAAGAAGCGGAAAATGAAAGGAAACAAAAATCTGAACGGCTTGAGCGGAACATTAATCCGCGTGGTACGGAGCCGCCAAATTCCGCAGTTTCCGATGACGATGCCTTTGCTATCGGATTCCGTACGGTAAGAGGCGGCAAGAAGTAATTATTCGCTTATGTCTGGTTCGTATATTACTCATTAAATATCTTGATGCTCGGCAAAGCAGGCTCTGAATAATTCTTCGGTATTATTGGTGCTTTACTGTGCTCATTTCTGTGATAAAAACGTATCTATTTCTAATGCCCGAGTGGGCGACAACTGTTATATAAAGGTGGAACGATATGGCAATCCAAAACTATGCTACCCAGCAAGGGCGCATTAACAAGATCAAAGGTGAGATACTGGCTCATGCAATACCAGTTGAAGTGCTTGGCATTACTGGAACGCAGAAGCGTCTTCCGAACAACAAAGGTGATACTGTAGTATTTCGTCGGTTTTTGCCATACAGTGGTATGGATAATCGCTGGATCACGCCACAGAATGCGACAAATTTTGCGGCGAGCCAACAGACCGTTGAAGGGGTTACGCCAGCCGCTGACACGCTTGGTGCGGTCGATATCTCTGCAACGCTTCAGCAATATGGTGTTCTTTATGCGGTAACGGATAAGACGGTTGATTTATACGAAGACGATATACCGGCTGAAATGAAGCGACAGACTGGGGAACGGGTTGGTTTGTTGCGGGAAATGGTAAGATATGGGGCTCTGAAAGGGGCCACCAATTCGTTCTATGCGGGTGGTAATTCTCGTGGCACAGTCGATCAGACTATTTCCCTGCACGGACTTCGTAAAATTGGTCGCTCCCTTCTGGCTAATCATGCTCGTCAGATTACCCAGATTCTGGATCCTTCTGAGAATTTTAATACTACACCGGTTGAGGCTGGATTCTTGGTGTTTTGTCACACCGATTTAGAGCCAGACATTAGGGATCTGCCGGGGTTTGTTAAAGTGGCTGAATATGGAACGCGCAAGCCGGTAAATGAATATGAAATTGGTTCGGTTGAGCGGTTCCGATTTATCTTGTCTCCTGAGTTGGTTCCCTATGCGGATGCGGGTGCATTAGTTGGATCGACTGCTCTTTGCTCGACCACGGGAACTAATATTGATGTTTATCCGATTGTTGTTACTGGCGATGATGCGTGGGGGCAGGTAGCTTTGCGTGGCCGTGATGCTATAGAGCCTACTTGGATCCCGCCTGGTCAGAAGGACAAGAACGATCCGCTTGGTCAGCGTGGCTATATTGGTGCGACTTTCTATTTTACCTGTGTTGTATTGAATCAGGGCTATATGGCTGTGTATGAGGTTGGTTCTACAAGTCTTGCTGCGTAATGATACTACCTGTGGGGAATACCCATTTAGTACGATTTGTTAATTAGATGATCTCCCTCTAATGGGACTGGTACGCTAGAGGAAGTCGGCTAATTAGGATAAGCAAGCTCTCTTTTATGTGATTGTGAAGTATTGTCAGTAGTCCCTTTGTGTTCTTTATGTTCCTATCGTGTTTGCGGGCAATAAATGATACCGGCTCTTGTGGTATTTAATTTCCCAAGGGCCGGTTTCTAGAATGGGATATTGCTCATTTGTTATCATTCGTTGGGAACTGTACCTTCTTGTTCTAACTAAACTTTCAGGAGCATGTCTCTATGTCCAATAATTATTCAACGGGAGTATCCGGTCTTACTGGTATTTCTGGGGCGGCCACAACGTATTCCACGGGAGAAGCTGGGTTTCATTACTCAATTAATGGTAAGGCCTTCTCCAAAGCACAGGTTACTGCGGGAGCCACTCCAACAACGGATGGAAATACTGGGCTACCGATTAGGTTGATAGCAAATCAAGGTGCTATGGTAGTGTGGGCAATTAACTCGTCGGGAACTGTATCTGTTTATCAGGGGCCAGTAGATGCGCTTGATGATGGTGGTAATTTCAAGATTGCTTCGGATTTTCCATCTCTTCCAGATTCGGTGGCACCCTTTGCTTATACCGTTCATAGGGCGGGCCCAAATCTGAGCGGTACATTTACTTTTGGGAGTAGTAATTGGAACAC
Source organism: uncultured Thiotrichales bacterium (assembly GCA_903881315.1). GTDB lineage: Bacteria > Pseudomonadota > Gammaproteobacteria > CAIRSR01 > CAIRSR01 > CAIRSR01. Next base: position 44,589 of record CAIRSR010000020.1, on the reverse strand, counting down.
TACTGGGATGAGTCATTCTGTAGTGAGTCTTATGGAATTACCATCACGACCACAGGTGAGCTAGATGACATCCACGGAAAAGAATATTATACGCAATAAGCGTTCATTCGAGCCGCTGGAGCAGTCATTAGGTGCAGAGGGAACCGCTGTTCTTCCTTCGACTGGTGAGGCCGCTTTGCATGGGGATATTATTGAAAAGGTGGGGGGGGAATCAATTTCACCAGCCTATCGAGAGAAATTGGCGATGTTGAAATTCATGGAAGAACCGCTTGAGATTATGCTTCATGAGTCAATTGATCCTAATGCGGAACAGTTTATATTTTGTGCGGTTAATGGCGAGGGTGCTGGGCCACATAAAATGCCCTGGCTTCCACGCGGTGTGCCCGTTACGGTAAAACGTAAACATGTGGAACGCCTGGCTCGTGCCAAGCCAATTAGTCTTTCAACCTTTGATACAACAGATGCAACGGGTGCGCTTGCTAAGGGTATTCGGAGTCGGCGGGCCCTTGCCTATCCATTTAGTGTTATCCATGACCAGAATCCGAAAGGGCCTGCTTGGTTAAAAGGTGTTCTGGCTGAGGCCTGATTTCTTTATTATGTGTTTGATGAGTCCATCATCTAACCTCCTGAATTAGGTCGGAGAATATTGTTTATGTTTGGCCTCCTCCTTTCCCGTTTTCCTGGTGGGCCAGGGGAGGGGGCCAGTTTTTATCTCTTTAATAGAGAAATATAATGACTATGCGTACATCTGCTACCGAGACGATTCGCTCGTTTCGTACCTTTATTGCTCCTGTAGTTCCTGGTTGTCCATATTTCCTGATCGATCGGGAGGTTGTGAAAGTCATTCGCGAACTTTGCAAACGCGCCAGGCTATGGAAGGAGACCCAAGAGACGGGTTCGCTTCGCAAGAAAGTTAATCAAATAGACATTGGCCCCTATCCAGAGGCTGAGGTAGTCTCAGTAGAATATGTGACCTTTAATGGGGTTGAGTTAGTCCAAACCTCTGAGCGCGAGTTGTCGGAATATTTCCCGAATTGGCGCGACGCAAATGGGACGCCAACTCACTTTTTTACCGTTATGCGAGACGGCGTTATTCATTTGTATCCATCGCCAAATGTTAATCTTCCCCGGTCGATACGATACGAGGTGATAGTGCAACCCGCTCTTGATGCTGAATCAGTACCATGGTTTATCTTTGATCAGTTTCTTGATGTTATTGTCGATGGAGTGCTATCTGGTTTGATGAGTATTGCTGGTAAGGAATGGAGTAATCCGCAGGAAGCTCAGCGAAGAGCGGCGATGTTCCAGGGAGGAATATATCGCGCACGAGATCTGTCAGTCAGGATGTATGCTAGCCAGAACCTCAATACCACCCCGGACTGTATCTATTAAATAAGAAGGCCACTTCCAGTTCGCCATTGCGATGAGGCGCATCGGGTTGTGATGTTGTAACCGATGGATCCTATTCTTGGCTTCTGTGTTTGTCGAGATGATGTGCTTTCTTCGCTATGTCGTGATCACTATCAGCAAACCGCAGGGCGATTGCCTTGAATTCATCTTGCAATTCCAGAAAGGCATCAACAATGTCGGGGTCAAAGTCGGTGCCTTTACCTTTTCTTATGATTAACGCTGCTTGTTCATGCGGCATCCCTACTTTGTAAACGCGACGACTGATGAGCGCATCGTAGACATCCGCTACGGCCATTAGCCGCGCTGCGATAGGAATATCATCTCCTTGGAGACCATTAGGATAACCGCTGCCATCCCATTTCTCATGATGGCAATAAGTAATTTCTTTGGCATGTTTTAGAAAATCAACCTTCATGCCCAGACGATCTTCGGCAGATTGAATGGCCTCAAGGCCAAGCCTCGGGTGAGTTTTCATTATTTCAAACTCTTCTGGGGTGAAACGACCAGGCTTTAATAAGATATGATCTGGTATCCCGACCTTGCCAATATCATGCAATGGTGCTGATTTAAATAGCACGTCTATTACATTATCGCGCAGGAAGAATCCAAAGCGCGGATGGTGTTGCAGCTTCTCGGCCAACGCCTTAACGTAGAACTGGGTGCGGCGGATATGATTTCCGGTATCAGAGTCGCGTGTTTCGGCAAGCGAAGCCAGAACCAAAATGGTTACATCCTGAATTGCAGAGAGTTCTTTGGTTCGTTTCGAAACCTCACCAATCAAGAAATCGGTTTGACTACGAAGAAAATCCTGAACCTCTTTAAGTCGTAAATGGTTTGCAACTCGGGCGAGAACAATAGGGGCCGAAATTGGCTTGGTGATATAATCAATAGCGCCAAGCTCGAGTCCTTTTTGCTCGTTCTCAGCAGATGTCATTGCCGTTAGAAAGATAACCGGAATATCGCGTGCTGTTGGATGCGATTTTAATTCACGAATAACGTCGTAGCCTGATAGATCAGGCATCATGATGTCGAGCAGAATGAGATCCGGTGGTGTTTCGCTAAAGGCGACTCTCAGTGCGCCTCTGCCACTGTTGGCAACTTTGATCTTGTAGCTGTCCCTAAGCAGTTCGGACATCAGCGTTAGATTGTCTGGCGTATCGTCTACGACGAGCACTGTGGCCCGATGGCTTAATTCACCGATGTTCATCTCGAGTCCTCTTGGTAGGTATCGTCGCAACCCGTTGTCCGTGAAACTTGCCACAAGCGGGCGGGTCAATGGGCAATGACTGCACCATGATAACCTAAAATCGTTTGGAAACTCTACTGCTAGCGGGAAAGCCCCGCGTGTTAAGAGCGGGGCGAGCGCTACACTAAAATAATATTCCTTGTGTAGACTCTCTCCAATAATTGCAAATAATAGGATTTCAAACTATTTGCTGAGTTGTAAGGTAGCTAATTTCGCATAGGGATTGTGGTACAAACAATGAGACCATATCAATGAGTGCAACTGTTTCTGATATTAGTATTCGCGTCCATACCCTATTGAATGAGGCGGCTGTTGCTGATTCTGCAAGGCGGTGGACAGATGCTGAGTTATTCTTGTGGATTGCGGATGGTCAGCGCGAAATTGGGAAGGCGATTGCTGCGGCTCTCTCTGAGACCACGACGATTACGCTCCTCGCCGGGCCGCGCCAGGTTATTCCACCAACCTGGGATTTGTTGCTGCGAATTGTGCGTAATGCCAGCGGCCCAACCGTGCGTACCGTTACCGCCGGGCAGGTTAGGCGTCGCACTGCCCCGATAATGCTCGTGGGTGGTGCGCTACAGTATATTCCTTCTGATTGGGAGGCGTTAATTCAGCTCGGTGGCCCAACGAGATTTCCGAGGATGATTGATGGCAGAATCTTATCTGCCAGTGATCCAGATTGGGCCTCGCGCAAAACCTCGAATTGTATTGATGAGTATATCTATGATCCCCAGGTTGACCCGCGGGTGTTCTATGTAAATCCGCCGGCTGCGAGCGGGACGATGATTAACGCAACTGGTATCCTCTCTTTAGAAGCATGGTATTCGGATGCGGGAAGCAATGCAACCATTGTTGAAGAATATTTTTATCACCCTGCTAAGGATATGCGTACTTTTTACGTAAACCCTGGTGTAGTGGCTGGTGTTCAGGTTGAAGCGGTGGGCCGGAAGATTGTGCCGGCAATTACCAGTCTCGTAGATTCCTTGATTGTGCCAGAAATATTTATTCCAGCGTTGAGCCTGTATGTTGCTCATCGCGCTATGCAAAAGCAGAGTGATTATGCTCTGGCTGGTATCGCAAATGCCTTCTTCCAAGAATATTTGTCCGCTACGAGAATGTTCGAGGAAACGGCGGCTGCCCAGGGCGTTTAGTGAATCTCTAAATAATGTTGCTCTGGCCTATTTCTTCATAATGAGGGGGATGGTTTTCTTATGATAATTTCGATTCCGCCGAATGGTGGCTTGATACCAAAGCTTTCTGACAAGATGCTGCCTGTTGGCGCGGCGCTGAAGGCGGTTAATGTTGATCTACGGTCTGGGCTGGTGGCTCCACTGAAAGACCTTGGATCCTCGGTTGGTGAGGGCGATGTTTCTATTTATTTAGATAAAGATGTCTGGCGTACTTGGCCGTTTGATGTGGATGTGGTGAGCTCGCCAGTTTCGCAGTCGAGAATTATCTACACGGATGGCGTGCTTCCTAAAATTAGAGATGTTGGGCTTGAATATCCCCTTGGGATTCCGAGGCCTACCAATGCGCCATTGGTTTCCACAACCGACCTTTCTAATCTTGGCTTGACATTCACCTGGAATTGGTTTTATGAGGACAGTGGCGGGTTGCAATATGATATGCATGCCCTGGCGGGTGCTCCGGTAGAAACGGTCATTGGTGGCACGTATACGCTGAATACTATTCCACCTCCGGTGACGGCACCGAGTGGTGCGAAGTTTATTCTTTGGTGTTCGATCACGGATGCTAAACAGAATAAGCTTGGTCATGTGATTCCCTCTCCATCGCTTTCGGTGGAAAAGACCGATGCCGTTGTTAATGGTGCACTTTTGTCTGCTGCGCTGGTTATTTCGGGGACTACGGCCACTTTTACCTTTAATTGGGATTCTAGCAATGTAACCAGCTTTCAGACTATTCGCGCCTATGTTTATACCTATGTGCGCACCTGGCCGAGTGATGGCGCTACCGATGAGGGCCCGCCTTCGGATATCTCGGCGGAGATTCCGGTGAATCCGGCGCGGGGTGTCATTCTCTCTGAGTTACTTGCGCCGCCGAGTGGTTATGGGATTACGGCGATTCGTATCTACCGAACGGTTTCTGGTGTTAGTGGAACCGCGTTTATCTATGTTGGCGAGATTACCCTGGGGGATATCTCCTCGGATACCCTTATTGATCTAAGCGTCGCTGATGGAAAGGTTGTAGCTACGGACACTCTCACGGATACCGCGATTGCTAGTAGTGGGCCGTTGCGTAGCATCCAGTATGATCCGCCACCGGCTACCTTGCGTGGTTTGCGCTATCATCCCGGAGGATTCCTGGTTGGATTCATCGGAAATTCGGTATATTTCTCTGAGCCGTACCAACCTCATGCCTGGCCGAGTTATAGTATTGCCTGTGATTATAATGTTGTTGGTCTTGGTGTGGTGGGTCAGACGGTAGTGGTTGTTACCGAAGGTCATTCTGTGATGATGACCGGCAATACGCCGCTTTCGATTGGCGTGACCAAGGTCAATAATTCCCTATCGGGTACGGCCAAGCGGGCGGTGGTAGAGACTGGCTATTCGGTTATCTATGCTACACCGGCGGGATTGGTGGAGCAACCAGGGGGGCAACTAATCACGGCGCAATTGTATACGAAAGAGCAATGGCAGTTGTTAGCGCCGACCACAATGCAGCTTGCCTGGAGCGATAATCGATTGTTTATTATCACCAAGGATCATGGGATGAAGATCCTGCGGATGGACGGGGGAGTGGCGGAATTAACTGAAACGGATGATGAGGTGATTGGCTATTTTGTCTCTCTGGCGACTGATACCTTATATCTCTCGCAATTGGATTCTATTTATCCGTGGGGGAATGGCGAGGCGCGTACTTATACCTATCAGACGAAGACCTATAGCTATCCGATTGCGGTAAGCCCGGCGTGTTATCGCTTGACGGCGGAGGCGGAGGGTGGGGTGGTGGTGATGTCGTTGTATGGGGATGGGGTGTTATATTATTGTGATACGATTACCAGCGGGGATGTGCGTTGGTTGCCGACATTGCCGAGGGCGCGGGAGTGGTCGGTGAAGGTGATGGGGGATTGTGTGATACGGGAATTGGTGGTGTCGGATTCGGTGAAATTGCTGTGAGGGACTGCTGTTTCTGGTTTTGATATTTTGACTTTGATCATAAATGCCCCTTACCATAAAAATCACCGCGATGGTACAATGGGGTGCTGGTGAGTTTTTCAAGCGCCTTTTTACGCGCGTTATCCGGCATAGCAGTTACCGTAATCTGTTTTAGGCGTCGTGAATAATTCGCGCCGAGCGATACAGGGCCTTTCGCATAATCCCTTGTTCCTCTGCGCTCAAGTGATAATCCTGAGCTGGGATTGCGGCGTGAATCCGCGCAATCTCCTCGGCAGTCCCCCGCTAGGCGCGGGCGGCGTCGCGGCTGCTTGAGGGGCGTCCGTGACGCATGCAGACGAACCGGGTGCTCGACCCCCGAGCTAAGCGGGGTCTGTGGGCTGGTCGTTGCGCCAGGATGGGTCATTGTTTTTGTTGGGGTGGGCATCGTTTCTCACGCAGCATCAGGCTTGGCGGGTGCAGGCAGGGTCGATCTCGCACATAATGCCAATTTGTGCAACTCTTGCGCACGGTTGACCCTGGCTTCGCTTCATTTCACGGTGGGTTCATTGATTGCTGGCTGGATGCCTGCCAATTGGGAGCCGCAGAATTTCCTTTTTCGTCCGCTTCAATCAGAGAATGTTTTTGTTGATTGCCTATGTTAGCGAGTGGTAGTAGTATCATCGTTACTGTTTGACCCCCGTTGCGGAAACGCACTGTTCGCTAATGTTTCTGTGGGCGCCAGAATGATGCATGATGAAAGCATTCGATCATTATTTGATGGTTACGATAATGCAATTAGGTTTCGTTTGCAATCGTCCCCGGACGTATTGGAGGACGCGGAGGGTTATGTTGCCTGGCTTATGCGGCATGGTAACGACCTTGCCCGTGTTTATGATAATCGTGGTTCTTTGCGGCATGCCCTGGGTGATTTCGCTGGTGCGTTAGAGGATCATAACCTTTCCGTTACCATCCGCGAACAGATGCGCCAGGATGATACGCAGAAACCAGAGGATTATTTACTCTGGATGATGCGGTATGGTAGTGACCTGGCGTGCGGATACAGTAATCGTGGTCTTTTGCGGCGGGTTCTTGGCGATATTGCCGGCGCTTTGCAAGATCACGATGCTGCGATTGACCTCTGGGAGAAGTCACGCACGGATGCCAATCAGCAGGATGTATTTGCGGATTGGTTGGCGAAACATGGCAGTGATCTTGCGCGCTTATATGGTAATCGCGGTCTTTTGCGGCAGACAGTGGGCGATATTGTGGGTGCAATGGTTGATCTGGATGCTGCTATTGCGTTGTTATCTACTATTGTTCTGGTAGCTGATAGTTTTGAATTGGGCCAGTTGTATAACACTCGTGGAGGTTTGCGTATTACCTTTGGTGATTTGACGGCGTCTTTTGATGACTTCGATGAGGCAATTCGTATCGCCGAACGATTTGCTCCCGATCCTAGTCAGGATCCGAATGATTATGGTCGCTGGATCTTGCAATACGGTAATGATCTAGCGAATGCCTATAATAATCGCGGAAAATTGCTCGAGAAACGGTGCGAACGGCAGCGGGCCTTTGCAGATTATCAGGCTGCATTGCGCTTGAGTCTTGCCTTGTCTTGCGGTGTCTTTGCTGAAGTAGATAGTTTGCGTATTGAGGTCTGTGCGAATTGTAGTGGATTGCTTGGTTTGCATAAGGAGCCACAGCGCTTTGCCGCTGAGACAAGTCGCCAACTGATCCTGTGTTTTGAGTTGGACGTGCAGCGAGCCTCTCCTAACGCACAAAGCCGCGAGGCGAACTATCTTCGTTTCCACACCAATTGGCTGCGCTTTACCTTAGAACAGAAGCATTATCTTAATATTTCTTCCTGTCTTGCGGCTATTCACGGTAAAGAGGTGGTTAGAGCGCTTTTAGCCGGGCTTGATAGTGCTAATCATCAAACCGAGTTGCCCGATGTTGTGCGAAGGTTTAAGGAGGTGCGGGCGGTTCTTCTGGAACACCCTGGCGTAGGGAATAGAAGGCAAGATGCTCTATTTTCTACCGATAAAGCATATGCTGCGCTTATCGAAGAATACTATTCTCTTCGTAATCAGGTGGTTCTTATTGAGGAATATCAAGGTCTAAACGCGCTTTCAAAAGGGTTTAATCTGCGGGGGCTGCGCGATTCTCTACTCGTCGATCAGGTTCTGGTGCTTTTTTTTACGCTGCCGTCTTTGTGTGGGGCTCTTATCTTGTCGAGTGGGTTGCCACCGCGTTGGCAGGAGACGTCTGCTCTTCAGCAGGTAGCGGCAGATTGGGAGGGGATCTGTTTATTGCTAGAGGAGTTTTCGCAGCCACCGCCGTTGGCACGACGTAGGAGTCGTGCTGTCCTGGAATTGGATGAGGGTTTATGGCAGCCGCTGAAACAGGCGTTGGCCATGATGGGTTATCCTATTGAGCAGATCAAGCTTAGCTTTGTCTTTGTTGGTGCGCTCGGGTTTATGCCATTTTCTTTCGGTTCTCATGGAATGGCGCTATTGCCGGAGCAGATAGCGCATTTCCCAGATTTCCTGTTACGAGAGAGGACACGACAAGGTTCGTGATGTCTCAGTCAATCTTTATTCTTGCGGTATCTCTGGTATCGTTCTTTCCAGTTGCAGCGTTATCGAGTTTTTACGCTTAACCTCGCTGAACTGCTCTTCTCCCCAACTATTTCTTAATAGTAGTCAAACCACCAGGCTTACACAAGATTCGCACGAGACCTGCCGCTTGTCTTATTGCGGTGGTCAGGTTGTGCCATTGTGGTAGTACCCGGTAGAGGCTACTCTTTTATTTCATGACGTGTGCTGTTGTCGATCTGGCTGGATATTTTTAGATCAAATCTATCCAGAAATCCAGTTGTCGTTCATGTACAACCAGACCGCCCCATTACTCATGATCTCAATAATATATCTTGCGTTGATGGATGACGCTACCACCGTTGACCCATCGGTGGAATAGAGTGGGCCATTGGCAATTGTCACTGCCGAAGAGACAGCCCCTAGTTTTAGCACCCTGCCAGGATAACTCGCAGCGCTCGGCAAGGTAACCGTAAGTGACGAGCCGTTCATGAGCACTAAGTAATCTGTTGCGGCTATGGTGTAACTCGTGGGTTTGGTCGTGACAGCGAAGGCTATTCCTCCTGCGAATGTTGGCATACCCGTATGGGTTTGTGCCAGGTTTGTGGCTGCTAGTGTCGCATTCGTTGCTGGTAAAGTAACGGTTACGCCGTCCGTTCCCGAGAGGGTGACCGAATTATTTACTGTTAGCGCTTTGCCGCTAGTAACGGTTAATCCAGTAACAGTCGAAGCGGCGGAGGCTGTGGCTGAATTTCCATTGATAGTATTGGTACAGGTGATATCGGTGGCCCACAATTTTCCCAGCCTATTGCTGGTTGTACCAATATTCTGTGCCGCTGTTTGAGATACGGTCACCCCGGTAACTGGCGAAAGAAAATCACCGCCATCGGTTGCTCCGCTAATTGCCAATCCGTTTCCTTTCAGTATCCCAGTGACGGTTGTTGACAGAGTTAATTGTGGTGCCTTACCACCACTACTCGACCCGACAAGACCATTTGCATTGGCCACTGAGAGCGAGTGTACTATGGTTTCGGTTGGCCAGACTGGGTTTAGTAGTTCCCAACGTGTACCTGCGGCAACGTAGCGCAGGATTACCTCCCCAACAATGTCGCCTGGCGCTAGTGCGTTGCCGCCTTGTTTTGTTATTATGCAGGCACCAAAGTTATTTAGGTTAAAGGTTGGCGTAGTTGAGCTGTTGCTAGAAATTACTCGTATGTTTACCTGGGTTCCATCTACCAAGGTTTGTGGTGCTATTCCGACAGTAGCAGTGATGGCGTCGCTACTACCACCGGCTATGGTAAATAATGCTTTTGTCTGATTGGATGCGCTTCGGATCTCATGGATTACGTTAGTGCAGACTCGCAGATACACCCCGTCGCCAACGGCAAATGAGAGGTTGCTATCATTCGGCCCAACAGCGCGAGTAACGGCCCAACTTGTTCCGGTGATGTTGCTGACCTTTACCGTTTCCTTGTTGCCTGTTCCGGTCTGTACTATTGTTGCATAAAAGTAATCGCCGGCAATTGTTAATAGGTTCGAGAATCGTGCAGATGAGGTTACAATGATTATTGAATCGGTAGCGCCAACGGATGCGGCTATGGTTGTGTACGCATCATCGGTATATTTTATGGTTCCCATGCTTGATTCCTTCTGTTGATTTGCTGTGGTGGTTGTATATCAACCACCGATGCACATTACATTCACTAGTGCGCTATCTGCTGGGGTATTCCCGTACCCAATGCGAACTGTCACATAAGATGCGTTGAGGGTAACGGCACCACCAGAAACATAATAGCCTGAGACGGGGGCACCATTGACCGTAGTGACGTAGTATGCGGACGGTAATGGGTTTGTGAAGTTAATTGTGTAATCACCCGCCCCATTCTTCACAATTGAGGCTACATTGTGGCTGGTTAGTGGAGTAATTGGTGAGATTGTCGTACCATTAAACGATGCGTAGGCTTGGGCTGCATTCGCTACGGTAATGGTGTTCTTAATGGCGCTAACTATTCCCTTGGCAAGGTCGCACGATACGAATGACAGTTCTGATCCGACGTTGTTATCTGTTGACGATACCGAAGTGCTTGTGCCAGACTTTGGATTGTCATCAATGCAACCAATAAAGACAACATTCTTGGGATTGTTGTTGATATTGACAAATGAGCCAATGAATGTGTCATTAGCTTGGTTGTTAGCATAGGATCGGAACCCGTCTATCACAACGCCCTCGCACCCATTCAAGAAGAATGCTGATCGGATGCTAGATTCTGCTCCACAAGCGTGCAGACCTATTGACTTTCCTGATATCTCGTAACCATACAGATTCCCGTCAGCCGCATTCCCGTTGAGCGAGATATAGGTGCCCAAGATGTAATATCCGATGACGGTACATGTGTTTGCGTAATTGGCGGACAACACTCCAGAGGTGCAGGATGCTCCGATATAGAATCCTGTCCCTGAATTGACAGCAACGCAGTTCTCAATCATGAAGGTGATTGCGCTATTGATACTGATACCATTTCCTGTTGTCACAGAGTTTACAACAAGCCGGCGCAGGTTGATGCGTCTGCATGAGCCCGTGAAGGAAATGATATTATTGCTCTGGCTACCAGAGCTTGGCCCACTAATGTAGATGTCCTCTATGGTGACATTGCTAACATCGTTTCCCAGAAGGCATTCAGTAGTGGTTACTGAAGTGCAGATAAATTGAACGGGTGGCGAGCCAGTGCTTCCGCTAAAGCTTGCCTCTCCAATTAGCGATAGTCCGTTGCATAGATTTATGCGCGAGGTTATCTTATAGGTTCCCCGTGGTACTAATAGCTTACCACCACGGTTGGCAGCGACATAGGATATTGCTGAATTGATGGCTGCGGTATCATCCACAGAGCCATCGCCAACCGCCCCGAAGTGTTTAATAGAGAGGATAATGTCGTCGTTCTTGCTTGGGTTAAGCAATTCCCAGCGTGGCCCGGAAGCGACATAACGCAGCATAATTTCTCCGCTAATATCGCCAATGCCAAGAGTGTTACCGCCATATCTGGTGATTGGATATGCGCCATTAGCATTTAGGTTAAAGGTGGGTGCTGTTATTGTATTCTCCCCAAGTGATCGGATATTGACCTGCATTCCGTCTACCAGTGCTAGCGGGACTATCCCAACGGATGCACTGAAGGCGTTCACTGTTCCAATAGCGGTTCCAAATAATGCGAGTGTCTGATTGGAGGCGCTACGCAATTCGGTTAGAAGGTTTGTGCCAACCCGTAGCGTGACGCTATCTCCTACCCCGAATGAAATGTTACTATCATTTGGGCCAATTGCTCGTACTACTGACCAAGCTGTTCCTATAATGTTAGTTACCTTGACGGTTTCTTTGGTGCCTGTCGCTGTTTGCGCTAATGTTACAAAGAAATAATCTCCCGCAACGGTGAGTAATCCAGAAAAACGCGCCGATGAAGTTACGTGGATTGTTGTGTCAGTTGGGCCAACAGATGATGAAAGTGTTGTGTATGCATCGTCAGTATATTTCACGGTGCCCATCGTTATCCCCTTTGAGTTTAAATGATGTGACTGGTTCTAGTTGAGAATAATGTCGCCAAGCGTATTGCTGTTAAGCAAATAGTTTTCTAAAGAAATGGGTAGAATGGGGGATCCAATCATAATCACATTGTTATCTGGCGTGAATTCCCCGAGCGTATTGAACCCAAGCAATCCTGGTTTCTCGATTCCCGGGATGGGGAGTAGTTTGCTGATAAAGTGTTTATGATAACTAAGGATATCAACTGAGATGGCAGAAGGAAGATTGAGTCCTACAATTGTTCCCCCCATGGTTTCTTCATCAAACAAAGCGGAACGGATACCAACACCATTTTGTTTATAGTCCTCTGCTTGAAACGATGCTGCAAATAAGGTTGGTCGATTGCTGCTATCGATAGCAAGGAGGTGGATCTTTCCGGGCACACTACGATTTGTCATGAGGATGGTCTCGAGTTGTAAAGTCGAATAGCCAACAATCCGTCCACTGAGGATACTCTGCTGGTAGTATCTCCGTAATAATCAACGATAAAACTTAATTCGTAACTGCCTGGTGCTGTGCCTATGTCCGTGGCTCTATTGTACGTTAAGATTCCAGCGGAAAACCCCGGAAACAAGAACTGTCCGATTGATGGATCAAGATTGGTGCATATAATCGATGCGTATTGGGTCTCTGGATTGTTCTTTGCGGTTAAGATGGCGGTAACTATGATATTCGGATAGGATGAATAATCCGTTGGCATATAATTACCGTCACCAAGTTGAATGATGATTGGATTTCCAATATCCCCTAGAGTCATCGGTATTGGTGCTGCATTTACATAATTATTACTACTCATGTATCACCACCAGATTTTATTGTCTTGCGTGTGTTGGTTTTCTGATCGTATAGCGTGTGATTCGGATGCTTTGTCTAAACCCGATAATCCAGTTGGTATATTCTGGATTTGTTTTATGATCTAGAGATTTAGATGGCCAGAAAGATGCTATACAACTTGCGATGTGGTGGGTTCATGATCTCATTCTGGGGGCCATCCCATTAGGGATCGAATAACTGCGTTGTAGCGCTTGCTTGGGTTGTTTCCTGCAACGTGAATTGCCTTGGCAATCTTAGGATCGCGCGGTTCTTTCTGAAGAGATATTTTCGGCAAGGCTTGTGGATAGAACCCGGCAATCGGTATTTTTTGTAAACCAGGTTCGCCGCTATTCATAAACCCAATCCTTGGATCTAGTGGAACTGATTTTGACGTGTTATTCCGGCGATTATTGGAGTCTATGGTTCTACTATATCTATTACTGCTACTGACTCTTGAATGACCGGAAGAGTTATGGTCAGTGCCGCTATTCGTTCTGTGACGTGGTATTCCTTGTTGATTGTCGTTTCTAGCATTCCCAGGATGTTCATTTGAGTTTGGTATATTGTCGGGGTTGCCGCTATCTTTGTCTTTAGCTGAAGGAGTTTGACCTGTTTCTGAAGGTGGATTATTTAAATCATTAGGCATTCCATCAGCGCCTACTCCGTCGGTTGGGAATGGCTCAGGGGTTCCGGTATCGTTTTGCATTGGGTACCCATCGATTGGAGACGACAGGATGGATGTCTCGTCTGTGCTATTCCAAGGGGATGAGATAAGCCCTGGGAAATCGCCTTCTGTGTCATAGAGATTGTTGTCAATCGGATTGGCAGAAATTCCAATGCTGTCCATCACGTTCTCTGGTTGATAGTCGGCGTAAGGAGATAGTATTGATGTCCATTCGTCTGGTTCGCCTAACATTGTTCCATTATCTGATGGGCTGCCAATGATTGCTGCTGAAACCAGCCCGGTCGCGGGTGGTGGCGGCATTAACTCAGAAGAGATTAGGCCATTTTCAGAGGATGAAATATCCATGGCCGCATCTGGAACATTTGCTATTTCTCCCATGAAAGCGGATGGATCTAGGTTGTCTGTTGTTGATGTGATGAGTGGCGAAATGTCCGTGTTGTCCATTAGTGATGAAAACCCGTCATCACTCCCGAGATCTGAAACGAGTCCCCCATCGAAGTACCCTTTCAGGTATTTCTGAACCAGGCCGGGCGCTACTGGAATTGCGTACCTTTCACCAGGCCGATGCCCATAGGTGCGTTCTACAAAATCATCTAGTGCTTTCGAGCCACCTGCGGCAATCACCGACTCGGTGGGGAGAACATATTCACCATCGCGGATACCGATCATCCCGGTATCTTTATTTGGAGGGCCAGGAGGGGCGTGAACGTGGCCACCTCCGTAAGCAAAGGCAAGAGCGTACAGCATACTACCAGCAGCTCCGGCAATTTTCGCACTGTTGCTGTCATCTAGATGGTCTAGTTGGCCGGCTGAGTTATAGCCAGAATTGGCAATATTGTAGGCATTTAATGCCTGACCAACCAGTGGCGACCCGCTGTTCAAGAAAGTTAGTTCTTGATTGCGTACCGTGCCTGGAACCTGGTTTTCTGCATTGATGGCCCCAACCGTTTCTCCCATTGCTGCTGCACGGTTTGCGCCAACGAATCTTGCATCATTCGGATTAACGCCATAGGCCATCATCTTCCGGTTGTTAGCGTCAGTTGCTGCATTCCATTGCTCAGCAGCGCCTGCGGCTACTTGTCCTTGCAGACCTTCAATCTGTTGTTGGGTTGCGGAATTGATTGCAGCGGCCTGTTTTGCTGCTGCTGGATCAGTAGGGGTTATACCGTATTGGGATGCGATGGAGGTTGCGAGCGGAGAATAGATGCTATCCCATTTATTATATAGATTAGATCCTATTCCAGAGACATTGTCCGCATTCGCTGATATTGCATCTGCCGCATCGCTTATGCCTGCATCGCCAAATGTTTCTCTAAAAAAGTCTTCCGTGGCGCTATTGATTCTAAAATAAATAGGATACCGTTCTTTGTTATATACGCTACGCTTCATTGCTTGATCTCCGGATCTGTTCTAGAATGTTGTTGATTGTGCCTATTCCTTGTGAGGCAACCGCATGATTGGGCTGAATGTGGTGACCACATAATTCATGGTGTCGCGCTTCATCAAATGGAATATTTGGTATAAGATGTTCCCAGATTATTGGTGCCAGTGTCTTATTAAATAAATAATGATAATCCACACGTTTCCCTTTGAGCCCTTTAAAACGACAAATGCTTTGTAATGACAATGGCGGTAAGTCGAGACCTTGTAGTGATTGATTCACAGCGATGCTGTCTTTCTCGAGGATAATCTTCGGTGCGGGATGTTTATCTACCCAGTCGCCCAGCATCCAAGAGCTAGTACAAGAAATCCCGATGATTCGATCGCCAAATTCTAGCTTTTCTATTTCTTTTGGTGTGTACCTGCTCATTGGGTTATGAAGGCAAATTGTCTTGTCGGTGGTTAGCCAATTAGCGGCCCAGGCAGTTCCTGATCTTGGTAATCCCAGAACCATGAATGCTATCATTTTGCAAGCTCCCTGGTTAGGATATTACTGTTGGGGTTGCCTGTTCATCGCGGATCTTTGCGGCATCTAGCATCATTTGTCGGTCGAATTCATCGCAGCGAGCAGCCCAGATATTAGCCCCGAAGGCCTGTGCCGTAACAGGATTTGGTGCAGCGCTAATCTCCTGATAAATGATTGTTGCGCTAGCGCCAGGTATTAGGCTATTTGCGAATTTAGCATTTTCTCCGGTGATGCCGATACTTGCCAGATAACCGTTCGGTGTACCACCTGCTGCCATTAGTTCGTCGTAGGATGTGGTGACCGAAACAGTCTTGGTTGTTGTTATTATCTCTTGATAGCCATTTGCAAGTGCAGCATCATTAAAAGATTGTGTTTTCGTGCGATTACGCCCGAGCGTTATGATCACTATGTTGGTTTCAGTTGTGTCAGTCATTGCGGTTTCCTTCTACCAGGCGGGGAGATATCTGGTTGTGCCATTGTCGTTCATTGGGATCCACTTGGTTGGATTTCCTGATGCTGGGGCATTGGTTAGTGTGCCGGTATTAGCGCCAGCCCCATTTGTGAATGCCGTACTTGTTGTTATTAGGGTAGGGCTCTTTACTGTGAGTCCTCCGAGAATGGTCAGCGCACCGTTATGATCCAAATGCAGCACTGGCGGATTGGTAAAGTCTATTCCCCCAGCGGTTGCTGATGATAATAATTCAAACTGTCCGGCATTCCACCCGTTGGTAACTAATCGCCAGTTATAGTTTACGTTCGACGCACAGAAATAGATATTTGTTGAGCTATCATCTCCAATCGATTGATTACCGATAAATACCTGCTTTGCTCCTGTCGATGAATAGCCTAACCCAACGGTGCCGGTTAAATAGTTTGTCCCGGAGAATACCTGTCCACTATCGGTTCGGGCAATGGTTGCGTTCGACGATGGGAACGTCATCGTTGTTGAGTCGGTTCCTTTGAGTGTGAGGCTATTATTAGCGGTGAGGGTCTTTCCGGTTGTTATGGAAAGTCCGGTCACCGTTGCTGAATTCCCAGAGCAAGCGCTTGCGGTTGTTGCGGTTGCGGCGTTTCCAGTACACGACGCGCTAGAGCCGTTGATATTTCCGCTGATTGTGTTGCTGCAGTTTAGATCGGTTGTCCATAGTTTGCTTAGTCTATTTCCGTTTGAGCCAATGCTTTGACTGGTTGTTTGCGATAGTGTTACCCCAGAGGAAGGGGAAAGATAATCGCTTCCGTCAGTTGCTGTAGTAATCGCGGCATTATTTCCTTTAAGAATGCCGTTTGCCGTGGTGGATAATGTTAAAATTGGATCGGCACCACCACTGCTATTGCCCGCTACGCCATTGGCAGAGGCAATGGTAATTGTTCTTACACCAGTGCCAGGCGGTACCTCCCATACCCCATCACCACGCCAGTAAGTCACATTACTGGCGGATGCCCCGCCATTAAGGTTGGTTACTGGTAGGTTGCCGCTGATATCGGCGCTGAGGTCAACTGCGCCCCAGGTTGGCAGGCTTGCGCTGCCATGGAGGAGTTGGTGGTGGGAGCCCGAGGTGAAGAGTGCCGACGCAGCCGCGTTGAGGTGGTAGTACTGGTCGGTTGTGCCACCTTGCAATCCAATCAAGCTGTTATGTTCTGTCGGGACATTTCCAGCGGAGGCGGCAACGGTTGCGGCCAAGGTCTGGAATGGGCCGGCGACATTCTGGGCGCTGATGAGTCGCACCCAGAAGAACGCGGCACCGTTGGTATCGAGCAGAAGGACAGCCTTTTTGGATGCGCTCTCGGTGACTGTGTCGGCGTCTGATGGCGTGAAGGAGCTGCTCGTAACGGCTACGACATCCGCCGCAGCCCAGTTTCCCGCCGTGTGATCGGTGATAAATCGGTAATAGCCCCCCAGATAGGAGACCACGTCGCCTTTGCTGTAATCATTCTTACTAGAGAAGGCGGTTATTGTTACCTGCCAAATCTCTGCGTGATCAATATCATCGGCGAAGCTCGGTACCGTCCAGGTGATAATGGCCAGATTGCTTGTGGTCAACCTTACGCTGACGTTAAGCGGAATTGGCGGTATGGCGGGCTTGTTGGCCTGCTGGATTGCGGCTTTGCTTGCCGGGTTGTAGATGCTTGACCCCTTGAGGCCAATCAGCCCGATATGATTTAGCTCCCCTTTGGTAACCGCCTGATCCGTAACGAGACCTTGGTTGCCCGCCAGGGTTTCAACAGCGATGCGGAGCGCCTCAAGCACACGGCGAACCTCTGGGTCAGCGATGTTGTTTGTGGCTGGGATAGAAATAATGGTCATGGTTCATCCGCCCGCTGGGAGTGGCGGCCTGTTTTTGGCATAAAAAAAGCCTCTTGCGATAATGCTTTAGCGCGAAGAGGCGGATGATTTGGGAAACTCTTTGACTTGCGTGGCGACGAGAGCCAGTTGGCGCAAAGGGCGCTCTGTTGCCGACTCTTCCAACCGTAAAGGAATTTTACGAAACTGTTTTTTCTTTGTCAACAGGTTTTTGTTAAGAAATCTTAAGGGGCGCAGGGCTCCAGGGTGCTTGGTCTGGTAGTAAAGGAGGGGGTTGTTGATGGGGGCTTCAGTCGATGGCGCCAAGGTGGGTACTGTTTCTCGATGAATTTCCCGAGGAGGGAAGACCTTTTGACCGTGACGCACGACTATCCAGGCGTTCTCGAGCGTATTTGCCCGATTGGACGGCCTAGAATCCTCTTCTGAAGAAAAGGGTGCGGGCAACCATCCCAATCAATACTGCGGTGGCCGAGTAATAACCACTTCGCGCAATATCGCTATTGTGTTTCTGAGCATCTTTGTGGGCTTTCTTGGCCGGTTCATAACCAAGCCTTGCTGCCTCACTAAACCATTTATCTGCCTCAGCATAATCACGCGGGACTGATTCGCCATTATAATAGGCCTCACCCAGATTATATTGCGCCTCGGCCATGCCCTGTTCGGCAGCCATGCGTGTCCATTTTAAGGACTCTGCATAATCTTTCTCGACCCCTCTCCCAAGAAAATAGTTAATGCCTAATTTACATTGGGCCAATGGGTTCCCTCGTAGGGCGGCCATGCGCAGCCATTTCACGGACTCAACATAATTCTGTTCGACCCCGATGCCTTCGTCGTAAAAAATACCAAGATGGGCCGCTGCTTCAATGAAGCCTTGCGCGGCTGCTCGACGATACCATTTTGCTGCTTCCGCGTAATCTCGCGCAATACCATGACCGTCGTCATATAGGCGTCCGAGGTAGAATTGTGCTTCTGCACTGCCTTGTGCAGCGGCCTTTCTACACCATTGCACTGGTTCATGATAATCCGGTTCATGATAATCCCTTGCTGCAATTTCGTTATTGTAATACATCCGGCAGAGGGTTGCAGCGGCCTCGGTATCTCTTTGTTCTGCCCTTTTGTGGATCTCGTCCGCTAGAGAGTCCGCCCTGCTTACCGATATTGCGCAGGGCGCGAGGGAGACCGCAAAGATAATCACCAAAAGAAACAGGCGTCGGATCATCATGTGAATGATTGCGATAACTTCGGGTAGCATTCTTTAAGAGTAACTGTACTGAGCAGCCTAATCTAGCATACCCCCAAGGCGAATTCAACGCGCTTGTCGTTGGAATTGACAGCATCTCGGATGCGTAATCTTTGGTTTTTGCCCAAGCAACGGTTCTATTGCAGTAACCCACTCATCCGAGACAGGTAAACCCCTCGCACCCAAGGGAGGATGCAAGGGGAGAGCTGGCCTGTGCGTTACGGGTCTCTGGTTTGTTGCATCTTCCAGCCGAAAGCGAGCTTACCGCTTGCGGTATGCGCCTGTCAAGCGTTTGTGCGAAATATTGTTTGCCGCTGGGCTCTCGTGGTTGCGACATGGTGACTAGACTTGCGCGGGGATTGTAGGTGCGCAGACCGGGGTTACTATGGCCTCTTGGGTAACGATAAACTATACTGCGTGGTTAGTTTTGTGGCTTTTTACTATCCATTGATTATTTCTGCCGGAGACCCTATCACCATGGCTGCTGCATCAGCACAAATCTCGAATTTACAAAACACCTCGGCTGTGTGGGAGGTCGAGGGTGATGTTTTGCTAATCTTGGATCAATTGTTTCCTTCTGCTCTTCCCCACGGGCGGCGCGGTGTACAACAGCCAGATCAAGGCACTGATTCGGATGCGAGCCCCGCCCGGTTACCTGAGATTCCCGCTACGCTGTCTTGGATGATCCGTTCGATTAGGCAGAATGCGGAGGATGGGTTGCTCGCGATTACACTCCAGAGATTGTCCGAGGTTTCTCCCGACCGAGAACCACCACAGGTTGTTTTATTTATTCCTAAGATGGAATCTCCCGTTAAGCTCTATTCGCGTGATCTACGTGGCAGTGATCTACTCGAATTACAGTTTGAGATAGACGATACCTTATTATTGCGCCAGAATATTGTACGTCTGCGCCTAGAGATGCCAAATCCCCACGAGTTGATAGTGCGCATACTCTTTGGCGGCGAAATCAGCACAAGTTTTCTGTGAGGGTGGCGTATTTTCTGGAGCGCATCGATCGGTTTTATTACAACCCCCCCCCATGAATCTCGGTGATTACACCAATTCGCCCCGTAGATACCGTCTCTGCTCTCCGACCTCCTGGCGGTTTTATCGATAGGGTTTGTTTCTGTATCAAGACAATCTATTGGTGCCGAGCAGAAGGTTTATCCTAAGTATCCGTTTACCCTTTTTTGTTATTCTGGTAGACAATGATCATTCGCCAATTGTTTAATGAAGGGCTTCACCATACTCGCCAGGGTAATCAGGCGCGGGCCTACGAATGTTGGACTACGCTCATTGATCAACTTGAGCCGTTGCGCAAGAATGTTGCTGATTTTGAATTGCATAATGCGCAAGCGGTGAATCTCCTCGCCAATGCCTATTATAATCGTGGCGTTTTGCATAACAATGGCGGTCATCGTACCGCTAGCTGTCGTGATTATGATGCGGCGATTGCCATCCGTGAACAACTACGTCCGGATCCAAAGAGTAAC
The DNA here is from genome assembly GCA_903881315.1 of uncultured Thiotrichales bacterium. Classification (GTDB taxonomy): domain Bacteria; phylum Pseudomonadota; class Gammaproteobacteria; order CAIRSR01; family CAIRSR01; genus CAIRSR01. Next base: position 24,210 of record CAIRSR010000020.1, on the reverse strand, counting down.
CTACCGAATTATACCTATTGGTTAGCTAAAAATAGCAAACATCTTGCCGAGCTTTATAATAACCGTGGCATTCTGCGTCACGCATTAGGCGACCTCAGGGGTAGCTTGGCGGATTACCATGTCGCTATCAAGATTAGCGAGCGATTACGTCCCGACCCTACCAAGAATCCGTCTGGCTACGCTGCCTGGCTTGCGCGATATGGTAATGTTCTTGCTCATGCCTATAACAACCGTGGCCTTCTAAAGCGCGATTCTGGTAATTATTCTGCCAGTCGCCGCGACTACGACGTGGCGATACGAATTGGTGAGCAGCTTCGTCCTCACCGTACCAATAATCCAGTGGTCTATTCCAAATGGTTGTTGCGGGAGGGTAATGCGCTGGCCAGCGCTTACAATAACCGTGGCCTTTTGCGAACCGCTTTAGGTGACTCTGCGGGCAGTCGCAGGGATTATGACGAGTCTATCACGATACGAGAATCCTTGCGTCAGCACCTAAGTCGTCAACATCATGCCAATAGCCCAGTCAGGAGCCAAGATTGGCTTTTACAATATGCGAATGAGCTTGCGAGCGTCTATAACAATCGCGGCATATTGCGTAACGCCCTGGGTGACACTGCGGGCGCGTGTCGCGATTATGACGAGGCCTTGTTGATTCGCAAGGATCTATGCGCCCTGGTTATTGAGAAACATGGCCTAGAGCATTGGCTTGTCCAATACGGTAATGACCTTGCCCGTGTTTATAGCAATCGTGGTGGCCTACGTCAGGCCCTCGCTGATCAAACGGGATGTCGTGACAACTATCTTGCTGCGAAAACGGACTATGACGCAGCCATTGAATTACGTCAAGCGCTCTGTCCCCATTTGGCAATTGCTCCGGCTGATTATGTGGTTTGGCTTGTCCAATATGCAAACGACCTTGCTATTACCTACAGCAATCGCGGACTATTGCAGGGTGGGTTAGGTGAGTTTACTGCTGCGCTTGATGATCATAATATGGCAATTGCGTTGCGCTTGGATTTGCGCAAGAATACGATTCAGCGGCAGGGGTACAGCCATTGGTTGGCTCGCTATGGCAATGATCTTGCTCTTGCTTATAGTAACCGTGGCATCTTGCGTCGCGCAATGGGGGATTCTACGCGATTAGGGAGGTATCGTACGCGACAGAATTTTCCGCCGCCTGGGAGGATTACCGTGCCGCTTTACAGATTAGTCTTGCCCTCCCCAAGGGGGTCTTTGTCGAATACGATGACCTACGCTTTAAGATCTACGCCAATGCCAGTGAATTGTTAGAACCTGATTGCGAGTTCTCCTCTTGGTATAGAACTGCGAGCCAAGAGATGGCGCTTGGCATGGAATTCGACGCGCCGACCTTTGGCCGTAGCGAACTTACCGCCAAGAAACGCGGTGACTATCTGCGCTTTCATAAAAATTGGCTGGTGTCTGCGCTCCAGCGCCAAGACTTCGCACTGATTCCGACCATTGTTTCGGCGATCCAAGGACGCAAACTGAGCCAGTTATTGCTTGATGAGATTGACAATTCCCACCTTGAGCCAACGGCTCCTCTGATCGTAAAAAAACTTAAAGAGATTCGTCGCCAACTTCGTCTGAAGGCCCTCGAGATTCGCCGCCAGGGTGCTTTCGGTGAGATTGTTTATCATCACTATAATACCTTACTAGTAGAATATCGATGCGTCCGTGCCGAGGTCGCTGGATTAGAGGAATATCGATACCTAACTGTGCCTTACCAGGAATTATCCTTACACGAGTTGATTGCGTCTCTGGAAAAGGGGCAATGGTTGATAATCTGGATTGCCCTGCCCGCATTGCATGGTCTATTGTTATTGTGTCGTGATAGGCCACCTTTCTGGCAAGAAACGCCTGACCCGAAACGCCTTCTCGATTCTCTGGCCGAGTTTGGTTTATTTTTATCAAAAACTGGTGCGCACCAGCAGCGCTTAACAAGATTTTGGGATGACGCAGCGTACCAATTAGATGACTTGTTATGGAAACCATTACGATTGGCCCTTTCGAGATCCACCACGTCTTTTGATCTCAATAGGCTCACCTTTGTTACGGTGGGGGGGAGTCATCTGCTGCCACTGACCTTAAGTGCTGAGGGGCTTCCGATCTCTTCGGATCGGATCAATCATTTTCCTGGCCTGATCTTCTATCAACAGTATTGTCAGCGCTTGCGCTATAAAGAGTACGCACCGCTTCCTGGGCCCGCATTGGGATTACAGTACTACGAGGGCAATGGCTGCTATGGGAATTCAGAAAAGGGTTATGCCGACCAGCGTCTTTTTATGGTGCGCTGTGAGGTGGATGCGATCTGTTCTTATTGGCAGGAGGTGCATCAATTACAGCCATTGGCTCATTATGACTATCTTGCCGACAGTCATGCGGTGGTGCGTGTTCATTTTAGTTGTCATGGCGGGATTGATCCGCATAATCCTTGGTCAACGACCCTTAATATCAAACCAGGCGTTTGGTTGGATGCACCGACTATACTCCATTGTCGCACTCAACCAAAAGAGATTATTGCGGCGGCTTGTGTTGCAATGCAGACCCGCGAGGATCCGGATGGCGATCCGTTCGGGATTGGCGCGGCCTTTTTGTTACGCAATGTCGCCGCTTTGGTTGGTGCGACCTTGCCGATTTCTGATCTGTGGATGACGGTATTCAGCCTGTTGCTTCATCAAGCGCTGGGGGAGTCATGCCAAGCTGGGAGTGTACGCACCCTAAATCAGGCTTTGTATATTGCTAAATTGCGGATAGCGAGTGGGGATTGGTTTCCTGATACTGCGCTGCGCCTGCGGCGATATTTGCCGCAAGGGTTGTTGCGACGCTGGAACGAGCAGGCTTTAGTGATATTAAACGATGCCAATTTCTTATGGAGAAAAGAGGAGGCGTTTATCTTGCTCCCCGATCGGGCCGCGCGGCGTGCGTTGCTTGAGGCATTGGTTGATTTGCACAATACACGACAAAGGCAGGCGCTGGTTACGGATTGGGCGAAGCAACATCAATTGGCTAGTCTTCTTGGCGGGCTAATCAAGATGTTCGTTTCTCTTTATCATCAACAGAAGGAAGCGCTGTTTTATGAGTATTTCGCGGAGGCGGAGGTATTGGCGGATAGTGGGTTTGGGATTCTGGTTCGCCAAGGCCTGTGGGAATCATTACAGCGTGATATTGCTGTGCGGCGCAGCGAGTTGCTTCAGCAGGGTAGGGGATTGGTCGCGGCGAATCGCGATGCGCACCAGGAGTGTTTTGATAATTGGCGCGGCTCTGGTCTTATCGTTTTAAGCGAACAGGCGATTGAGAGGATTCTTACCGAGCGGGTTCCGCCGCAGCCGGATTTGGGTATCCTGCTGCATGGGGTGCGGGTTTATGGGCAGGGGAGGGCGTTGCCGCTCGCGTGAGGGTCGGGTACTTTTAATATAACCAACCGAAGAACAGGGGGGGGATAACCGAATCAACCCGCTGCCCCAGGCCTTTTATGCGCGGCAACGCCCTTACTATTCAGCCACGCTGCTACCCCATCCACCAGGCATTGTTTTTCGTCTGGTGATAAACCCAGCGGATCATAACGATCGCGGTAATGCAGCGCCAACAAAGAAAACAATTCGCTGTGCCCTATCCGGCGCAACCAAACGCCAAGCGGCTCACCAATTCCCCGATCCCAACCCTGACGGGTGAGGTGCGCCTCGATTTCGCTAAAGGGTGATTGGCTGTTTGATTGCTGGGCCAAGTCAATGGCAGTACTTTTCTTTTGAATACTGGTGCCGCGAAAAATTCTCCAGATCATAATTCCAGAAAGTACAGCGGCCAATAGTATCCAGGGCCAGGTTGCTTGAGGTTCATTGGAATGTTTGTATTGATCGATTGCAAACCACATCCTCGACCAGAGATCGGTTAGTGCGCTCCAATACGGGGCGTTTTCCTCATCGATGGTGGCCCAGGTTGAGGGGGTATTATCCACGTCCTGCCACACCCCATCGAGATAGGCCGAGGCCCAGGCATGGGCATGACGTGCGCGAACAATTCGCCGCGTGCCTTCTTTTTCTTGAACGGAATAGCCGACGACATAGCGGGCTGGAATCCCAACCTCGCGCAGGAGTAATACGCTGGCCGTGGCAAAGTATTCGCAGTGGCCCACCCGATTCTCGAGCAGGAAACGCGAGATTGGTGTATCCGTATTCCCCTTGTTGGTGAGGATGAGCGAGTAGCGGAAGTTATCGTTAAAGAATCGGTACAACAGTTCTAATACCTGGTGTTCTGGCAGTCCGGCCAATTGCAATTGAGCAACGATCTTTGCGAGCGCGGGCCTTTCTCGCACGGGGATTATTTTGTCGGTAGCGCTGGGTGGCGCATCAAACGAGTTTTCTTTGTTATAAAAAATTCGGTAACTGGCAAAATCGGCGAGGTCGCTGGCCTTAATTACCCCGTATGGATTGACACCGAGCGTCAGTGCGGGTAATCCTTCGATGCGCACCGCACCCTGGGGGCTTGGAATGAGTGCGGCGGTTTTTGTGAAATGTTGGTGGATGGTGAGTGTGGCCTTTTCTGGCGCATTGTCGAGCAATTGCCAATGACCGACCGGCTCGCTAATCTGCAAGGTGCGTAAGGTTGCAGACGAGCTGTGCCAGGTATTTCCTAGCAATCGATCGTAACTCCCCTCGCGGAGATACAAAGGGACAGTCCAGGGTGCTGGTTGATCTACTCGGAACAGGATCCTTTCTCTTAGTTTGATGCGCCCGATCGAGCCAATGACGGTATTCTGTTGATAGGGGTCTGGTTCACCCTGGAAGGATTGTGCGGCCCATTCGCTGAGGATCTCGCCGAGGGTTTGATTGATGAAGAGGATACCGTTTTGTGTCTGTTCGGTCAGTAGTGCGACCAATAGCATGAGCAGAACCCACAGAGAGGGACTGTATCGCCTCGGGCGCTGTAACCACAAGGCTATGGCAATGAGTAACGCACTGGCTGGATAATACCAGAGGGATGGTTCCGCGCTCACCGTCGCCGAGAGTAGACAAATGCTAAAGAACGGATAATCTAAACGAATGGCGAGCCGCTCGTTTGGCGATTGCGCACGCATGGCATAGAACAGGCCACTTAATGGATAATCGCCCCGGCCGGTATAGGCCTGGGCCAGCATGAGCGGAAAGAAGGCCAGGGGAAATATCTGCATCTCATTTAGCACTGAGTTTAGCGTGCGCTCACCGGTTATCTGCGAATAGAGTACCAAACCCACCAGGATGAGCGCACCGAGATCGGACACGCGATATAGCTCACGGTCTGCTGGGTGCCACCGCCAGGAAATAAACCGGCTGCCCTCGAGCAGTAGCGCCATCACCACTGCGCTGAGAGGATGATCGACGCGCCAACCCCAAAATAATAACGCAGCCGATAATAACGGGAATGGGATATTCATAACGCTAATCTTGCCAAGACCTCGGCGGCCTTGCCTAAGGGGACAATCTGCAAACGTGACGCCGGATGAGTCCAGATTGGGAGCGGCGTAATCTCGGGCTGATTCGGTAACACCACAAGTAATACCAACAGGGGAAGACCAAGCCCATCCAATTGGCGCAGCAATTCGCGGCGCTCACTGTCCCAATCGAGCAGGATGACCACGCAACTGCTGAGTACCGCCGCTTGCGACAATAAGAGGTTGGCAAGGCGCGAGAAAGGCTCGCTGGTATTGGCAGAAACACAAGCAAGGATCTCTAGGATCTGTTCGAGGTGCGCAATACTCCGCCCGGCGGTAAAGTGATACGCCTTATCCCCGACGAATAACAGATCGAGCAGGGCATCGCCGCAATCGATTAGTGTGGCGAAACTCGCCGCCAGCGAGACCGCTTCTTCCAATATCTGTGGATCCGGCGTAGAAAAGGTATCGAGGATTAATCCGTAGCGGGTAAAGTATTCATTCTGATGTTCTCGCACCAATAGCTTATTGTATCTCGCAAGACCCGGCCAATAGACCCGCCGCAGTGAATCCCCCTCACGATAATCCCGTAGGGCAACGAATTCTTCCGCGTCGCCACGCGCCGCAGAACTTTGCACCCCACCCGGCAGGTGATGCCTTGTCCCCGGCATCTGAAAACCGAGCGGCAACGGGTGACGTTTTGGCAGAACCAACAGGGTCGCAGGCAGTGGGTGGAATTGATAGGCCAAGATAAGCCCAAGTGGATCGGGTCGCATTAGGGTAAGGCCCACCAATTCAATGCGACCGCGCCGCTCTGGCATCAGCGTAAGTGTAACGCGGCAGACACCATTGGTTGGCATCCGGGGAATTGTCACGGCCTTCGTCGTAAATCCCTGTTTCTTTTTCTGGAGCCAGAGATAACGATGGTAGGCAACGCGCCGATCAAACCAATTGCGTTGCTTGCCGCGAGGCTCAGCACTGCCCTGAAACTCGGCGAGGGTCGGATAAACCGTTGGCAGTGTCTCCATGACCAATAGGTTATCCTGTGCTATTGCGCTTTGGTTGATTATCGTGACCGTATACGCAACGGGTTGGCCGATGGTGGCATGGTGCGGCAGAGGGCGGCTAATCGTTATCCGCGCCCGAAAGCGTAGGCTCATGAGAATTGCCATGAGCAGTAAGGCAGAGAGTAACGAGAAGACCTGGTAGGCCGGGGTCTTATTGACATCAATCGTCAAAAGCCCAGAAACGATAATCCCGCCAAACAATAGCTTCCCGCCACTGGTGAGGCGTTGCTTGATGGCGTTACTACGATTGGTGACAAATCGAAACGCTGCCAGAGAAAAACGACGCCTACCGATAATGGGGGTCGTGAGGAATCTCCAGGCGGCATGGTGCGCGGCACTTCTGGAATTCAACGCTTGGTTGGGTTCACTCACGGTTAGGTCGGGATTGGCGTGTGTGCGAGGAGTTCGGCAACAATCCCCTCGCATGTCGTCCCCGTGAAGCGGGCCTGCGGGTCGAGCATCATGCGATGGGCAATCACCGCGACCGCTAATTCTTGTACCGCCTCGGGGGTAACGAATTCGTTGCCGTCGATTAAAGAAAGGGCCTGGGCGCATTTCATGAGCGCGAGTGCTGCGCGTGGGCTTGCGCCTAAACGAACCCCGGCGATCTTGCGGGTGGCAGCCGTCAATTCGACAATATAGCGCCGCATCGCGTCCCCGACCCGGATCTTGGCTGCGTCGTGGCGAATCTGTAACACGTCGGCGACCTCTAGGCACGGGCGCAGATGATCTAATGGGTGGCCTATTTCTTGTTCGGAGAGCATTGCAATTTCTTGCTCTACACTAAGATAGCCTAAACCAAAGCGCATGGCAAAGCGATCAAGCTGCGCTTCGGGTAGGGGATAGGTGCCGTGGTATTCTACTGGGTTCTGGGTTGCAATCACAAAGAATGGTTCTTGTAATTGATAAACCGCGCCATCAATACTCACCTGTGCCTCGGCCATTGCCTCGAGGAGCGCTGATTGGGTACGGGGAGAGGCGCGGTTAATCTCGTCCGCCAATAAAACTTGGGTGAATACCGGCCCTTCTTTGAAATGAAAGCTCTGGCTGGTTGGGTGAAACACCGAGAGCCCGATAATATCGGCGGGCATGAGATCGGGGGTAAATTGGATGCGCTTGAAGGTGGCGTTGACCGATTTCGCTAAGGCCTTGGCGAGGGTGGTCTTGCCGGTGCCAGGAATATCCTCGAGGAGGATGTGCCCCGCGCCGGCAAATCCGGCGAGGAGTTTCCGGATATTGTCGCCTTGCCCAAAGATGACCTGCTCGAGATTGCGGCGCAGTCGGTCGAGGAGTTCAGTGGAGCGTTGTGCGGAATGGGTTGTGGTCATGGCGGGGAATGGAATACCTGGCCGAGGTTGATGGGCCTCATGATACCAGAAAGGGGATTCCCCGTGCGCTTCGACAGCAATGGGTTTGTTGCGATGTTGATAAGCCCTGGTTCGGCCCTTTCGCGTCATCCCCTGGGATTTTCTTTTGACAAGTGAAACGCTTGTCCCTGGCAGCCCTACCCGTGCCTCTGGATGCTGCCATTTGCTGCGCTATATCAGTGGGATGGCGAAGTGGAAGGGGGTGAGAACGGCTGTCAGCGCGGTTAATCTCACAATTCTACCCCTTAACAAAATCTGCTACACTTTGGTGGGTAGGCTGTAGCGTCGGTGTTGTCTTGCACCATAATGCGCATAGGTGTAGTTCTGATTATTGGGCGCGAACCATGGGGTCTCGATCGAATGAACCTTTTTGTTGGGCTGTGCAATGAGTGATCCTGTGTCTTCCGTATCCGTTGGCAATATCAACAGTTCCCTTAAAGGGTTCTCCAGGTTAGCTGCGCTTTCGGCAACATTGGATCGGTACTTTCTCGAGCAGGTTGCGCTAGACTTTGCGGGCTGCACATGGTTTGAAGCCAATATGTGCGCTCCCCTTGGCGCTGTATTGAAGAGCACCCCTAATACAGTTACTATTCGGAACTTGCGACCGGAGATTCAAGGCATCCTCTCGAAGAACCGTTTCCTTAACAATTATGGTTTCCCTCCGCAAAGAGACACGAATGACACAGTTATGCCTTACCAGCAATTCAGCGTGCGGGATAATCTCCTTGTTCCGCATTACCTGAACGAGTATTTGTCTGGAAAGGGGCTGCCGATCATGTCGCAGGCCTTGTCTCGTAGCTTCAAAGAAAGTACACTTGAGTTGTGCAATAATGCGAAAGATCATGCGGAAAGTGAGATTGGTATCTTTGTCTGTGGTCAATACTTCCCAAGAAAACAACGTCTAGATTTTTGTATTGCTGATGCTGGTATCGGGATTCGTCGTAGAATTTTAAAGGATCTTCGCAAGAAGATGACCTCCGAACAGGCCATCCAATGGGCCTTGGCGGATGGAAACACTACTCGTCAAGGGCGTTCGCCAGGTGGGTTAGGGCTAAATTTAATCCGTGAGTTTATTGTCATGAACCAAGGGCATATCCAGATCGTATCGGATGATGGCTATTGGGAGTTGAGCCCCAAGGGCGAAACGCTAAAGCGCCTTGATGCCTCATTTCCGGGTACGGTCATTAACATTGAGATCAATACGGCAGATCGTAGTAGTTATCGTTTGACTTCTGAATCAAGAAAATAATGGGAAACACTACAATGAATGATTGTGCCACGCTAAGCATATCCGAGATCATCCAGGGCCCAGTATGGGTATCCGCTGAAGACGGCCAGAAGGTTTATGATGAGATGACGGCGGCCTTGAATGCGGGGCGTGTTGTTAGGCTCTCTTTTGCTGGTTGCGAGATAATGATTACCGCCTTTCTCAATGTCGTGATTGGTCAGTTATACGGCGGAGATTATACGGATGATTTTCTGACAGAACATCTTATCTGCACGGATATCACTGAAGACGACCGCGTGATGCTGGATCGTGTCATCGCTAACGCGAAGCGCTATTTCGCTAATCAAAAATTATATGACCAGGCATGGCAAGAGGATGCCGATGAAGACGAAGAATAAGGCGCATCACATAGCGAACTACCGTTTCTCGGCTGGCGAGAAGATTTTCATTGATGCCAATGTCTTGCTCTTTTTGTACCCGCCCACCGGCAAACCAAAATCTCGGGGCGCTGCTGTTTATTCAAATGCCTTGAGTAAACTACTAAAGGCAAAGGCCCAGTCCGTGGTCGATGCCCTTGTCCTTAGTGAGTACTTTAATCGCTACCTTCGTCTCGAATACGAGGCGCTGAAGGAAGATTACCCTAGGTTTAAAGATTTCCGTTCATCGATCCTAGGTCGGAAGATTTCCGAGAATGCCGTGGCTGATATTAAGGAGATAGTGAGACACGCGGCTCCGCATGATACGTGCCTGGCAAGGGATGATTTATTCTCTGTGTTGAAGGAGATGCCAAATGGCGCGATCGATTTCAACGATGGATTGATCATCAAGAATTGTCTGAAGCACGGCTGGAAACTGCTTACCGATGACGGTGACTGTACCATCGGTGGTATCGAATTGCTTACCGCTAATCCGAAACTGATTGCCGCTTGTCCTTAACTGCCCCATGTCAACCATTGAAGACTTGGTTCTGCGTGGTCAGATCAATAACTCGATAAAGGTTATCAAGCGCCCATCCGGGAAGGTAATGCTGGTCACGCCGTTTCATTATCCTGATGGCGACGGGTATCCTATCTATGTCACAGCAACAGGAACCGGTGGCTTTGTTCTTAGTGATGGTGGGCATACCCTGATGCATCTTAGTTATGAGAATGATATTGATGGATTACTCAAGGGGGCGAGGCGGACGCTCTTGGAACAGGTGGTGGCCCTGGAGGGGGCGAGGTTTGATCCAGTCACTGGGGCTTTTTTTATTGAGACGGCTTCTGATCAGATAGTCGGCGCGGTTTTCTGTCTTGGGCAGGTGCTGACCCGGGTATTTTCGCTTACCTTTCTCAGTCGCTCACGGGTTGCGTCTACCTTCTACGAAGACCTCTATGGTCAGATAGTGGCAACGGTTCCCGAGGAGCGGGTTGTGCGGGATTATCTGGTGCCTGGGATTTCTCTAGCAGAGCACTATCGGGTCGATTTCTGCATTGAGACCGCGAAGACGCCGCTGTTTATCTATGGAATCCCGGGGCGTGATAAGGCGCGTTTGACTACAATCTCGCTGCAACACCTAAACCTTTGTGAAGTTAATTATGAGTCGCTATTGGTCTTTGAAGACCCAAAGGAAATTCCGTCTCACGATTTTGAGCGCTTGATGAATGTGGGTGGTGAGATGATCTCCTCATTGAATGCAACGGATGAATTGTCGCGCAAGATTACCCGACGGGTAGTTCACTAGGAAAGCCCCCATCCCCATCCTCCACCACAGCGGCCCGCTAGCTCGCTCCGCTCGGGCTATCCCATACGTTCTGCTATATAGCAAGAGCAGCATAAAATGATTGATTAACCACCCCACACCTTCGGAGCCCCCCTCTACGGGAGGGGAATTGGGGAGGGGTTTTTACTTTTTACCTGCCATCGTTTTATGTGACTCCCTCTCTATTTTACCAATTTTTCACTATACAAGCTTGTGGTAATCCGCTAATCTGCGCGATCGTAGGCTCGGGTCAGCGGGTGCTGCCCGATGGAATGGCGTTCTGGGGGAGAAGATCATGGCTGCTACCAATACCGATGTCATCGCTGTGTTAGGCACCAATCCGGTCTCCGGGCTCGCGACGAGTTCGGTTGCGAAGATTACGACCGCCGATCTCGCGAGTTTCTACCTCGCTGACCTCACCACCCTCCAGATCCCGCGCCTCACCACGGCGGTCATCGCTGCCCTCGGTGCCGACACCTTCGCGACCCTCTCCGCCGATCAGGTCGCGGCGCTGACCTCGGCCCAGTTCGCAGCCCTCGCACCCGCCGTCATCGCGACCATCCCAGGCGCTGATTTTGCTACCTTTTCTTCGGCGATGACGGCAGCACTCACCACCAACCAGGTCGCCATGCTGACCGCTGACCAGGTGGCGAGCTTTACCTCGGCTGAGATAGCTGCCCTGAAGACCGCGCAGCTCGCGGTATTGAATAGCGACGATATTGCGGCGTTACCTCTTGGTTATCTTAGCAGTGCGGCGATTGCAGCGCTCACCACGACCCAACTCGGCTCGCTCACGAGCGATCAGATTGCCCTGCTTGGCACAAGCCAGATTGCCGCCCTAAAGACCACCCAGCTCGCCGTACTTCAGCCCGAGCAGCTTGCGGGCCTCTCTGCCGATCAGGTGCGGGCGCTCAAGACCGTGCAGATTGCGAGTTTGTCACCTACCGCTATCATGGCACTGTCGCCCACTGCTTTGCAGGCCTTTACCACCGCCGATGTTGCGGCCTTGCGTACCACCGGCACCGGCTCCACCAGCGCGAGCCAGCTCAGCGCCTTTATGCTGAGCGGCCTTGGCGTGATTACTTCAAGCCAGATTCGCGCCCTCACCACCACCCAGATCCGCGCGCTCGACGTCGCTACCGTCTCGCAACTCACGCCCGACCAACTGGGTGCGCTGCAGTCGAACCAACTGGCCGCCTTCTCGACCAGTGCCATCCAGGTGGTGGCACCAGAGGCTTTTGCGTCTTTTTCGAGCACGGCGATTGCGGCCCTCTCGACTGCCGATATTGCGGTACTGACCACCGATCAGGTGGCCACCCTCACCGCAAGCCAGCTTGGCGCACTCAAGACCGCGCAGGTCGCCGCCCTTTCGCTTGAGGATATTGGCGTTCTTAACCCCGCCTATCTCAGTACTGCCGCCTTGGCTGCGTTTAGCACGGTACAATTGCAAGCCCTCACCACCACCCAGGTCACAGCGCTCAGCACCAGTCAGTTGGGTGCGCTGAAAACCACGCAGATTGGTGCGCTCACTATCGATCAGATCGGCGCACTGACCTTTGATCAGATTGGCACCCTGAAGACCGCGCAGCTCGCAGCGCTCAGCACCGGTGCGCTCACCGTGATAGCACCCGCGACCATCGCCGGTCTCACTACCGCGCAGATTGCGGCCTTCACCTCCAGCCAGCTCAACCTCCTCACCAACGATCAGTTCGCGGCCCTCACCGCCTCGCAGCTCAAGGCGCTGAAAACCTCGCAGATTGTCGGCCTGAATATCCAGCAGGTCGCGGTGATTACGCCGACCAACATTGCGGGTTTAAGCTCGGCGGCGCTTGCGGTGCTGAATACCAACCAGATCGACGCGCTTTCGAGCGATCAGATTGCCGCCCTCAGCACGAGCCAGATAACCGCCCTAAAGACGAGCCAGCTCGCCGTCCTCACCCAAGACCAGGTCGGTGCACTGACGGCGGATCAGATCAAGGCGCTGAAAACCTCGCAGATAGCGGCCCTCTCGCCGACGGCGCTGTTTGCGCTCTCGACATCGGCGCTGATGGCGTTCACCACCGCCGATGTCGCGGCCCTCAGCACGACGGGTGCGAGCAGTTCGCTCACCCAACTTAGTGCGTTCTTGATGAATGGCCTCGGGGTGATGACCGGAAGCCAGGTGCGTGCCCTCACCACCACCCAGGTACGTGCGATTGATGCGTGGACGTTTTCGCTGTTTGGCCCAGATCAACTGGGGGCGATGCAGTCTTCTCAGGTGGCGGCCCTTTCTACGGCGGCCATCCAGTGGCTCAACCCGTCCGCGTTTGCCGGATTTTCTACGACGGTGACGAGTGCGCTCTCGACGGCGCAGCTCGCGGTGCTGGGCTCGGATCAGGTAGCCGCCCTCACCAGTCAGCAGATTGCTGCCCTGAAGACCGCGCAGGTCGCCGCCCTCTCGCCCGCTGACATCAGTGCCATCAATCCCACCTATTTTAACACCGCGACCCTGGCCGCCCTTAACACCTCCCAGATCCAGGCGCTCTCGACCCTCCAGGTGAGTGAGCTTACCACCGCCCAGATTGTCGCGCTGAAGACTGCCCAGATCGGCGCACTCTTGATAGAACAAGTCGGTGCGCTGACCCCCGATCAGATCGCCGCCCTCAAGACCTCACAGATGGCGGTCTTGAGTACCGCTGCCCTCGCGGTGATTGACCCGGCCACCATCGCCGGCCTCACCACGAGCCAGGTCGCGGCGTTTACCTCAAGCCAGCTCAATGTGCTCTCGACCGATCAGGTGGCGGCCCTGACCGCAAAACAGCTTGCCGTCCTCAAGACCTCGCAGATGGTTGGCTTGAATCTGGCCCAGGTAGCGGTGTTGGCCCCGGCCTATTTCGGTGGTCTCAGTACGGCGGTCATCGCCGCCCTGACCAGCGCCCAGATCGGCGCACTGACGAGCGATCAGATCGAGGCGCTGACCACCACCCAGATCGGCGCGTTGCGCTCGACCCAGATTGGGGCGCTCAACCACGACCAGGTGGGGGTGCTGACGGCGGAACAGGTACGTGCCCTCAAGACCGCGCAGGTTGGGGCGCTCTCCGCCGAGGCGATCGGGGCGCTCACCAGTTCCGCCCTTGCTGCCATGACGACGAGTGATGTGGCGGCTCTTAGTACCACAATCGGTACCACAACCGGTAATGTGAGTGTCAGCCCGCTCGGTGCGTTCCTCATGAACGGCCTTGGGGTGATGACATCAAGCCAGTTCCGTGCGATCACCACCAGCCAGATCCGTGCGCTCGACCCGACCGTGTTTGGCTTTCTACAGCCGGATCAACTGGCGGCGATGACGAGTGCGCAGTTCGGCGCACTCACCACCAGCGCCCTCCAGGCGTTGTCACCGGATTTGCTCAAGGGTCTAAGTACCACGGTGATCGCCTCGCTCTCGACCAGTCAGATTGCGGCACTGCCGATATGGGATATCGCGAGTTTTACCACAAGCCAGATTGCCGCACTGAAGACCGCGCAGGTACGCGCCCTCACCACCGATCAGGTGATGATGCTCGGGAGCAATTTCGCGGCCCTAACCACCAGCGCGATGGCCGCACTCACCACCGCCCAGATGGCGGCGGTCGATCCTCTGTCGTTCGATGCCCTGTCTTCGGCGCAGGTGGCGGCAATCTCGACCTCGGCACTCGCTGTCCTCGGCACCAGCCTCTCGTACCTGCCGCTGAATACCATTGCGACCCTCACCACCGCCCAGGTGCGGGCGCTCACGCCCATTCAGGTATCCCTGGTCGGTGCGGCCTTTACCTCTTCTCAGGTAGGGGCGCTCACCACCGCCGAGTTTGCCGCGCTTACCCTCTCTGCCTTGGCCCCGGCCACCATTGCCGGTCTCACCACCGCGCAGCTTAGCGCACTCACCGGCTACCAGGCGAGCGAGCTTACCCTAGACCAGCTTGCCGCCCTCAAGACCTCACAGATCGCCGCGTTTAGCACGAGTGCTATTGCCGGACTCAACCCAGTCAACATCGCGGGCTTCTCGACGGCGGCGATTGCCGCCCTCACCACCACCCAGGTGCCTGCGCTGGGCTTGGATCAGGTCTACGCCCTGACCCAAGCCCAGGTAGCGGCCCTGAAGACCTCGCAGGTGCGGGCCTTTACCACTGCGCAGGTCGGTGTCTTGGGGCCAAACCTCGCGGTCTTGTCAACCGCAGCAGTCGGCGCGATGACCACCGCCGCGATCGGCGCACTCGGCTCCGGCCTTTCTTATTTCAGCACGCTACAGGTTGCGGCCCTCTCGACCAGCGCGATGGCGGCGCTCGGTGCCAACATTGGCTTTTTGCCGACTAGCGCGATTGCGGCTCTCACCACCCATCAGGTTCGCGCCCTTACCACCACCGAGATTAGCGTACTCATCGGTGGTGGCTTTAGCAGTGCCCAGGTGGTCGCCCTCACCACGACGCAGATCACCGCCCTCGCGCTTGGTAGTCTTGCGCCGACGACCATCAGCGCCCTTTCCACCGCACAGATCGGCGCACTCACCACGAGCCAGGTGGCCGGTATGGGGCCGGTTCAGCTTGCCGCGCTCCGTTCAACCCAGGTCGCGGCACTCACCACTGCCGATATTGTGGCCCTCGGTGCTGATGCCATCCCCTTCCTACCAAACTCGCTGGTCGCGGCCCTCAGTACCAATCAGGTGGTCGCCCTGACGACGAGCCAGGTCAGTGCCCTCTCCATCGATCAGGTGGCCGGGTTACGCACCGCCGAGATTGCCGTCCTCACCACCAACCAGATTGTCGCCCTTTCGCCCTTGGCGCTCCCCGCGCTCTCGACGACGCAAGTGACGGCGCTCACCACCAACCAATTGAACGCGCTTGGGGTTGGCCTCGTCGAACTCGCGCCGCAAGCGGTTCTCGCTCTTACCTCAAGCCAGGTACGCGGTCTTGGCCAGGTTGGGGTGAGCGTGCTCAGTCCTTTGTTTAGCACCGCACAGATAGCACAGCTCACCACGAGCCAGATTGCCGCGCTCTCGCTTTTGGGCCTCTCGACCACCACCCTCGGTGCCCTCACCACCAGCCAGATTCGTTCTATCGGTGCGGATCAATTCCAGTTTTTATCGGTTGAACAGGTGGCGGCCTTACGCCCCTTGCAATTGGGTGCGCTCACCACCGCGCAGGTCGCGATGATCCCAGGCGCGGATCTCGCGGTGCTGAGTACCGCCCAAACCGTTGCCCTCACCAGTGCCGAGGTCGCGGCCCTCGGCACGAATCTCTATTATCTCGCGCCGGAGAGTATTGCGGCCTTTACCACCACCCAGATCAAGGGCCTGACCACGGCCCAGGTCAATGTGATGAGCCCGATGTCCTGGACATCGACCTCGATTGCTGCGCTCAGCACACTCCAGGTCGCCGCACTCACCAACCTCTATGGGCTTTCGACCGCAGCGCTCGCCGCCCTCTCGACCGCACAGATCCGCGCCCTCGCGCTCGATCAGATCCCACTGCTCACGACCGATCAGGTGGCGTCACTCCGGCCCATCCAGGTCGGGGCGCTCACCAACAACGAGGTTGCCGCACTCTCGGCCCTGGCGGTTGGGGTGGTGACGCCCGCGCAGGTGTTGGCGCTCTCGACGGCCGAGGTCACCGCCCTCGGTGCCAACATTGGCTATCTCTCGACAGCGGCGGTCGCGGCCCTTTCCACTGCCGATATCCGCGTCCTCTCGACGAGCCAGCTTGGCCTACTGAACCCGAGTGCCTTTACCACCACCCAAGTCACCTCTTTCACCACTACGCAACTCGGGGCACTGGGGGCTGGGATTGCGGCCTTGCCGAGTTCGATCATCGCCGCGCTCACCACCACGCAGATGGCGGCGCTTACGCCGGATCAACTGCTTGCTATCGCCGCACTACCCGATCAACTGGCTGCCCTCCGTCCCACCCAGATTGCCGCCCTCAATACCGCGCAATTCCTAAGCCTAGGTGGCTATCTACCGAGCCTCTCGACGGCGACCATTGCCGCCCTCTCGACTGCCGAGATTAGTGCGCTGCCGGTTGATCAGATAGTCACCCTGACCGCTGACCAGTTGGCCGTGCTCCGCCCAGCCGAGGTCAGCGCCCTCACCACGGCGCAGTTGACGGCGCTCACCCACTGGGCGATGACCTCGGCGCAGGTCGGCGCACTGACCTCGAATCAATTGGTGGTGCTGGATGTGGCGTTCCTTTCTTCGGCAGCGGTGGCGTCACTCACCACGAGCCAGATACAATACCTCACCACCACCCAGGTGTTGACCTTGACGCGCATCCCGCCCGACTTAAGTGGCCTCACCACGACCCAGATTGCGGCGATGCACAATGCGCAGGTGGGTGTACTCGATAGCCCCGATGCGGTGCAGACGCTTTCCACCACCATCGTTGCTGCCCTGACCACGAGCCAGGTGAGGATGCTGAACCTCCCCGACTTGGCGGCAGTCACAGCAGAGATCGACGCGCTCTCGCAAGCCCAGGTGCGTGCCCTCAGCACCACCCAGGTTGCGGGCCTTGGGGTGCTTGCCCTCGGGGCGTTGGCCACCGATCAGATCGATGTCCTGACCTCCGCGCAGCTTAGGGCCCTATCTACCGATCAGTTGGCGGCGCTTACCCTAGATCAGACCAGCGCACTCTTGCCCGCCCAGGTCGCGGCCTTTACCACCGCCCAGGTAGAATCGTTAAGCCCCATCGCTATTGGGGGTTTGTCGACGGCGGTGATAGCGGCCCTCACGCCTGCTGAGGTTGCGGCCTTGAACAGTGCTGAGGTCGGCGCTCTCTCGACGAGCCAGTTTGCCGCGTTCACGACCGCGCAGATCGCCGCGCTCACCACCACCCAGGTTGATGTCCTGACCTCTGACCCGGAGTTGAGCAAGGCGCTCTCGCCGGCCCAGGTTGCGGCCTTTACCTCGACGCAGGTCGCGGCCTTTGCGATTGATAATCTCTCCTCCAGCGTGGTGGCGGCGTTTGCGACGACCGTCATCCGTTCGCTCACGACCGAGCAGATCACGCTCCTGAGCGCAGACCAGGTGATGGGGCTTAGGCCCGCGCAGCTCGGGGTGCTGTCCGCAAACCAGGTGTTGGCGCTCGATCACTCGGTCATCCCGTTGTTGTCCACCGCGCAGGTTGCGGCGTTTTCGCCGGCGGGCATCAACGCCTTTGGGGCGGATATTCAATACTTGTCGAGTGCAGATGTGGCGGCCCTCACCACCACCCAACTCGGTGGCCTGACCACCGATCAGATGGTGGCGCTTACCACCGATCAACTCGGCGTACTGAGTGGCTTCCAGGCGCAGGCGTTGACGACGGCCCAGATCGCCGCGATCGGTGCCGACATCGAGGCCTTGACGACCAGCGCCCTTGCGGCATTGTCAACCAGTCAGGTGGTTGCTATCGGGACGACCCTTTCGGTCATCGATACCGACACCTTGGCGGCACTGACGACGACCGAGATCCGCGCCCTTACCACCGATCAGGTCGCCGCCCTCACCTCGGATCAGCTTGCCGCCTTGCGCCCACAGCAGGTCGGTGCCCTTAGCACGGCACAGCTTGTCGCCATCGATGCGGATATTGTCGCCCTCTCGACGAGTGCGCTGCTCGGGATGACGACGAGTGGTGTGCGCGGCCTCACCACCACCCAGGTGGCTATGCTCACGCCAGACGAGCTGCAGGCCATGAGTGCGACACAAGTGAGCGCGTTTACCACGGCGCAACTGGACGCACTCGGGGCCGACATCTTTACGCTCTCGACGACGGTCTTGGTCGCCATGACGACGAGCGAGATCGCTTCTCTTGGGGCGAGCATTGTTTCTTTGGCGACCGGTGCGCTCTCGGCCTTCTCCACCGCGCAGATCGTGGCGTTTACGACCGCAGAGGTAGCGGCACTCTCCTCGGATCAGCTCGGGGCGCTCACGACACCCCAGGTGATGGCACTCACCACAACACAGATAGCGGCCCTCGATACCGACATCTCGGTGATGGAGACCAACGCGATTGCGGTCTTGACCACGAGCCAGATCCGCGCACTCACCACCAACCAGGTCGCGATACTCACCCTCGACCAACTAAACACCCTCAAGACCGCGCAGGTAGCGGCGTTGACTACCGCCGCGATGGCTGCGCTCACGAGCGATCAGGTGGCCGCACTCAGCACTAACCAGGTGGTGGCGCTCTCAACCGCCCAAGTGGTCGCGCTCGATACGGATGTCAGTGCGCTTTCCACCACTGCGTTGGCGGCGATGACGACGACCGAGGTACGGGCCTTCACGACCGATCAGATTGCCGCACTCACGGTGGATCAGGTCGGTGCCATGCGTCCCCTTCAGGTCGGCTACCTCAGTACCACCCAGGTGGTGGCGCTGTCCTCGTTGCAGATTGCCGCGCTGACCAGTAGCCAGGCGTTTTTCTTGACGACGGCGGAGGTTGCGGCACTCGGTACGGATATTGTTGCGCTGTCCACCACTGACCTCGCCGCGATGAGTGCGGTTGCGTTGAATGGCCTCACCACCGCGCAGATGGCGGCTTTCACTCCGGATCAGCTTGGGGTATTGACGACCCTCCAGGCGGGGGCGCTCACGACCACCCAGCTCGCGGCGATCGATGTCAATATCGTCGCCCTCACGACCACCGATGTCGCGGCACTGTACACCACCCAGGTGCGGGGGCTTTCGACTGCGCAGATTGCCGTGCTCACCGACTCCCAGTTGGTGGCTCTCAAGCCGGTGCAGGTCGGTGCGCTTACGACCGCGCAGGTTGGGGCATTTAGCAACGTGCAATTGCCCTTGTTCTCGACCAGTCAGGTGGTGGCGTTTAGCACCGCACAGCTTGCCGCGCTCGGGACGGATATCAGCCTCTTTGACACAAACGAGTTCGGGGCCTTACTACCCACCCAGATCCCCGGGCTTTCGACCGATCAACTGGCGAACCTGACCCAAGACCAATTGGGGGTGCTGCAGTCTACCCAGGTGGCGGCGATGACCTCGACCCAGGTGGTGGCCCTTGGTACGAACATCGGCCTTCTTACCACGGCGGCGGTCGCGGCGATAACAACGGTTGCGATCAAGGCGCTCACCCTCGATCAGATCCCGCAACTCACCGTGGATCAGATTGCGGCACTTAAACCAACACAGGTGGTGGTCTTGAGTACCAACCAATTGAATGCGCTGACAGTCTCGGAGGCGGATGCGATTACCACCAAACAGTGGTCAGCACTCTCGACCCTGCAGCGGGCGATCCTAAATTCGATAGATGCGGCGATACCGGCGCTGGTGACGGGGGCGCATCCGCAGATGGCGCTACACAATTGGTCGCGGGCGGCGTTGCATGGGGCGACGAGTAGCGAGGCCGGTGTGGCGGGGGCAATTACGCTGCTGCCCGAACCGACGAGTCAGGCGACGCTTACCGACGCGGGGCTTAAGACGGTCGCACAGATGACCGCGATGTTGAACCAATTCGATGCGAATGGGGTGTCGCTCGCCGCGCCATTGACCGCGCCCGCCGGGTCGATGACCGATCATCTAGCGCTCGGGGATGAGACCTTGAAGAAGGGTGTGCTGGTGCCGAACAAGTAGGGGGTTTTGATTTTGATATAAGCCCCTTCCCAGGAGTGGGAAGGGGCTTGGGGATGGGGTGATCCTTAAGCCTTCTTCTTAGAGCCGATACCATAACCTGCGCCAAGCCCACCAACAAATCCTGCCAGAATTTGTAGAATTGACTGAAGGATAGCAACATTATTTGGAATAAGACAAACAACGGCAGAGCACAATGAAATAGGAGAAATGGAACCACCTGTCCATCTTTTTTAGAACGTGCGCGTTATCATCGTCCCTCTGAATACCGTCCAGGTACTTATCAATAGGAGAGTCTTTGAATTTTCCAAAGAGGGGATGAGAGGATCGGCTTATTTGTTTCTCAATGGAGACGCCCATTGACTGTACCAAATGTTTTACCTCCGGCGGGATCTTCTGTCCGTCGTGAGGTAGAACCCCACCAGGCACAACCCCGCTCTTGGTCAGCGGGCTATTTCCTACGCCACCTGATTCCATCGGGTCAACCTCGGAGGGCTTATCGTCACTCGTCGGCAAGTGCGCGGTGGGATAAGAATCAGGCTACCCCGCCACTCAGCGCCGCAAGCTTCTGAACAAAGTAACGAGCGCTTGGGCAATTTGGGTGGGCTGCTGCCTGTTTTAGATCAAAATGATGATCCGTAATAAACTTCTTGGCGAAGGGGAGCTTCTCGCCCGGCCCACGCCCTTTGGTATTACGAATCTGTTTTAACCGCTCCCACGGCATACCTCTCCGAGTTTCTGGTTCAATCACCGGATCTTCTGGTTCTGGTTCGTAGAATTCTTTGTCACCCGTCCAATGGCGCATGGCGGCAGTATCGGCCAGGAACCAGGATTCTAGCGCCTTGCGTGCAATCACCACGAGGTCGATGCCTTCTGTCCCAATGATCTCCTTGCGTTGGGTAATACAGGGGGCGCATTGGTCTGGGTCGAGATCCGCAAGCACCACAATCTTTTCTGGTTGGTACGCGAGCTTTAGACTTTTCACAAGGTCGCAGATGCGGCGCGAACAAAGATTACCGCCTCCCGCTGCATTAACCACTGGCCTCACCACCTCTAGGCCATAGTCATTCTTTAACCAGTCGCTAAATCGGACGCTCTCGACGAACGCCTTTTCTGTGTCCCCCTCGACGACAAAGCCCACCCTTACCATGGCACGCCCCCATTCAATAGGTTAGAAAGCCATGCCTCATCCAGCCCCAAGGGCGCAAGGGAATCCAGGGTGATGTTCCCGCTATCGCACGATTTCATTACGGTGCGCCCGTCCTGTTTATCGACCAGCACCAATTCTTCGAGGCGCAGTCTCCGCACCACCGATTCACTGTGGGTGGTCAACCAAATCGGGCGATTGGGGGTGGCCTTGTCGCGGATGAGATCGATCAGCGCCTGAATGGCCTTGGGATGCAGACCGCGCTCGGGTTCTTCGATAAGGATAATGCCATCGTCCTCTTTAGCGTCTAGCACCGCGACCAATAGAGAAAGGGCGTAGACCGTCCCATCCGAGACCATATGGGCGGGGAAACGCCGCGCCGTGCCCGCTTCCTTAAACAAGATAGCGGTACTGCTATCAATCTCTTGCTTTGCTGTTTGAATGCCCTCAATCCCTGGGACAATCATCTGCATAAGATCCAAGATGGTTTCACGCAGATCTTCGTTACGTTCCATACGATTCAGAACGCGGGCGAGATTGCGTCCCTTGCGATCCAGTAAGGAGGGATCCTGGTCTGATAAAGAAGGCGCGGCTGCACCGAGGGGGTCGATCCGATACAGCCTAATATTACTAAGTAGAGTCGTCAGAGATGGAATGAGGAAGAACGGCAGCGCCGAGTGGTTTCCAGATGCTATATTAAACGGTGTGTTTTCCCGGCCCAACAATTTCATGGTGATGATTTCTTTGCCCTTTCTGGCCAGCCATTCATTACCATCAATGGACAAAGATTCTTCAATCGTTGGCGTCGAATCGAGATCATGGATGCTGAGGGAATAGTCAACTACAGCCACACTTTTCTTGAGCAACAAATTTGATAATGCGCAGGAGATCTCGAGGCTAAAGGTATGGGGACTGTCTGGCAGAAGTTTCGCAGAACGGATATTGTCATACCCGCCATGGGCACGGAGTGCTAGCTCAATACCGCTCACGATAAAGGTACTGACAAAGGAGAGTGCGTCGAAGAAATTGCTTTTCCCTGAGCCATTGGGGCCCGCAAATACCGAGAAGGGCGCGAGCCCGTTGATCTCTAGGCTGTCAATGCTCTTGAAGTTCTTGATCTTTAACCGATGAATGGTCTTTGCCACTACACCCACTCCGAGGAAGAGAATAGCGATTGTACCCACAATGAACAAGGTCAGCAAAGGCCCCTCCAACCCTTCCCCGACCAAGGAAACGCTGTTATAGTAAAGCGAAGGGCGCTTTTCTTTAATAACGCAGATCCTTATTAAAGGTTCCAACACGATGCAGCGCGATGAGGTGGGCCGTTACGTCACTCGCTGGGAGGGGGGAGAGGTTGTGCGCGCCTACGTGCCGCACCCCTTGCCGCCGACGCCACCCCTGGAATACGGCCAAGCGCTTCATTCTCAACTAGAAAAGGCGACGCTCGCACTGGGCCGCCTGGACAGCATCACGGTTCTGTTACCCAACCCGCAGCTATTCCTCTATACCTACGTGCGCCGCGAGGCGGTGCTGTCGTCGCAGATCGAGGGTACGCAGTCCTCGCTTTCGGATCTGCTGCTCTTTGAGCTGGATGAGGCACCCGGGGTGCCGCAGGACGATGTGGTGGAGGTCTCGAATTATGTTGCTGCGTTAGAGCACGGATTGGCAAGATTGCAAGAGGGATTTCCTTTATGTAATCGGTTGCTCCGCGAGATGCACTTTCATTTATTATCTCGTGGGCGCGGGGCCACGCAAACGCCTGGGGAATTCCGCCGCAGCCAGAATTGGATTGGTGGTACTCGACCAGGTAATGCGCTGTTTGTGCCGCCGCCACCCGATGAGGTTGAACATTGTATGGCGGCACTGGAACAGTTTATCCACGATAAACAAAACGCACTGCCGATACTCGTGAAAGTGGCGCTGCTCCATGTACAATTCGAGACCATTCATCCCTTTCTGGATGGCAATGGCCGCCTGGGTCGTTTGCTCATTGCCCTGTTGCTGTATGAGGCGAAGATACTTGGTCAGCCGTTATTGTATCTAAGCCTTTATTTTAAACAACACCGCGCCCGATATTACGAGTTATTGAATCATGTGCGCGCCACGGGCGATTGGGAGGCTTGGGTAGCGTTCTTTCTGGAAGGGGTTGAAGAGACCGCTTCCGGCGCAGTACAAACGGCACGGCGGTTGGTCTCTCTCTTTCAGCGCGACACCGAGCGGCTTCCGGGAGGACGGGGGGCCAGTAATCTCCTGCGGGTATTTAATGCCCTGCGCGGGCGTCCGGTTTGTAATCTAAAACAATTGTGCCACGATACCCGTTTGCCATTTCCTACCGCCGCGAAGGCAATGCAAACGCTAATAGAACTCGGCATTGCCCGGGAATTAACCGGACAGCGCCGTAATCGGGTCTTTGTCTACGATGATTATCTGAATGCCCTGAATGAATCGCTATAGAGGTTTGTGATGCGCGGGTGCTTGTTCGTGTGGGTGTTCTAATGCTGGCCACCGCAACGACACACCCCACCAGAATCGGTGATGCTCCCTCATCACCGATTCTAAGAAAGCAAAACTAAAAGGCCGCCGCAAATAAACTCTGTGAGGTCGCGTCGTCGAGATCACCACCGCTATCGGGTAGGCCGTTTTTCTTTTGGAAGGCCGAGAGTG